>NZ_JBVHWK010000028.1:13610-82221 GCF_055569445.1 Streptomyces sp. NPDC029122 | reverse complement strand
CCCGCGCTCTCGCGCTGCTCCCTATGAAGACATACCCCCAAAAAACCCCCCCCCCGCCCCCCCCCCCCCCCCCCCCCCCCCCCCCCCCCCCCCGCCCGTACGGCGGGAGCCCTTAGGCTGGGCCGGTGAACAGCCGTCACGTCCAGGGGGATTCCGCCGCGATGACCATCCACCGCCCCGGCCTGCCCGGGGACCTGCCGCCCGCCGAGGTGCTGTGGGCGCACTGGGCCCTGGTCGCCGTACTGGAGGCCACCACCGAGGCGGAGGGCCGCGGCGTCCACCGGACCGGGCACTGGATCGACGGGGAGGGGCTGCACCTCGACGACTGCGGCTGCACCTGGTGGACCTTCACCCGGACGGGAGAGGGCCGGTACGTGCTCTTCGGCGAGGACGAGTCGAGCGCCGTCAAGTGGCACGAGCCGGCCGTGGACATGCTGGCGGGCGGCCCGGACTGGCTGCCGTACGAGACCCTGCGCGATCTGCTGGGCGGCTGGCAGCTCGGCTGTGTCTACTGGTCCGAGAACGGTTCCTGGGCCCGGGCGCCCTACCCGGACGACCTGGACGACGACGGGCTGGACTGCGGGATGAGCCGCTTCACCGAGCGCCGGGAGCTGCTGCGCCTGCTCGAAGGCGCCTGGGACGACTGCGACTGCGGAGCGGCCGCCGGACGCGCGGAGACGGCGGCGCGGCTGCTGGACGCCGCGCTGCGCCGCGAGCTGACGCCCGGGACCCTGGAGGCGCTGGCCGGCGGCTGTTCCTGCGGCCGCTGGGACCTTCCGGCCATGCTGCGCGCGCTGCGCCTCTCCGGTCTGGCGCAGGGGTCGGCCGCTCCCGTCAGAGGGTGATCCAGTAGCGGCTCTTCGGGCCGACCAGGGTCTCCCGTACGTCTTCCAGGACGCCGCCGTTCCGCTCGATGGTGCGGGCGGACGCCTCGTTGCCGGGGTCGCAGGTGAGCAGGACCTGGTCCATGCCGAGCAGCCGCGCCTCGTGCAGGACCTCGCCCAGGGCCCAGGTGGCCAGACCGCGCCCGCGCGCCGAGGGGCGGACGCCGTAGCCGATGTGGCCCCCGGCGTCGAGGAGGAAGCCGTTCAGGTAGTGCCGCAGGTCGATGGCGCCCAGGTAGGTGTCGCCCTCGGTGATCCACCAGTGGGTGGCGTGGACGCGGCCCTGCTCCACGGGCGCCGTGCGGTCGGCCCGGCGGCGCAGCTCCCCGGTCCAGTCGGCGAAGCCCTCGGGGGTGTCGACGTCGTCGGTGGAGCCGAGTCCGGCGCCGTCCATGTGGGCGTCGGGCCCCCATTCCTCCTGCGCGGCGAGCCAGGAGGAATGCAGGCGGGCGGTGGGGGCGACCAGTGCGGGCATGCTCCGGACCGTAACAGCCGGACGATCCGGGTCCGCAATCCGGCCGCTCCGGCCGCCTTCGCCCGCCCGGGTCCGCCCGCTCACCGGCCGGGACCGTAGGCCGCCCACCGGCCGATCCCGAACCCCTCCCCCTCCCGGCGGACCTCCACGGCCCCCGCTCCGCCGAAGTGGGCCGGCACCACCAGTTCCCGCAGGTCCGCGGCGCGGCCGAGGACCTTGCGGCGGGTGGCCGCGGCCTGCCGGGGGTCCATGCAGAAGCAGCTGTTGCAGGACGGGGAGAGGATCTGGACCGGGCTGTGCAGGAGGTCGCCCACGAAGACGGCCCGGTCGGTGCCGGAGGCCAGGCGCAGCACCGACGATCCGGGGGTGTGTCCGGGGGCGGCCTCCAGGGTGAGGTGCTCGTCGATGCGGTGCGAGCCCTCCCAGAGCACGGCCTGTCCGGCCCGGTGCACGGGCGCGACGCTGTCCTCGTAGATCAGCCGGTCGTCCTGCCGCTCTCCTCCGGCGTAGTCGCCGCGCGGGCCGAAGTGGTGGTCGTCGGCGGCCGGGATGAGGTACCGGGCGTTGGGGAAGGAGGGCGTCCACTCCCCCGCGGTGCCGTCGGTGTCCTGGTCGTCGCGGGTGTTCCAGCCGACGTGGTCGGCGTGCAGGTGCGTGTTGACGACGTAGTCGACGTCCTGCGGGCGGACGCCCGCCAGCGCCAGCGCTCCGAGGAAGTCCCCCTTCCGCCGGTGGAACAGCGGGGTGCCGGGGCGTTCGCGGCCGTTGCCCACGCCGGTGTCGACGAGGACGGTGGTCCCGCCGCTGCGCAGGACCCAGGTCTGCAGGGCCATCACCGCCGTGGCGTCCTCCGGGCGGAGGTGCTCGGGGGCCAGCCAGTCCTCGTTGTCCCGCCACAGCCGCTCGCCCGCGCGGGGGACGAGGTCCGCGGCGGGTCCGAAGGGGCCCTGCCACTCGACGACCCGGATGACCTCGACGTCGCCGAGCACCATGGTGTTTCCGTTCGCGTTGTCCATGATCATCACCCTAGGGAGGGTCCCGTGAGCGGCTCAATGCTCCGACTGCTCTTCCGAATACGACAGCGGCTCACACGGGACCCTTGGATAGGCTCGCGCGGTGGATGTGGTGAGCGACGCGATCGCGGCGGTACGGGTGGGCCGGCCCTCGTCGGACCGGATGCGGGTGGAGGGCAGCTGGTGCGCGCGGTTCGCGGCGTACGGGGGCGCCGGCTTCCACGTCGTACTGGAGGGCGGCTGCTGGCTGCTGCCCGACGGCGGACCGCCCGTATCGCTGGGCGCGGGTGACGCGGTGCTGCTGCCGCACGGTACGGGACACGTGATCGCCGACGGCCCCGCCGACGCGGCGGCCGTGGCGCGGGCGGTGCCGTTCGAGTCGGTCGCGGAGGCGTGGCGCGGGCCCGGGCGGCCGGGCGGCGGCTCGGGTGCGGTGGAGATGCTGTGCGGCAAGTACCGGCTCGACCGCAGCCGGGCGCATCCCCTGATGGCGGAACTGCCGCCCGTGGTGCACCTGCCGAACCGGGTGGGCAGCCACCCCGAACTCCGGTCGGCGATCGATCTGCTGGGCCGTGAGCTCGGCGGGCAGCGGCCGGGCGCCGGGGTCGCGGTGCCCAGCCTGCTCGACCTGCTGCTCGTCTACATGATCCGTTCCTGGCTGACGGCCGGGGGTGCGGCGGGCGGCTGGCCCGCCGTGCTGGGCGACCCGGTGACGGCCGCCGCGCTGCGCGCGCTGCACGCCGATCCGGCCGCGCCGTGGACCAACGACCGGCTGGCCGCCGAGGCGGGCGTGTCCCGCCCGACGCTGGCGCGGCGCTTCACGGCCCTGGTGGGGCGGCCCCCCATGGCGTACCTCACCTGGTGGCGGCTGAACCTCGCCGCCGCCCAGCTGCGGAACACCGAGGACCCGCTGGCCGCCGTCGCGCGCCGGGTGGGGTACGGCACTCCGTACGCCCTGTCGCACGCGTTCAGCCGCGAGTTCGGTACGACTCCGGGCCGGTACCGGGCCCTGCGGGCGGCGGACGCGACGCCCGCCGGCTAAGGCGGACCCCGGGGAAGCATGGCCGGAACCCACCCCTACACTTTGTCCTTCGTTTACCCATGCCCTCCGAACCCGCGCAGGAGTCCCCGCATGCCCCACCTCATACGCCGCCCCGTCCGGACGGCGGCCCTGGCCGCCGTCTCCTTGTTGACGGTCCCCGCCCTGGCGGCCTGCGGCAGCGATGCGAAGGCTCCGGCGCGTGCGAAGCCCTCGGGGTCGGCCCCCGCCCCTGCGCCCACGCAGCTGCCCCCGCTGCCCGCCTCCCTGACCGGGCAGAAGCCCGACTGGCGCAGCTGCCCGGCGCCGTCGGCCGCCCAGGGCGGCGGGGAGGCCCCGGGAGCGGCCTGGCAGTGCGCCACCATGAAGGCGCCCCTCGACTACGCGAAGCCGGCCGGCGAGACCATCGACGTGGCGCTGATCCGCAAGAAGGCCACGAACGCCGGCAAGCGCCTCGGCTCCCTGGTCTACAACTTCGGCGGTCCCGGCGGCTCCGGCGTCCAGACGCTCCCGCAGGCGGCGGACGACTACAAGAAGCTGGGCGCGGTCTACGACCTCGTCAGCTTCGACCCGCGCGGCGTGGGCAACAGCGCTCCGGTCATCTGTCTGGACGACAAGACGCTGGACGAGGACACCGGTTCGGGAAACACCCTCGACGAGGTCAAGAAGTTCACCGACGCCTGCAAGCAGAAGTCCGCCAAGCTGCTCCCCCACGTCGGCACGGCCAACACGGCCCGTGACATGGACCTGATGCGCCAGGTGCTCGGCGACCAGAAGCTCAACTACTTCGGCATCTCGTACGGCACCCAGCTGGGCGGGGTCTACGCCCACCTGTTCCCGAAGAACGTCGGCCGCACCGTGTTCGACGCGGTCGTCGACCCCACCGCGGACGAGGCGCAGGCCGGACTCGGCCAGGCCAAGGGCTTCCAGCGGGCGCTGGAGCACGCGATGAAGTACTGCCGTGACAAGTACACCGCCAACTGTCCGACCGGCCCGAGCGACGCCGAGGGCAACAAGCGGATCAGCGAGCTGCTGGAGAAGCTCAAGACGAAGCCCGCCGCCACGGACAGCGGCCGCAAGCTGACCTCCGACATGGCCCTCACCGGCATCGCCGCCAGCCTCTACGACAAGGAGTCCTGGGAGTACCTCGTCCAGGGGCTGGGCGAGCTGCGGCAGCTGGGAACGGGGAACATCCTGCTGCTGCTCTCGGACAGCTACAGCGGCCGCGGTGAGGACGGGCGCTACAGCAACTCCAACGCCGCGCAGGCGGCGATCAACTGCGTCGACACCAGCCGCCGTTACACCGTCGAGGAGAAGACGGCGCAGGAGCCCGCCTTCCGCGCGGCCTCCCCGGTGTTCGGCCCGGAGATGGCGGAGGGCCTGCTCGGGTGCTCGCAGTGGCCGGTGCGCGGTGCGAGCGACAAGCCGCAGGTCGCCGCCGAGGGCGCGGCCCCGATCGTGGTGATCGGCAACACGGGCGACCCCGCCACCCCCGTCGAGGGCGCGAAGCGGATGGCCGACGCGCTCGGCCGCGGCGTCGGCATCAACATCACGGTGAAGGGCGAGGGACACGGCAGCTACGGGAACAACGCCTGCGCCACCAAGGCGGTCGACGCGTTCCTGGTCGACGGCACCGCTCCGGCCGACGGGACCGAATGCCAGTGACCGCCCGTCCGCGCCCGTACCGACCTCTGTTCGGCTGCCGCGAAGCCGCCGCCTACACTTGTGCCGCCCGGCCCGCGGTGCCGGCTTCAGGGGAGTGAAGTCCTAAGTGAGCAGCACCAGCAGTGATGCGCCGATCTACGCCCAGCTCGTACGCGAGCGCGGCGATGTCCCCGTCCAGGTCCGGCGGGAGGCCGAGGAGATCCTCCGCCACCTGGCACAGGTGATGGCCTGGCGCCCGTCGTCGGCCGGCCTGCCGGCCTGGCGCCCCCACCAGTAGGACGGGCGGCCCGGGCCGCGCCTGACAGCGTGTCCCGGGCCGGTCCGGCCCCGGAACCGCGCAGAGGACCGGGAGCGCGGGGAACGCCGGCGCCCCCGGCGGCGGTGGTGCGGTCCGCCACAGCGGGACCGCCGAGTGTGGCGGCGGCGCACATCGGCACGGGACGGCGTGCGTCCCTAACGTTCGGGGCATGACTAGCGCGAACACCACCGCATCCGGTGGAACGGCGTCCGCCCTCGAGGGGCGCGTGGCCCTGGTGACCGGCGGCGGCAGCGGCATCGGGCGGGCCTGCGCCGTGGCGCTCGCCGCCGCGGGAGCCCTGGTACACGTGGTGGACATCGACGCCCGGGCCGCCGGAGCGGTGGCGGAACTCGTCGGCGGGCAGGCCCATCCGGCCGATCTCGCCGACCCGGCCGCCATCGGCCGGCTGCCCGCCGAGGTCGACGTCCTCGTCAACAACGCGGGGCTCCAGCACGTGGCGGCCATCGAGGACTTCCCGCCCGAGCGGTTCGAGCTGCTCCAGAAGGTCATGGTCACCGCCCCGTTCCTGCTGCTGCGGCGGACCCTGCCGTACATGTACGGCCGCGGATGGGGACGGGTGGTCAACATCTCCAGCGTGCACGGGCTGCGGGCCAGCGCCTTCAAGTCCGGTTACGTCACCGCCAAGCACGCCCTGGAGGGGCTCAGCAAGGTCACCGCCCTGGAGGGCGCACCGCACGGGGTGACCAGCAACTGCGTGAACCCCGGCTACGTGCGCACCCCCCTGGTGGAGCGGCAGATCGCCGCCCAGGCCGAGGCGCACGGCATCCCCGCCTCGCGGGTGGTCGAGGAGGTGCTGTTGCGGGGCTCCGCGATCAAGCGCCTGATCGAGCCGGAGGAGGTGGCCGCGGTCGCCCTGTGGCTCTGCGGCCCCCACACGGGCCACGTCACCGGCGCCTCCCTGCCGATGGACGGCGGCTGGACCGCCGCCTGACCCGGCGGCGGGGCGGCCCGGGCGGGCCGGGTGAGCGACCTTCCTGAGGACGTCCTTTCCCGGGCCGTGGCCGTCGGGGCCGTGCACACCGATCGTCGACGGTGGCGCGGTCCAGGCCACGACCGCGTCCCCGGCGCGGCGCAGGCGTTCGCCGCCCACCGGTGGGCGCGGCCGAGGCGGGGGCCGGACGCCCGTCAGGGGGTGCAGGACGGGCACAGCCCCCGGTAGGTGACCTCGGCCCCGGACACCGAGAAGCCGAAGCGTTCCCCCGCCGGGAGGTCGGCGAGCGGGTTCCCGGCGGGGCGGACGTCGCGGATGAGGCCGCAGCCGGAGCAGACGAGGTGGTGGTGCGGGTGGTGCGCGTTGGGGTCGTAGCGCTTCGCCCGGCCGTCGGTGGAGACCTCCGCGACCTCGCCGAGGGCGACGAGCTCGCCCAGGGCGTTGTAGACGGTGGCCCGGGAGATCTCGGGCAGCCGGTCCACGGCCCGGGCGTGCACCTCGTCGGCGGTCAGGTGCACGTGCTCGCCGTCCAGGACCTCCGCGACGACGCGCCTCTGTGACGTCATCCGCCAGCCGCGCCTGCGCAGCCGTTCCAGCAGGTCACTCATGTCGGCTCACCTCTTCGGGTTCGACGGGGCCGCCCGGAGCCCCCGTGGGAATCCGGGAGCCGATGGGATCCGGGCTTGGTGTGCTTCTTGACTTGGACTGAGTCCATCGTAGGATCTGATGCGTTGATAGCCAAGGGACAAGAACATCCCGACGCGGCAGGAGACAGCGAGGTGACGGGCCGGTCCGTCGTCCGGACGACGGACGGCGGGAGGTCCGCCGCCGCACCCCCTGCTGTCGCACCACCGTTTCCTCGCGCCCGTTCCTGAACAGCGTGATCCGCCTGGTCCGGAAGGATTTCCATGTCTGAGAACCATGACGCAGTCGTCGTAGACGCCAAAACAGAGGGCGCAGGCGGCTGCCCGGTCGCGCACGAGCGCGCCCCCCACCCCACCCAGGGCGGCGGAAACCGCCAGTGGTGGCCCGAGCGCCTCAATCTGAAGATCCTCGCCAAGAACCCCGCCGTGGCCAACCCGCTCGGCGAGGGGTTCGACTACGCCGAGGCCTTCAAGTCCCTCGACCTCCCGGCCGTGAAGCGGGACATCGAGCAGACGCTGACCACCTCGCAGGACTGGTGGCCCGCGGACTTCGGCCACTACGGCCCGTTCATGATCCGGATGGCCTGGCACAGCGCCGGCACCTACCGGATCAGTGACGGCCGGGGCGGTGCGGGCTCAGGCCAGCAGCGGTTCGCCCCGCTCAACAGCTGGCCGGACAACGCCAACCTCGACAAGGCCCGCCGACTGCTGTGGCCGGTGAAGAAGAAGTACGGCCAGAGCCTGTCCTGGGCCGACCTCATGATCCTCGCGGGCAACGTCGCGCTGGAGTCGATGGGCTTCGAGACGTTCGGCTTCGCCGGCGGCCGCGCCGACGTGTGGGAGCCCGACGAGGACGTCTACTGGGGCCCGGAGACCACCTGGCTCGACGACCAGCGCTACACCGGCGACCGGGAGCTGGAAGGCCCGCTCGGCGCCGTCCAGATGGGTCTGATCTACGTCAACCCGGAGGGTCCCAACGGGAACCCGGACCCGCTCGCCGCGGCGCGCGACATCCGCGAGACGTTCCGCCGGATGGCGATGAACGACGAGGAGACCGTCGCGCTGATAGCCGGCGGCCACACCTTCGGCAAGGCGCACGGCGCCGGACCGGCCGACCACGTGGGCAACGACCCCGAGGCCGCGCCGCTGGAGGCACAGGGCTTCGGCTGGCAGAGCACGTACGGCTCCGGCAAGGGCGCCGACACCATCACCAGCGGCCTCGAGGTCACCTGGACCACGACGCCGACCCGGTGGAGCAACAACTTCTTCGAGAACCTCTTCAACTACGAGTACGAGCTGACCCGGAGCCCCGCCGGCGCCCAGCAGTGGGTCGCGAAGGACAGCGCGGGCGCCGGCACCATCCCGGACGCGCACGACCCGTCCAAGAGCCATGCCCCGACGATGCTGACCACGGACCTCGCGCTCCGCTTCGACCCGGCCTACGAGCAGATCTCGCGCCGCTTCCTGGAGCACCCGGAGCAGTTCGCGGACGCCTTCGCCCGTGCCTGGTTCAAGCTGACCCACCGCGACATGGGGCCCGTCGTGCGCTACCTCGGCCCCGAGGTCCCGGCCGAGACCCTGCTCTGGCAGGACCCGCTGCCGGCCCGCACGCACGAGCTGATCGACGCCGCGGACACCGCCTCCCTCAAGGAGCGGATCCTCGGCACCGACCTGACCGTGTCCCAGCTCGTCTCCGTGGCCTGGGCGGCGGCCTCCTCCTTCCGCGGCAGCGACAAGCGCGGCGGCGCCAACGGCGCCCGCATCCGCCTCCAGCCGCAGTCCGGCTGGGAAGTCAACGAGCCCGACCAGCTGGCTGCGGTGCTGCGCACCCTGGAGGGCGTCCAGGAGTCCTTCAACTCCGCCCAGACCGGCGGCAAGCGGGTCTCCCTGGCCGACCTGATCGTCCTCGGCGGCTGCGCCGCCGTGGAGCAGGCCGCCAAGGAGGCCGGACACGAGGTCGAGGTGCCCTTCACCCCGGGCCGGGTGGACGCCTCGCAGGAGCAGACGGACGTCGAGTCCTTCGCGGCGCTGGAGCCCACCGCCGACGGCTTCCGCAACTACCTCGGCAAGGGCAACCGCCTGCCGGCCGAGTACCTGCTGGTCGACAGGGCGAACCTGCTCAACCTGTCCGCACCCGAGCTGACCGTCCTCGTCGGCGGCCTGCGCGTCCTGGGCGCCAACCACCAGCAGTCGCAGCTGGGCGTGTTCACCGACGCCCCCGGCACGCTGACCAACGACTTCTTCGTCAACCTGCTCGACCTGGGCACGACGTGGAAGGCCACCTCGGCGGACGAGAACACCTTCGAGGGCCGCGACGCCGCCACGGGCGCCGTGAAGTGGACGGGCACCCGCGCCGACCTCGTCTTCGGCTCGAACTCGGAGCTGCGGGCGCTGGCGGAGGTGTACGCGAGCGACGACGCCGGGCGCAAGTTCGCCGAGGACTTCGTCGCCGCGTGGAGCAAGGTCATGGAACTGGACCGGTTCGACCTGGCCTGAGCGGCCTGAGCGATCCCGATCACGACGCCCGGGCCGGCCGGCCCGGGCGTCGTGCTGTCCCCGCTAGGCGCCTGCCGTCCCGGGGTACTCGCGCCCACCAGGGCGGAAATCGTTGGGGATCACCGCTGAAGCATCACGCCGCGTCCGGTAGATTTCCGGAAACTCATTCCAATTCTGACGGGGCTGACGTGTTAGAGCTGAGGGGAAGCGGGGCCGAGCCGCTGGATGCGGAGGACCCGCGGCTGATCGGGCGCGCGACACTGGCGGGCCGGCTGGGCGCCGGCGGCATGGGGCGGGTGTACCTCGGGGTCCTGGACGGACGGTACGTGGCCGTCAAACAGCTCCTCGCCTCGGTCGTCGGTGAGGACGAGGACTTCCGGCGCCGCTTCGGGCACGAGCTCGACAACCTCGCCCGGCTGCCGCGGAAGGCCACGGCCCCGCTGCTCGACAGCGACCGCACGGCGAATCCCCCGTGGTTCGCCACCGCCTACATCCCAGGCCTCACCCTGCGCGAGGCCCTCGCACTGCACGGCGGCCCGATGCCCGCGCGGGCGCTGTGGCTGCTGCTGCGGGAGGCCGCCGAGGGCCTGGCGGCGGTGCACGCGCTGGACATGGTGCACCGGGACCTCAAGCCGTCCAACATCATGCTCACCCTCGACGGCCTCACCCTGATCGACTTCGGGGTCGCCCGGGCCGCCGAACAGAGCCAGCTCACCCGGACCGGGATGGTGGTGGGCACGCCCGCGTACATGGCGCCCGAACAGGCCTCGGGGGCCAAGTCCTTGAGCGGAGCCACGGACGTCTTCGCGCTGGGCTCGGTGCTGGCCTACGCGGCCTGCGGCCGGCCGCCCTTCGGCGAGGAATCGGGCCACGGCGTGCTCTACCGCATCGTCCACGAGGAGCCCGACCTGGCGCCCCTGCGGGAGCTCGACCCCGACCTCGCGGAGGTCGTGGCCGCCTGCCTCTCCAAGGACCCCGAGCACCGTCCCACCGCCGCCGAACTCCACGAACGGGCCTCTGCCCGGGGCCCGTTCGAGGCCCCCCTGTGGCCGGAAGCGGTCACCGGGCGACTGGCCGAGCGGGCCGCGTTCGCCGCCGACGTGCAGGAGATCGACGTACCGACGCTGCCGCTGGGCGGCGGGAAGCCGGCCGCGGGGGCCGAGCCGCCGGCCACCCGTCCCGAACGGCGCCGCCGCACCCGGGTCTTCCTCGCCGTGCTCCCCGTCGTCGTGGTCGCGGGCGGCACCACCATCGCCGTCCAGTACCTCCCGCACATCACCGCCCCCTCCCGGGCGGGGGCGCAGCCCTCCGTGTCCGCTGCGGGCCCGGCCGCGCCCCAGGGCACCGCTCCGTCGGCCGCGCCGTCCGGCCCGGGGCCGGCGGCGAGCGGCAGCCCGTCCGGTCCGGCGGCGGCCTCCCCGGGGCAGTCCCCGGCGCAGGGCCAGAGTCCGGGCGCACCGCCGGCCCCGCCCGCCGGGAACGGCGGGACGGCTACGGGCGCGGGCGCGGGACCCGGTACGGGCGCGGGCACGGGCACGGGTCCCACCGCCGGTACGCCCAACGGCCCGGGCGGCTCCGGCACCCCCGGCGGAGGCGGATCCTCGACGGCCGCGCCTCCCCCCGCCTCCGGCACCCGCCACTACCGCAACGGCAACAACGGGAAGTGCATCACCCAGGTCTACGGCTCCTCCGACCACGGTGACTGCTCCGACCCGACGGCCCGCTGGACGGTGCGGAGCCAGGGCGACGGCAGCTTCAAGCTGGTCAACCAGCAGACGGGCGGCTGCCTCTACGGCAACATGCTCGGCCAGGCCGTCTTCGTGGGCGACTGCGCCCAGGACACCGCCCGCACCTGGCGCACCGGCTCGGGCGGCACCCTGCGCAACGTCCACAACGGCGGCTGCCTCGACCTGGGACTGAGCAGCGGCCTGGTCGCCAACTCCTGCAACGGCAACGCCTCGCAGCGCTGGGCACCCCAGAGCTAGGGCTGTAGGCGACGGCCCGGGTGCCGGGGCCGTATCCGGGCGGTATCGGCTCGAAGCTCCCTCGTACGCGGGCACGCGCACGCGTACAGTCCGTGCTGCCCGATCCCCGCCGGACAGGAGAACAGCCTTGGCCACGCACGCCGTTACCGGGCCGCCCGCCCAGGAGGAACCCGCCGGAGGGGGTCTGCCGGTGCCCGAGCTCGACGCGGCCGAGGTCGGGCGGTGGCGGGCGGGCGGGGGCGCGCTGATCGAGCTGCTGGCGCTGGCGCGTGAGCGGTGCGGCGGGGTGGCCGCCGTCCGGATCGGGCCGGAGCCCACCGTGCTGGTCACCGGGCCGGAGGCCGTGCAGCACGTGCTGGCCCGGCATCCGGACCGGTACGTCAAGCGCTCCCACCGGGCCCGCCTGCTGATCGGCGACGGGGTGCTGGCCGCGACCGGGGAGGCGTGGAAGCGCCAACGGCGGCTCCTCCAGTCCCAGTTCACCGGGCCGGGCATGCGCCGGTACGAGCAGCGGATCGCGGCGGCGGCCGGTACCGCCGCCGAGCGCTGGGCCCGGTTCGCGCGTACCGGGGAGAGCTTCGACGTCGGCGAGGAGATGCGCCGCTTCGCCCTGGACACCATCTGGCGCGCGCTCACCGGCCACCCCCTGGACGCCCGCACCGCGCGGGAACTCACCTCCGTGGCGGCCGTGGTGGCGGCACTGCCGAGCCTGCCCGCAGACGAGGTGGAGGCCCGGGGGTCGGTGGCCGCCGACCTGGCCAGGATCGACGCGGTCGCCCGGCACGCCGTGGCCGCCGCCCGGGAACGGGAGGCGGGCCCGGACGGCCCGGGACTGCTCCAGGTGCTGGTCGACGCCTCCGCGACCCACCCCGCGTACACGGACCGGTTGCTGCGCGACGAGCTGGTCACTCTGCTGGTCGCCGGCCACGAGACCACCGCCACCACGCTGACCTGGCTGTACCTGCTCCTGGACCGCCACCCCGCGGCCCGCGAGGAGGCCCTGGCCGCTGGCCCCGAGGGCTCGCCGGAGCGCCGGGAGGCCCTCCAGGCACTGGTCAGCGAAACGCTGCGGCTCTACCCGTCGGCCTGGATCCTGCCCCGGCACGCGACGGAGGCCGACGCCCTGTCCGGTCACGCCGTCAAGGCGGGGACGGACCTGCTGGTGTGCCCGTACCTCACGCACCGCGACGCGCGGCTGTGGCCGGACCCCGAGCGCTTCGACCCCGGGCGCTTCACCACACCGGGCAGGCGGCCCACGCAGCCCGGCGCCTACCTGCCCTTCGGCTTGGGCCCGCGCGCCTGCCTCGGCACGCAGTTCGCGCTGCGCGAGTCGACCGCCCTGCTGGAGCGGCTGCTGCCCCTGCACGTCCCGGTGTTCGACTCCGTCCCGGCCGGGGCCGCGTACAGCATCACGGTGCGTCCCGACGGCCCGGCCCCCGCACGCCTCGTCCCCGCGGTGTGACGCCGCCCGGGCGGAGACCGGCCGTGGAGCGGCGCCACGAGCGGCGGATCCCCCGATCCGCGGAGGAGCCGTACGGGTCCTGGTGAGCGGGGCGCCCGTCCTGCCGTGGCCGGACCGGCCGCGGCGGAGGGATCCTGGTAGTACGAGGCCCCGGGAGGTCAGGAGGCAGGCCATGTCACACGCCGAAGAGTGGAAGGTCGGCGTCTACCTCGTCGAGGAGGACGGCACGACCAGGGCCAGAGCGGTGCTCGAGACCGGGAAGGCCAAAATGGTCGGCCGCGGTCGGGCGCGGTGCAATCCGCAGGACGTGGACGTCCCGGCCATCGGTGACGAGCTGGCGGCGAGCCGGGCGATGCGCGACCTGGCCGGCCAGCTGAGCCGCGCCGCCGACCGGGACCTGGCAGCGCTGGGCGCCGTGCCGGAGGTGCCGCGCACGGGGTACGGCTGGCCGGACGACTCCGGCGACGGGCGGTAGGCGGCGCGGGAAGGACCGGCTTCCCCACTGCGGGGAAAGCGGTGCGCGGACGCGGGGCGAGGCCGCGTGCGGACGCGGGGCGAAGCCGCATGCCCCTCGACGGACCGCCACGGAGAGACGCCCCCCGCGCGGCGCAACGGGAGGCCGCGCGATCGCCCGGCGCGTTAGGCTCGGACGGAGTGGCGCACGAGAGGGATGGTGCACATGTGTCGATGGCTCGCCTACTCCGGCTCGCCGATGCTGCTCGACGCCGTCCTGTACCAGCCCGAGCACTCGCTGATCAACCAGAGTCTGCACGCGCGGATGGGGGTCGAGTCCACCAACGGCGACGGCTTCGGCATCGGCTGGTACAGCGCCGACGGCGACGGGACCCCCGCGGTGTTCCGGGACATCGGCCCGGCCTGGAACAACCGGAACCTGCGGGAGCTGGCCTCGCACGTCCGCTCACCGCTGTTCTTCGCGCACGTCCGCGCCTCCACGGGTTCGGCGATCCAGCAGACGAACTGCCATCCCTTCCGGCACGGCCGCTGGCTGTGGATGCACAACGGTGCGATCACCGACTTCCACCGCCTCCAGCGCGATCTGTGCATGGCCGTCGATCCGGCACTGTTCCCCTGCATCGAGGGGTCGACGGACTCCGAGGTGATGTTCTACCTGGCCGTCACCTTCGGGCTCGACCAGGACCCTCCCGGGGCGGTCGCCCGGATGGTGGGTCTGGTGGAGCGGCTCGGCAAGGAGCACGGGGTGGCCGACCCGCTCCAGATGACGGTCGCCGTCAGCGAGGGCACGCGGGTCTGGGCCTTCCGCTACTCCAGCCAGGGCCGGTCCCGTTCGCTGTACTACAGCAGCAGGGCCGAGACGGTGCGCGAGCTGTACCCGGAGCTGCCCTACCTGCGCGAGGTGTCCGACGACACGCGGCTGGTGGTCTCCGAACCCCTCGGAAGCCTGCCCGGTGTGTGGAACGAACTGCCCGAGGCGAGTTACGCGGTGGTCCCGTCGGGGGGCACCGAGGACTACCTGCCGTTCATCCCCGAACTCCCCTGACCCCTCGCGACCCGCCCCGGCACACGGTCAGCGGTCGTCGCTCTCCCGCTCGGGCCGCGGGTGGGACGCCGGCGGGTAGGGGCGGACCTGTTCCTCCCGGCCGAGGCCCGGCCGTTGCCGCTTGGCGAAGCGGCCGCCGCCCTCTTCGTCGGGGGCGGTGTCCCCGGCCCGGCCGGTGGTGGACTCGTCCGCCGGCCGGCGCGCCGCGCCGTCGCCGCTCTCGCCGGCGGGCTCGGGGGGTGTGGGCGGCGCGGACCGGTGGTGCTGCCTGTGCTCGCTCATATCGCGCTCCTCGGTCTCCTCGGTCTCCTCGGTCTTCGTAGGCTTCTCGGTCTTTTCGTTCGCCCTCGCGGTCCCGGCGCCGGGGATCAGCCGCACCGGTCGCTCCAGTGCCGGAGCAGCAGGCCGATGCCGACGAGCGTGATCGCGTAGGACACGGCGAAGGCGCAAATCAGGGCGGGTGAGGAGGTGGCGGCGGCCAGCGGCAGCAGGACGAGCGAGAGGACGACCGACGCCCAGACCGCGCCCGGGAGCCTGCTGCGCGGTTCCTCCGGCTCGGCCCGGCGGGCCGGGGTGCCGGGCTCCTCGGGGAGGAGTTCCGCGCCGGCGGTCATCACCCGCTGGAACCTCGGGTCGGTCCGCAGGGCCCGTTCGATGGCGGTCAGGGACCTGCGTTCACGGCGGGAGAGCGCGTGCCCGGCCATGCTCCTACTCCTCGGAGGTGTAGCGCGTCCGTGCCCACAGCGGCAGTGCGAACCAGCACAGCAGGTACCAGGCGACGACGGCGGAAACCAGCCAGGGCACCACCGTGTCGGGCGCGGCGACCCGCAGGACGAGGAAGAGGGCGGAGGTGCAGGTGGCCAGCAGCAGGACGATGCCGGCGAAGGTCAGGCGCGAGGCCCAGACCACCGCCTTGGGCTTGATGCGGCGGCCCGAGACGATCCGGTGGAAGGAGACGGGTCCTATGAGGGCGCCGGTGGCCAGCGCGCCGAGGACGACCGTGGCGACGTAGACGGCCTTGTCCATTTCGGCCAGTCCCTGGAAGTGCGGCGTGAAGACGACGGTCAGCAGGAACCCGAAGAGGATCTGCACCCCCGTCTGGGCCACGCGGATCTCCTGGATCAGCTCCTGCCATTGACGGTCCGCCCGCTCGTCCGGGCTCTCGTCGCGCCCCCGGGGCGTCTCTCGCGACATACGTCCTCCTCCGCTCCACCCGCGCGCCTGCCCGAGGACGGCCCGGCCAATCCTCCCGAGCGCCGGCATGACCGGAAGACTCCCCGGAATGCAACGCTCCGCCCTATGCCCTACTGGCCGGTAAGGGCAGGGGGCCGACGGTTTCTGCACATGTTCTTTCTCCGGCCTTTACCCGATCGCGGGATTTCGATCATGTGATCGGGGTCACAGGGGTATTTCCTGGACAGTCCGATGTCGATCAAGTTTCGATATGGCCTGCGGCGCCGACGATCTCGGCCCGCGACCACGGGGGAATTTCCCGAATCTTGTCGTTGGCAACGGCGCTTAACGAGGGGTGGGGGCGTGTCAGTGATCCTGGCGTGCGCACGAGGAAGCTTCATGAGGTCCGTACGCGCGGACCGCACCGCGGCAGGCCGATGCTGAGCCGCCTGCTGCCGCCCGCCGGCCCGGCACGCGTCCTGACCGGCATCACCCTGGTGCACACCCTGGGGCAGGGCCTCTGGATGGCACTGAACGCCATCTTCGCGACCGCCGTGCTCGGGCTCTCGCCCGGGCGGTTCGCCATCGGCGTCGGCGTCGCCGCCGGCATCGCCCTCCTGGTCAGCACCCCGACCGGACACCTCGCCGACCGCATCGGTCCGCGCTCGGTGCAGATCTGGTCCTTCATCGCCCTCGGTCCGCTCACGGCGGCCCTGCTCGCGGTGGAGGGCTTCACGGCCTACCTGCTGGTGGTGAGCGCGCAGGCCGTCGCCTACAGCGCCAGCCGCAGCGCCCGGATGGCCATGGTCGCCGGACTCGTGCCGCCGCAGGACCGGGTCTCGGTCCGCGCGTACCTGCGGGCCACCAGCAACGTCAGCGTGTCGGTGGGAGCCGCCCTCGCCGGCCTGCTGCTCGCCGCCGACTCGGTCTGGGCGTACAAGGCGGCCGTCGCCTTCAACGCCGCCACCTATCTGGCGACGGGGCTGCTCACCCTGATGCTGCCCGCGGTCGCGGCGCAGCCGGCCCGCCCCGGGCCAGCCCTGAAGGTGCTGCGGGACCGCCCCTACCTGACGTTCGTGGTGCTGGACGGCCTGCTGTCCATGCACAACCTGCTGCTCGACGTCGTCCTGCCGCTGTGGGTGCTGCACCGCACCGACGCACCGCGCTGGATGATCGCGGCGATCCTGCTGACCAACACGGTCGCCGTCGTCCTCCTCCAGGTCAGGGCCGCTCGCGGCACCGACGAGCCGCGCGCCGCGGCAAGGGCCTCGCGGTCCGGGGCGCTGTGCCTCGCGCTCGCCTGCGTGGTCTTCTCCTTCAGCGGCGGGACCTCGGCGACGCTCGCAGGAGTGCTGCTGCTCCTCGGGGCCCTGGCCCACGTGCTGGGCGAGATCCGCCAGTCGGCGGGCAGCTGGGGCATGTCGTTCGCGCTGGCGCCCGAGCACGCCCAGGGCCAGTACCAGGGCACGTACGCGATGGGCTCGGACATGGGCAAGATGATCGCTCCGGCGCTGCTGACCTGGCTCGCCATCGAGCACGGGAGCCTCGGCTGGCTGGCCATGGCCCTCGGGTTCGCGCTGGCCGGAGCCGCCATGCCGCGCATCGCCGACCGGGCGCTCAGGAGCCGGGAGGCCGTCCCCGACGCCCTCCCCGCCTGACGGTGGTCGCGCCCGCCCCCTCGGCCCGCCGCTGATTCCGCTTCCTCCCTCCCGCTTCCCGCTCTTCCTTGTCTTTCCGGCCCTTCCGGTCCTTCCGTCCGGTTTTCCGCCGTTCCTTTACCGTTCCTGTTCCGGTGTTTTTCCGCGCCGTCGCCCTTATCGCATTCCGGTCTGGGTGATGACGCGTCCCGTATGAATGACCCGCCGCGGAGAAATCCGATTGCGCGGGGTCCGAAGATGTGCCGTGCGTGTATTCGGCATGTCCGCCGCACGGCCGGCGAACGAAATGCAAACGAGGGGACCATCACTGTGGGCGACATTTCCGCCGACTCACCGCAGGCCCTGCAACTGCCCGTGCGGGACGCCGGGCCGGGCGCCGACGGCACGGGCCGGGGTACGCACTCCTGGCCGGGCGCCGTCCCGGCGCCGGGCGGGACGGCCGCCGGGGCCGGGCCCGCCGACCTGTGGCACGCCGCGTTCGCCGTGCTCCTGCACCGCTACAGCGGCCAGGACGACATCGTGCTGGCCCGGGCCGGCGGCGCGCACGGTACGCCGCCGGTCGCGGTCCGCTCCCTCCTCGCACCGGAGCGGACCCTCCCCGCGCTGGCGCTCGCACTCGCCGGCACGTACCGGGAGGCGGTACGGGAGGCCGCGCCCGGCACGGTGGCCGACCTCGGCGACGGCCTGCGGGCCGGCTTCCTGGAGTCCGACGGCACCGCCCCCGTACCCGAGGGATTCGCGCTCCTGCTGGAGGCGCGGCCCGCGCCGGACGGCCCGCTGTTCACCCTCCACTACGACCGGGCCCTCTTCCCCGGGGCGCTGATCGCGCGGATGGCCGCGAACCTGGACACCCTGCTGGCGGACGCGGCCGCCCGCCCCGGGGTTCCGGCGGGGGAACTGACCCTGCTGTCCGGGCCCGAGGCCGACCGGCTGCTCCACGGGTTCAACGACACGGCCCGCCCCTACGACCGGGACACTCCGCTGCACGCCCTGGTGGAGGCCCAGGCGGCCCGGACTCCGGACGCGCCCGCCGTCGCGTGGCGGGGCAGCGTACTGACGTACCGCCTGCTCGACCGGCAGGCCAACCGGCTGGCCCGGGCGCTGGCCTCCCACGGGATCGCCCCGGGTTCGCGGATCGGGCTGTCGCTGGCCCGCACGCACCGCAGCGTCGTCCTCCTGCTCGCCGTCCACAAGGCGGGTTGCGCGTACGTACCGCTCGACCCCGCCTATCCGGCCGACCGGCTGAGCGCCATCGCCGCGACCGCCGACCTGGCGGCGGTCGTCCACGACGGCGAGGACGCCCCGGCCTGGCTCGGTGACGGTCCCGTGCGGGCCCTGCCGTGGCGGGAGCTGTGGGAGAAGGCGGAGACGGAGGACGAGCGCGCGCCGGACGTCACCGTCGACCCGTCCTCCACCACCCACCTCATCCACACCTCCGGCTCCACCGGCCTGCCCAAGGGCGTGGTGATCAGCCACCGCAACGTGGTGGCCCTCCTCGCCTGGGCCGAGGAGACGTACACGGCCGAGGACCTGCGCCGGGTGCTCTTCTCCACCTCGCTCAACTTCGACCTGTCGGTGTTCGAGCTGTGGGCGCCGCTCACCCGGGGCGGCTGCGTCGTCGTCGTGGACAACGTCCTCGCCCTCACGGAGGACGAGGGGCTGCTCCCGACCCTCGTCAACACCGTGCCGAGCGCCCTGAACGTCCTGCTCCAGCGCGGCGCGGTGCCCTCCTCCACCCGCGTCCTCAACGTGGCGGGCGAGCCGCTCTCCCGGGAACTGGTCAACGAGGCCTTCGCGTCCACCGGCACCGAGCGGCTCTACAACCTCTACGGGCCCTCCGAGGACACCACGTACTCCACCTGGAAGTGCTTCACCGGCCCCGTCGACGGAGCCCCCACGATCGGGGTTCCCGTCCACAACACCACCGCCCACCTCCTGGACCCGCTCGGCCGGCTCGTCCCGCACGGCGCCACCGGCGAACTCCACCTGGGCGGCGACGGCCTGGCCGCCGGCTACATCAACGACCCCGAGCGCACCGCGGCCTCGTTCGTCGCCGCCCCGGCGCACCTCGGCGCGGTGCCGGGGGGACGGCTCTACCGCACCGGCGACCTGGCCCGGTGGACCGAGGAGGGCGAGCTCCGCTTCCTCGGGCGCAAGGACAACCAGGTGAAGGTGCGCGGCTTCCGGATCGAGCTCGGCGAGCTCGAGGCGACGCTGCGCGGGGTCGTGGGCCTGCGCGACGTGGCGGCCCTGGCCGTGCGCACCGGCGGTGACACCCGGCTGGTCTGCTACGTGGGCCTGGAGGGCGCCGACGTCACCGTCGAGGCCATGGCCGCCCATCTGCGGGCGAAGCTGCCGCACTACATGCAGCCCGCCAGGATCATCGTCGAGGAGCGGCTGCCGCGGCTCCCCAACGGCAAGGTCGACCGCAAGACCCTGGCGGCACGGGACGTCGACTGGGGGCCGGGGCCGGCGGCGGCCGGGTTCACCGGTGACGGCCCCGCCGGCCCCGACGAGGCGGAAGTGGCGGGGGTGTGGGCCGACCTCCTCGGCCTGACCGAGGTCTCCCCCGGCCTGGACTTCTTCTCCGTGGGCGGGCATTCCCTGCTCGCCACGCTGCTGGCGGCGCGCCTGTCCGACGCGGCCGGCCGGCCCGTCCGGGTGGCCGAGATCTACCGCCACCGCACCCTCGCCGAGCAGGCCGCGCTGCTGCGCCGCACCCGTGAGGAGGCGGCCGGGGCGTCCGCCGCCGGGGCGGCGGCGGGGCCGGCGGAGCGGCTGCGCGCCGTGGCCGACACGCTGCGGGAGTCCGCGCGCGGGCACGGGGTGCCGGGAGCCGGCGCCGCCGTGTTCCTCGACGGCACCCTCGAGCTGAGCTACCACGGCGTCACCGACACCGCGTCCGGGGCCCCGTACGGCCCGGGCACGCGCCAGCGCGTCACCTGCGTCACCAAGCCCATGCTGGCCTTCGTCGCCCTGCGGCTGGTGGACCGGGGGCTGCTCGGGCTCGACCAGCCGCTGGACGGGCTGCTGCCGCAGGCGTTCCGGCGCCGCGACGGCGGCACCGTGAAGGTCACCCTGCGGCACCTGCTGTCGCACACCAGCGGGGTCGACGACTCGTACGAGGTCTGGCACGACACCGGCCTGCCGGACCTCGACGGCTACATCGCCACCCTGCCCGCCTACGGCCAGCTGTTCGAGCCGGGCGAGGTGTTCGCGTACTCGGCGGTGGGCACGTCGATCGTCGCCGCGCTGATCGAGAAGCTGCTCGGCATCCCCTGGCGCCGTGCGGTGAACGAGCTGATGCTCGCCCCGCTCGGCATCCGGGAGGTCCCCGAGACCCTCACCGAGGACGGCCACTACGGGGACACCGTCTCCGTCGGCTACGTGTGGACCGAGCGGGTCAAGGGCTACGTACGCCACGATCCGCCGCCGCAGACCATCGCCGACGACGCGGCCGGCTCGTTCTCCGTGTGCCTCACCCTGGAGGAACTGGCGCGGATCGCGATGCTCGCCGTCGACGACGGGGTCGCCCCCGGCGGCGAGCGCCTGCTGTCGGCCGAGCTGGCACGGGAGATGCGCACGCCCCAGATCCCCGTCCCCGGCCACCACTTCATGCACGCCTGGGGCCTGGGCTGGCTGATGTTCGGGCCGTCCGCCTTCGGCTTCAACTCCAACGGCAGCGGCCACCACAACTTCATCCAGATCTTCCCCGAGGAACGTTCCTTCCTGCTGCTGCTCGCCAACGCCTACCCGGCCTTCGGCCTCTACGAGGACCTGCTGCGGTCCCTCACCGGCGAGGGGCTCATCCGCACCGGGCGCCCGTTCGAGATGGAACTCGACGACTGCGCCGGCGTGTACGCCTCCGACGGCTACCGGCTGGAGGTGCTGCACGGCACGGAGCACCTGCGCTACGCGTACTCCGAGCGGCAGCCGGACGGCGCGTGGCTGTGCCTGGACGAGGGCGACCTGGTGCTGTCCGGCGCCGGCGGCTTCAGCTCGATGTCCGAGAAGAACATCCTCGCCGGTTCGATCTCCTTCATTCCCACCCCCGGTACCGCGGTCCCGGGATTCGTCCGCATCGGCCAGCGCTTCGCGAGGAAGACACGATGACAGACCCCATCCACCCCCCACACCCGTCCGCGCCCGTCCGGCACGTGGTCTTCGTGACCTGGAAGGCCGGCAACGCCCCCGCGTTCGAGGCGGCCAAGCGGCTCGGCCACCACGTGACGCTGATCCGCTCGCTCCTCATGGAGCAGGCGCAGAACGTCGACTTCGACGCCTCCCCGTACGCGCGGTTCGTCGACCGGGTCCACGTCCTGAAGGACGCCACCGACCCGGTGGCGCTGCGCTCCCTCGTCCTGGAGGTCCACCGGGAGCGGCCGGTCGACGGGTTCGTGGCCACCGTCGACGCGCTGGTGGTCCCCGTCGCTCGGATCGCCGAGGAGATCGGGGTGCCCTTCACCGACGCCGGCGCCGCGGAGGCGGCCAAGCAGAAGGACCGCTGCCGGGAGATCCTCGCGGCCGCCGGCGTGGACACCACCCGGTACGCGGTCGTCTCCGGCTTCGAGGAGGCCGCCGCGTTCGCGGCCGCCGGCGGATACCCCGTCGTCGTCAAACCGGCCCGGGGTTCCGGCAGCGAGGGCGCCCACGTGGTCGCGGACGAGGAGCAGCTGGCCGCGGTCCTCGCGGACGCCTCGGACGACGCGTACGCGGCCGGCATCCTCGTCGAGGAGTACCTGAGCGGACGCTTCGTCTCCGCCGAGATCGGCCTCGTGCACGGCCGGTTCCTGCGGCTGGCCGTCAGCGAGCGGTCCACCTGGCACCGGCACGAGGCCCTGGAGACCGGCACCACGATCCCGGCGGGGATCTCCCCGGAGGAACACGACCGGGTGATGCGGTTCGCCGAGGAGGTGGTCGGCGCCGTCGGCCTGCGGCTCGGCGTCTTCCACGTGGAGGTGATGCTGGGCGCGGACGGCACGCCCCGGCTGATCGAGCTGAACCCCCGCATCATGGGCTCCTGCCTGCCGAACCTGTTCCGGCTCGCGGGCGGCGGGGACATCTTCGAACTGCTCGTCCGGATCCACCTGAACGAACCGATCGAGCGCGGCCCGACGGTCTTCGACGCGTACGCGACGGTCCGCTGGTTCGGCGCCGCCGACCGGGTGGCCACCCCCGAGCGGGTGCCCGACCTCGGCTGGGCCGCCGAGGAGTACGGCGACAGCCTGCACTCGCTCACGGTCCGTTTCCCCGAGGGCGACACCCTCCTGCCCTGCCGGGGCAACCTCGGCAACTTCGGCGAGGTCCAGGTCGTGCACGCCGACCGGGAGACGTCGATCCGCATCGCCGAGGACATCGTCGGGGGCATGGCCGACCGGCTCGGTATCGAGGTGACGAGGTGAGGACGACGACCACGACCGCATTCTTCGACCAGACCCGCCGGCAGCTCGCCCGGCTGGGCCTGCCGGACGGGGACCCCCAGCTCAGCCCGGACTCGGACGCCGTCTTCGCCGACGGCGGGCACTTCCGCATCGAGGTGCCGACGGTGAACTCGGTGGGGGCCGCCGAGCGGCTGCTGCGGGAGAGCCGGCGCCGCGGATTCACGATCAACCGCATCACCGAGACCCGCGGCATGTACCGGCACACGGCCCGGGAGATCGGCGAGTACGTCGCGCTCGGCGAGGAGTTCGGCGCCGAGATCCTGATGTCGGTGGGCCCCCGCGCCACGAACGACATCGGTGCCGGGGCCCAGACGCCCGAGGGTGCCCGGATCGGCTACCGGCTGCGCGGCCAGGAGCAGATCGTGCGCGCCGTCGAGGACGTCAAGCGCGGGATCGGCCTGGGCGTACGCGGGTTCGTCGTCTACGACGAGGGCCTGCTGTGGGTGCTGGGGCGGCTGCGCACCGCCGGTGACCTGCCGGCCGGGATCCACCTGAAGGTCTCCGCGCACTGCGGTCAGGGCAATCCGGCGTCCGCGCAGATGCTGGAGATGCTCGGCGCGAACAGTTTCAACCCGGTGCGCGACCTGACCCTGCCGATGATCGCGGCGTTGCGGCAGGCGGTGACGGTCCCGCTGGACCTGCACGTGGACAACCCGCGGTCCTCCGGCGGGTTCATCCGCACCTACGAGGCCCCCGACATCGTCCGGGTGGCGTCGCCGGTCTACCTCAAGACGGGCAACAGCGCCCTGGAGGGCCACGGCGTCAGTCCTTCCCCCGTGCAGCTGGACGACATCCTGCGGCAGGTCGAACTGGTCACCGAGTTCGTCGGCCGGCACCACCCCGGGGCCCGGCAGAGCCGCGCCGGATCCGCCGCGCTCTCCCTCGAAGCGGCCGGGAGCGTCTCCGCCCCCGCCCGGACGGAGGTGTGAGCCATGTGCCGCATCCACGGCTGCTTCGGCGGGGAGCCCGCGGGCCGGGACGTGCTCGACGCCGTCTCCTCGGCGATGTTCGAGGGAGGGCCCGACGCACAGACCGTCCGGCGCGGTGACGGCTGGGCGCTCGGCAACAACCGGCTCGCCATCCAGGGCGTCTCCGCCGGCGACCAGCCCTTCGTACGCGGCGCGCTGTGCTGCGTGTTCAACGGAGAGATCTACAACCACCGGCAGCTGCGTGCCGAACTGGCCGCACACGGCTACTCCTTCGAGGGCGACTGCGACGGTGACGTGCTGCTGCCGCTGTACGAGCTGTACGGCGACGCCTTCACCAGCCGTCTGGAGGGCATGTTCGCCATCGCGGTCGTCGACGAGCGCGAAGAGCCGTGCCTGAAGCTCTTCACCGACCACGCGGGCATGAAGTCGCTCTACTACTACGTGTCCGCCGACGGCCGCCGGCTGTGCTTCGCCTCCGAGCTGCGGGCGCTCTCCCGCTTCCCGGACTTCCCCGACGAGCTCGACCCGCTCGCGGTCGACCGCTACCTCGGCGGGAAGGCGGTGTGGGGACCGGGCACCGTCTACACCCGGGTCCGCACCCTGGAGCCCGGCTCGGTGCTGCGGTTCGCGGACGGGCGCCCGACCCTGTCCCGGACCGCCCTGGAGCCCGCCGAGCCGGACTGGCCCGGCGGGGTCGCGACCGTCGACGCGGCGGCGGAGCTGCTGGACGGACTGCTGCTCACCGAGATGGGCCGCATGCTCGACGCGGACGTGCCGGTGTGCGTGATCACCAGCGGCGGGCTCGACTCCAGCTACACCACCGCGCTCGCCGCCCATCTGGTGTCCGACGTGGCCTCGTTCAACATCGCCTACAAGGGTGACTGGCCGGCCGACGAGCGCCACTACGCCGCGGAGGTGGCCCGCCACTGCGGTACGGAGCACCACCAGGTGCTCCTCGACCCGGCCGGCTTCCCCGCCCTCGTCGAGCGGTTCACCCGCCACCTGGACCAGCCGAACAACGCCCCGCACAGCCTGAGCACCTTCGCCCTGTTCGAGGCCGTGCACGACGCCGGGTTCAAGGTGGCCCTGACGGGTGACGGGGCCGACGAGCTCTTCGCCGGGTACGCCCGCTTCGTCAAGGCCGACCGGGACGGCGACTCCGCCTGGCACCGCGCCTACCAGGACACGATGGCCGTCGCGGGCACGGCGTCGCTCGCCCGGCTGTACACGCCCGGCTACCTGGAGCACGTCCGGGCGGCCGGGGGCCACTTCGGGGACCGCAGCGGGGACGAGCTGGCGCGCCGGGCGGGCGCGGGCGGGCACGGCAGGCTGGAGACGCTGCTGCGCTACGACCAGGCCGAGCGGTTCCCATACTACATCCTGCGCCGGGTCGACCATCTGAGCATGGCCCACTCGGTGGAGGCCCGGATCCCGTTCCTCCAGCCGTCGGTGATGCGCCTGGCGCACGCGCTGCCCGCCGCCGTCAAGGTGGCCGGGGACACGGTGAAGGCGCCGGTGGCGCGGGCGGCCCGGCGCTGGGTGCCCCGGAGTGTCATCGAGCGGCCCAAGCAGCCGTTCACCCTGCCGGTCGCGGCGATGATCCGGCCGGGCGAGGCGCTGTACGACATGGTCGGCGACCTCCTCCTCGGCCCCGGCGCCCGCTGCCGTGACTACGTGCGGCGGGACGCCGTCCACGAACTGTTCCGCACCCAGACCGAGAGCCCGGGGGCGCACGCCGCCGAGCTGCTCTGGTCCCTCCTGGTCCTGGAGAGCTGGCTCTCCGCCCGCGGTCTGACCCCCGCCCCCCTCCACCCCTAGGAAAGAGACAGGACATGACCGACACGCCCGAGTCCCGGCCCGCCATCACCTCGCTCCTGGCCGGCGTCACCAAGGACGACATCCGCCGCGACCCGTTCCCGCACATCGTGATCAGCGACGCCCTCCCCCAGGAGCTGTACGACGCGCTGGCGAAGTCGATGCCGACCGCGGAGTACATCGGCGAGCGGATCGGCAAGCCGATCACCTCGAACGAGCGCTACAACTACATGTCCGAGATGGTCCTGGCCGACGACACGATGGCCGCGGTGTGGAAGGACTTCGTGACCTACCACTCCTCCCCCGCCTTCTACGAGGAGTTCCTCGACCTCTTCCAGGAGGACCTGCTCGCCAACCTCCCGGACGCCGAGAAGCTGGTGGGCCCGCTGCGCGAGCTGCGCGTCGGCCGCCGCAACCGGGACGGCTTCGAGACGCACGACATCCTCCTGGACTGCACGGCCGTCATCAACTCGGCGGTCACCGGGCGTCCCTCCGCCTACCGGGGGCCGCACGTGGACAAGCCGCACAAGCTCTTCGGCGGGCTGTTCTACATGCGCCTGCCCGAGGACGACGCGACCGGCGGCGACCTGGTGCTCTACAAGTACCGGCCCGGCGCGCACAAGTTCCGCACCAGCGCCTCCGAGTACGGTGACAACCGCTTCGACATCGACCCGGAGTACGTCGAGGAGGTCACGACCGTCCCGTACCGGAGCAACACCCTGGTGCTGTACCCGATCAACCCGCTGGCCCTGCACGGGGTGTCGGTGCGCAGCCTGACCCAGCACCAGCGGCGCTTCGTCGCCCTCGTCGGGGACCTGCCCCGTCAGCTCTTCGACCTCGCGCTCTGAGAAGGAGGCATCAGTGATCCCCTTCGACCAGCGCACCGGGAAGATCTGGTACGACGGCGCCCTCGTGGACTGGGCCGACGCCCGGCTCCACGTGCTCAGCCACGGACTGCACTACGCCTCCAGCATCTTCGAGGGCATCCGCGTCTACGGCGGGGAGGCTTTCATGCTGGAGGAGCACATCGCGCGCCTCGGCGCCTCGGCCCGCATCCTCGACTTCGAGCTCGAGTACGGCGAGGACGTGCTGTACGAGGCCACCCGCGCGGTGATCGCCGAGGCCGGCCTCACCGAGGGCTACGTCCGCATGAACGCCTGGCGGGGTTCGGAGATCATCCAGACCGCCGCGCTGAAGACGTCGGTGCACACCTCGGTGGCCGCGTGGGAGCTCCCCGCGGGCTACTACGCGGCGGAGGACGCCGTCGACCAGGGGATCTCCCTGGTGACGGGCCGCTACCGCAGGCCTTCGCCGGAGTACGCCCCGGTCAAGAGCAAGGCCGCCGGCAACTACATGATCGGTACGGTCAGCAAGAACGAGGCGCTGCGGGCGGGCTTCGACGACGCCCTCCTCCTCGACGACCGCGGGAACTTCGTGGAGGCGACCGGGGCGCACCTGTTCTTCACGAAGGGCGGGGTGCTGTACACCCCGACGACCCGCTGCACCATCGACGGGATCACCCGGGCGTGCGTGCTGGCGATCGCCGAACGGGAGGGCATCGAGTGCGTGGTCGCCGATCTGGCCCCGGCGTTCGCGGGCGAGGCCGACGGCGCGTTCCTGTGCGGGACCGCATGTGAGATCCTCCCCGTCGGCCGCCTCGATGATCATCACTACGACGTCGCCGGCAACGCGGTGACACGCAAGATCGTCACGGCCTACCGGGAGCTGGTCCGGGGGCGCGCGGAGCTGCGCGTCCCCGGCGCACGGGCCCGGTAGGAAGCCGTCGCGACAGGAAAGCAGGCCCCCTGAGGGGCCGCAAGAGCAAGGGCACGTGCATGGGAGCGGTAGATGCTCTGGAAAAACTCGCACCGGTGGTGCTGGCCTTCGGATGCGGGGTCGTCCTGGCGCGGCGGAAGGTGGTGCCGGCCGAGAGCTCCAAGGTCTTCGCGGACTACGCGTTCCTCTTCGCCGTGCCCTGCTTCCTCTTCGGCAACATCTACCGCAGTGATCTGGGGGCCCTGTTCGACTGGCGGGCCATCAGCGGTTACGCGGCCGCGGCGTGCGCCGCGGCCGCGCTCATCGGGGTCATCGCCCGGGCCGTGGGCGTACGCGATCCGCGGGGTGTGGCGCTGCGCATCATGGCCGCCGTCCAGGTGAACACGGCCTACTTCGCCGTGCCGGTCTTCATCATGCTGTTCGGGAACGCGGCGCCCATCTTCCCGGTGCTGCTCTTCCAGGTCTGCGTGCTGTCCCTGATCGTCATCTCGATCATGGAGCTGGGCCGGCCGGACCGGGTCGGGAGTCCCGCGCGACGGCTGGGATCGGCCGTCGCCGCCTCGCTGATGACCCCGGTCGTGATCGCCTGCAACGCGGGCATCGTGCTCAACCTGCTGCCCGTCACGGTGCCCGGGGTCGTGCTGGACGGCTTCGCCTTCGTCGGCGACAGTGCCTCGCCGGTGGCGTTGTTCGCCCTCGGCCTGCACCTGGGCGGAAGCGGGATCAGTGTCCGGGGCACCACCCTGGAGGAGATCTGGATCATCGGCTTCAAGTGCGTGGCGCTGCCGCTGATCACCTTCGCGATGTGCCGTTACGTCTTCGGGGTGGAGGGCGAGTGGCTGAGCTACCTCGTCCTGATCGCGGCGATGCCCGCGCCGCAGAACCTCTTCATCTTCGCCCAGCGCTACGACGTGGGGGTCGACATGTCGGCCTCCCTCGTCATCAAGAGCTCGGTCCTCGCGCTGCTGCTGCTGCCCCTGTGGACGCAGCTGGTGGCCCGGCCGGCCTGAGCCCGTCAACCGTCGGAGCCCCTCGGACGAGGGGCCGTTCACCCACGCCGTTCCTTGCACCATTTGTGTGGAAAGTCCAAGAAAGGCAGAACCGTGACGCAGACCGCGCAGCCCACCAGGATCTCCGTCGAGCAGGTGGCCGGCCGCATCGGGGCCGAGATCTCCGGGGTCGACCTCGGCCAGGAGCTCGACGAGGCCACGGTGGCCGAGATCCGGCAGGCCGTCCTGACCCACCGGGTCGTCTTCTTCCGCGGCCAGGACATCACCCATGCCCAGCACATAGCCTTCGGCCGCCGCTTCGGCGCGCTGACCCGGCGGCCGGGCAAGAAGCACGGCGTGCACCCCGAGGGGCACCCGGAGATCCTCACCGTCGACCCGAAGGCGGACACCGAGCGCTACGGGGCCGACTTCGAGGAGCACTACCGCCGCAAGTGGTCCTCGCCGCTGGCCGGCTGGCACAGCGACCTGACCCAGGCCGTCAACCCGCCCAGCCTGTCCATCCTGCGGGCCGAGCGGACCCCGGCCTTCGGCGGCGACACCCAGTGGACCAACACGGTCGCCGCGTACGAGGGCCTGTCGGCACCGCTGCGCGCGCTCGTGGACGGGCTGACCGCCGAGCACGCCTTCTTCACGGCCGTCCACCTGCGCCACTCCGACGCGCGGGACCGGGAGATCCTGCGGATCTACTGCGAGGACCCCCAGGTGGCCGTCCACCCGGTGGTGCGCGTCCACCCCGAGACCGGCGAGAAGGCGCTGTTCGTCAGCCCCGGTTCGACGACCCGGATCACCGGCTTCACCGAGCTGGAGAGCCGCCACCTGCTGGACATGCTGTTCCAGCACCTGACCAGCGCCGAGTACACCGTCCGCTTCCGCTGGGAGCCGGGCAGCATCGCCTTCTGGGACAACCGCAGCACCTGCCACTTCGCCCCGACCGACTTCGCCCACCTCGACGTCGACCGGGTCATGCACCGCGTGACGGTCCTGGGGGAGCCCGCGCAGGGGCCGGACGGTTTCGTCTCCCAGCTCGTGGAGGGGGAGCCGATGCGGGCCTGGTAGAGGGCGCGTCCCGGCGGGCATAGAGGTCGGGCCACGGACGTACGGACCCCGGAGTGCCCCATGAGCCCCAGTGCCGCCGATGCCCCCGCTCCTCCGCCCCGTCCCAGGGGCGGAGGTCCCGGCGGCGGAGGTCCCGGCGGCGCGGCTCACCCGGGCGGGGCCTCCGTCTCCCGCCGGGAGTTCGACGCCCTGTTCGAGGCGGTCCGGACCTGGGGCCGGTGGGAGGACCCCGGCCGCGGCGCCTTCAACGCGGTGACCCCGGACCACGTGCGCCGGGCCGCCGCACTGGTCCGGTCGGGCACGGTCGTGCCGCTGGGGCGCCCCTGGGACACCGTCCCCGGCCCGGACAACGAGCGGCCGGCCCTGCACCACATGACCGACCTCGGTGACGTGGAGCCCCCGGAGCCGTCCGCGTACAAGGACTTCCTGGGCGCGGACTACCACGGCAAGTCGGTCAGCCATCTCGACGCGCTGTCGCACATGGGCTACCGGGGGCGCCTCTACGACGGGCGCACGGCCCGCGAGGAGGCCGGCGCCGGGGGCGTCCGCTTCGGCTCGGTGGCGGCCCTGGGCCCGCTGGTCACCCGGGCCGTGCTCCTGGACCTGCCCGCCGTCCTGGGGGTGCCGTGGCTGGAGCCGGGGCACGCGGTGCGGGCCCGGGACGTCCTGGCCGCGGAGGAGGCGCTCGGCGTGACCATCGGCGACGGCGACGCGGTCCTGCTGCGCTCCGGACGCTTCCGCCGCCGCCGGGAGCGGGGCCCGTGGGACCCCGCCACGGGCAGCGCGGGCTGGCACGTGGACGCCGTACCGCTGCTGGCGCGGCGGGCCGTCGCCCTGCTCGGCGCCGACGGGGACAGCGACGTACGGCCCTCACCGGTGGAGGGCCTGCGCTCCCCCGTCCACACGCTGGCGATCACGGCGATGGGAGTGCCCCTGCTGGACAACCTCGACCTGGAGGCGCTGTCCGCCGCCTGCGCGGAGGCGGGCCGCCACGCGTTCATGCTCGTCGTGACCCCGCTGAACGTGCCGGGCGGCACGGGGTCCCCCGTCAATCCGGTCGCGGTGCTGTGACCGGACCTCCTACGGGCCGCCCCCACCCCCACGCCCGGGCAAAAGCGAGGAATATACTCAAACCGGGCCATCGAGACTGCTCCGGCGAGGGAAGTGGTGCACATGGGGGTCGTGGACGACCGCACCGGCACCGGCCCCGTGCAGTCCCGTGACCGGTTCCTGCACGGCGGGTCGGCCGAATCGGTCGTGCGGAGCGTGCGCGGTCCGATCCTGAGCTCCTGGCAGCGCAGCATGGCGCTGGGACTGTCGCCGGACCAGACCGAGCTGCCGTTCACCCAGGACTTCGACGCGGACGGTCCCCTCGTCCGCGCCGCCACACCCGTACTCGACCGGCTGGCGTCGATCTTCGCGGGCAGCCGGATGAACATCTGCCTCGCGGACGGCCGCGGCACCGTCCTCGAACGCCGCTTCGGAGACGGGTCCCTGCCCGGCCGGCTGCCGCCGATCCAGACGCAGCCCGGCTTCGTCTTCGCCGAGCGGGTCGCGGGGACCAACGGGATCGGCCTCACCCTCGCGGAACGGCAGCTCGTCCAGGTCAACGGCGCCGAGCACTTCGCCGAGCGCTCCCAGTCCAGCGCCTGCACCGCGGCGCCCGTCCGCGACCAGCTCAGCGGGCACATCGAGGGCGTCCTGTGCCTGGGCTACCCCTGCACGGACGCCGCCCCGGCACTGGCCGCGGTCGTGCGCCGGGCCGCCGAGGCCATCGAACGGCGGCTGATGGAGCAGAGTTCGGCGCGCGAGCGCGGCCTGCTCCAGGCGTACCTGGAAGCCGGGAACCGGGCCCGGGCCCTCGCCCCGGCCCGGGGGGACGCCCTCGACGGGCACCCGGTCACCCTGGCCGAGCTGCTCCTGAGCGAGCTGGAGCAGAGCGACCACACGACCCTCAAGGAGAAGGCCACCGAGCTGCTGTCCGGCGCGCACCGCGCGGCCGCCGAGGTGCCCCTGTCCCGCGGGCGGCGGGTCACCCTCGTGAGCCGGCCCGTGACGACCCCGGACGGGGTGGAGGGCATCGTCGTCGAGGCGCTGCTGCCCGACGAGGACGAGCACCACGCGCCCCCGCCCGCCCACGGCGCCCGCCCGCCGTCCGGTACGGCCGCCGCCCCCGCGAGGGCCGCCGGCCCGGGTGCCGGTGCCGTCCGGGGGCTGGTGCTGGTGGGCGAGCCGGAGGTGGGGAAGTACGCCGTCGCGGCACGCCGGCGCCTGGAGCTGCTGGCCGAGTCCAGTACCCGTATCGGCACCACGCTGGACGTGGGCCGCACGGCCCGGGAGCTGGCCGAGACGGCGGTCCCGAGACTGGCGGACTTCGTCACCGTCGACCTGCCGGAGTCCGTGCTGCGCGGCGATGAGTCCGGCGACCCGACGGGGGAACTGGTCCGCACGGTGGTCCACGGCATCCGCGACGACTGCCCCTTCTACCCGGTCGGCGAGCGGGTGGAGCTCCGCCCGACCACGCCCCACATGCGCTGTCTGGCCACCGGGCAGGCGGTGCTGGAACCCGATCTGAAGGCCGCCTCCGGCTGGATCGCCCAGGACGCGGAGCACACCCGGCTGCTCCTCGCCCACAACGTCCACTCCCTGATCACCGTCCCCCTGCTCGCCCGCGGCGTCCTCCTGGGCGTCGCCGGCTTCTACCGGTCCCGCAACCCCGCCCCCTACGGCGACGACGACCGCTCCCTGGCCCAGGAACTCGCCGCCCGCGCCGCCCTGTGCATCGACAACGCCCGCCGCTACACCCGGGAGCACACCCTCGCCCTGGCCCTCCAGCGGAGCCTGCTCCCCCACGGGCTGCCCGAGCAGAGCGCCGTCGAGGTCGCCCACCGCTACCTGCCCGCCGACACCGGAGTGGGCGGCGACTGGTTCGACGTCATCCCGCTGTCCGGGACCCGCGTCGCCCTCCTCGTCGGCGACGTCGTCGGCCACGGCCTGCACGCCGCGGCGACCATGGGCCGGCTGCGCACCGCCGCCCGCAACTTCGCCGAACTGGAACTGGCCCCCGACGAACTGCTGACCCACCTGGACAACCTGATGGTGCGGCTGGACCGCGAGGAGGGCGGGGACGATCCGGCCCCCGGCCGTACCGCCATCGTCGGCGCCACCTGCCTGTACGCGGTCTACGACCCGACCACGCAGCGGTGCACGATGGCCCGGGCCGGCCACCCGCCGCCCGCCCTGGTACGGCCCGACGGCACCGTGACCTTCCCCGACCTGCCCGCCGGCCCCCCGCTGGGCCTGGGCGGCCTGCCGTTCGAGTCCGCCGAGATCCGCCTCCCCGAGGACAGCCGGCTGGTGCTCTACACGGACGGGCTCCTCGGGGACCGCCACCGCGACATCGACGTGGCCCTCGGCCGGCTGCAGCGCACCCTGACCGGCCACCCCGGACGGTCCCCCGAGGACACCTGCCGGGCGGTCCTCGACGCCCTGGCGCCCGAGCACCCCGCCGACGACATCGCGCTCCTGGTCGCCGGCACCCGCGCCACGCCCGCCGACCGGATCGCCACCTGGGAGCTGCCGGCCGACCCGGCCCGCGTCTGCGGCGTCCGCGCCGCCGTCATGGAGCAGCTGAGCCGGTGGGGCCTGGAGGAGGCCGCCTTCGCCGCGGAACTCGTGCTCAGCGAGCTGGTCACGAACGGCATCCGGTACGGCGGCGGGGGGCCCGTCCGGGTACGCCTGATCCGCGACCGCACCCTGATCTGCGAGGTGTACGACGCCAGCGGCACCGCCCCGCGCATGCGCCGGGCGGCCGGCACCGACGAGGGCGGCCGGGGCCTGTTCCTCGTCGCGCAGCTCGCCCAGGCGTGGGGCACCCGCTACACGCCGGACGGAAAGGTCATATGGGCCGAATGCGCCCTGGACGCGGCGTGAGCCGATCCCGACGGGTGATCCTCTAGAGTCGGGGAATGAGCCCACCTCCGCGCTTCGGTGGAGAACCTCTCGTCCGCGTGCGCGGTCTGCGCAAGCGCTTCGGCGGCACCCTCGCGCTGGACTCGGTCGACCTCGACCTGCACGCCGGCAGCGTCCTCGCCCTGCTCGGTCCCAACGGCGCCGGCAAGTCCACCCTCATCAAGGTGCTCGCCGGGGTCCACCGCGCCGACGGGGGCGAGGTGACCGTGGCCGGTCAGCCGCTCGGCTCCCACGGGGCCGCCCGGCACATGTCCTTCATCCATCAGGACCCGGGCCTGGTCGAGTGGATGACGGTGGCCGAGAACATCGCCCTGGGCACCGGCTACCCGCGCCGCGGCGGTCTCATCTCCTGGCGGCGGACCCGGGAGCGGTGCGAGCGGACCCTGGGGACCGTCGCCGGGCACCTCGACGCCGACGCCCGGATCGGCGACCTCGCCCCGGCCGAGCGTTCGCTGGTCGCCATCGCCCGCGCGCTGGCCGCGCGGGCCGAGGTCATCGTCCTGGACGAGCCGACCGCCACCCTGCCCGCCGCCGACTGCGCCCGGCTGTTCGGCGTACTGCACGCCCTCCGCGACCGGGGCCACGGCATCCTCTACGTCACCCACCGGCTGGACGAGGTGTACCGGGTCGCCGACACCTTCGCCGTCCTGCGCGACGGCCGCCTGGTCGAGCACGGCCCGCTCGCCGGCTACGGCCCGGCCCGTCTGGTGCGTGCCGTCGTCGGCCACGAGCCGGCCGTCCGCCGCCCCGCCGTTCCCGCCGCACCCGCCCCCGGCGCTCCCCTGCTGCTCCTCGACGGCGTGCGGACCGCGCACGCCGGACCGGTCGGCCTGGAACTGCGCGCCGGCGAGATCCTCGGAACGGTGGGTCTGACCGGTGCCGGGCACCGGGAGCTGGGCCGCGCGCTGGCCGGCCTCCGGCCGGCCCTCGGGGGGCGGATGCTGCTCGGGGGCCGCCCGTACCGGCCGCGTACGGTCGCCGACGCCCTCGGCGCCGGTGTCGGTTTCGTGGCGGGCGACCGCCAGGAGGAGGGGTGCGCCCCGGAACTGACGGTACGGGAGAACTTCCTGGCGAACCCCCGGGCCGCCGGTGTGCCCGCGTGGCACTGGACCGCGCCCCGGCGCGAGCGTGCCGAGGCGGCCGCGCTGATCGACCGGTTCTCCGTGGTCCCCCGTGACAGCGAGGTGCCGATCGCCACCCTGTCCGGCGGCAACCAGCAGAAGGTCATGGTCGGCCGGTGGCTGCGGGGCGGGCTGCGGCTGCTGGTCCTGGAGGAGCCGACCGCCAGTGTGGACGTCGGCGCGAAGGCCCTGATCCACCGGTTGCTCGGGGAGGCCGCGGCGGCCGGCCTGGGGGTGCTGCTCGTCTCCGGCGACTTCGAGGAGGTCGCGGACCTGTGCCACCGCGCGCTGGTCTTCGTCCGCGGATCCGTGGGCGCCGAGCTCCTCGGCCCGGACCTGACCGTGGCGGAACTGACCCGGACGGCGTCGGCGATGCCGGCCATCACCGGAAGCGCGACGGGACCGTGACCCGCTCCTCCCCGCCGCGGTCCCCGCTGGGGCGCGTGGGCGGTCAGCACATCGGCGGTTACGGCCTGCCCGTCCTGGCGGCCCTGCTCTTCCTGGTGTTCTCCCTCGTCCTGCCGCAGACCTTCCCCACCCGGGACAACGTCTCCGCGATCCTGTCCAACCAGGCGATCCCCGCCGTCCTCGCGCTCGGGGCGACGGTCCCGATCGTCACCGGCAGGTTCGACCTGTCCATCGGCTACGGCCTGGGCCTCGCGCACGTCATGGTGATGCGGCTCGTCGTCACCGAGGGGTGGCCCTGGCCCCCGGCCTGCCTGGTGGTGGTGGCCGGGGGCGCGGCGGCCGGTGCGCTGGCCGGTGTGATCGTCGAGTTCGGGCGGATCGACTCGTTCATCGCCACGCTCGGCACCGGCAGCATGATGTACGCGGTCACCGGCTGGATCACCGACGGCGCCCGGATCGTGCCCGGTCCGCAGGGCCTGCCCGCCTCCTTCACCGCCCTGTACGACTCCCGGTTCCTCGGGCTGCCGCTGCCCGCCTTCTACGTCCTGGCCGTGGCGGCCGTCCTGTGGGTGGTGCTGGAGCGGTTGCCTGCCGGGCGCTGCCTGTACGTCATCGGCTCCAGCCCGCGCGCGGCAGCCGCCCTGGGCATCCCCACCCGGTCCTACTGTGTGGCGGCCTTCGCCGCCTCCGGCCTGGTCACCGGCTTCGCCGGGGTCCTCCTCGCCGCCCAGCAGCAGACCGGCAACCCGAGCGTCGGGCTGGACTACCTCCTGCCGGCCTTCGTCGGCGCCCTGCTCGGCTCCACCACGATCAGGGCCGGCCGCGCCAACGCCCTGGGCACGGTCGTGGCCGTCGCCGTCCTCGCTATCGGGCTCGCCGGGATCGGCCAGCTCGGGGCCCAGTTCTGGGCCACTCCGCTGTTCAACGGCGCCACCCTGCTCATCGCCGTCGGCCTGGCCGGATACGCGGCCCGCCGCCGGCTGCGCGCCGGGGCGGCCGCCTCCGGCCGGGCGGACGGCCGGCGTCCGCCCGGGCCGGGCGGGGACGGCCCCTCGTAGATCCCCGTACGCGCACCCACGCCAGGAGCACCGTGCACCCGAAGCACCCGAAGCACCCGAATCCGAGAGCTTCCGTCACCGCGGCGGCCCTGGCCGCGGTCGCCGCCGCCCTCCTGGCCGGCTGCGGGAGCGGCCCGCCGTCCGGCGGCCGGCCGTCGTCGGGGACCGGCTGTCCCGAGGCGCTCACGCGGGCCGAGGCGGCCGTCCGGCGGGCCGAGACCGCCGACGCCTCCTGGGCCGGCCCCACCACCGGTCCGGCGGCGGTTCCCGGCAAGAACCTCGTCTACGTGGCGCAGACCATGACCAACCCGGGCGTCGCGGGAGTCGCGAAGGGCGTCCGGGAGGCGGCGAAGGCCATCGGCTGGCCGGTCCGGGTGATCGACGGGGACGGCACCCCGGCCGGCATCCGGGCGGCGCTCAGCCAGGCGGTCACCCTGAGGCCCTCGGGCATCGTCATCGGCGGTTTCGACCCCCGTCCGGAGTCGCAGCAGCTGGCGCGGGCGAGGGCCGCGGGCATCCCGGTCGTCGGCTGGCACGCGGTGGACTCCCCCGGCCCCAGCCGGGACCCGGCGCTCTTCACGAACGTCACCACGCGGGTGGGGGACGTGGCGAGGATCAGCGCGGACTGGATCATCGCCCGGTCGGGGGGTGACGCCGGGGTCGTCCTGTTCACCGACGACTCGATCCCCTTCGCCCGGAACAAGGCGGCCCTGATCAAGCGGGAGCTCGCCACCTGTGCCGGGGTGCGGCTCCTGACGTACGAGAACATCCCGATCCCGGACGCGAGCAGCCGCACCCCGCAGGCGGTCTCCTCCCTGCTGTCCCGCTTCGGGAAGGACTGGACCCACTCGGTGGCCATCAACGACCTGTACTTCGCCGACGCCGCCCCGGCCCTGCGGGCGGCGGGACGGCCCGGCTCGGGTCCGCCCCTGAACATCGGCGCGGGTGACGGCGACCCCTCCGCCTTCCACCGGATCAACAGCGGGCAGTACCAGGCCGCCACCGTCCCCGAGCCGCTGTCCCCGCAGGGCTGGCAGATCGTCGACGAGTTCAACCGCGCCTTCGCCGGGCAGCCCGCCAGCGGCCACGTCGCCCCCGTGCACATCGCCACGGCCGGCAACAGCCGGGGCGCCGCCTCCTGGGACCCGCCCGGCTACCGCGAGGCGTACCGGAAGATCTGGCAGGGCTGAGTACCGCCGTGAGTGACTCGGCAATCACCTTGTTCCGCGGCCGAGTTGCCGTCGTCCGATGTGACCCGTGGGCCGTGGCGCCCGGCCGGCCTCCCCGTAGCCCGGTCAGGCGGCGGGGCCCGCGGCGGGCGCCGGGGGCAGCGGCGGCAGCGCCGGCTCGTGCAGCCAGGCCCGGAACAGGCCGTCCAGCGGGCCCGCGGCGTAGCCGGCCGCGTGCGCGGTGAATCCGCCGGTGGTCACCACGCCGTGCCGGTGGCGGGCGGTCCAGTCGCGGAGCATCCGGAAGAACGCCCCGTCACCGAGGGCGCAGTGGACGGCGTGCACGGCGAGGCCGCCCCGCTGGTAGAGGCGGTCGTCGAACATCAGCTTGCGGCCCGGGTCGGCCAGTACCAGGTCCTGGGGCCGCCCTGCCAGCAGCCGGTGCGCGGCGGCGGCGTGCTCGTGCGCCGGGCGGCCTCCGGAGCGCTCCGACCAGAGCCATTCGGCGTACTTCGCGAAGCCCTCGTTGAGCCAGATGTGGCGCCAGTCGGCGACGCCCACGCTGTTGCCGAACCACTGGTGGGCCAGTTCGTGGGCGACGAGGCGTTCCGAACCGCGGGCGCCGTCCACGTGGTTGGTGCCGAACAGGGAGAGGCCCTGGGCCTCCACGGGTACGTCCAGTTCCTCGTCGGCGACGACCACCGTGTACTCGCCGAAGGGGTAGGGACCGAAGATCTCCTCGAAGAGCCGCATCATGGCGGGCTGCCGGGCGAAGTCCCGGGAGAAGCGCGGCAGGACGCGGGCGGGCACGTGGGCGCTCTGCGGAACCCCGCCGCCGTCCGGGTCGCCCAGCGGCACCGTCCGGTACATGCCGATGGACAGGCCGACCAGGTAACTGGCGGTGGGCGCGGCCTGCTCGTACACCCAGGTGGTGGTGCTGGCCCCGGTGGTCCGGGTGAGCAGCCGGCCGACGGCGGCCACCGTGTAGGCGGACGGGGTGGTGAGGGAGATCTGGTAGGCGGCCTTGTCGGCGGGCCGGTCGTTGCACGGGTACCAGGAGGGTGCGCCGACGGGCTGGCTGGCCACCAGCGCCCCGTCGGTCAGTTCCTCCCAGCCGAGACCGCCCCAGGGGCTGCGCACCGGTCTGGGGTTGCCCGCCCAGTGCACCTCGACCGTGAAGGCGGCGCCGGGCGGCAGCGGTTCGGCCGGCCGGACGCGGAGCCGGCCGGCCCGGTGCGTGTGGCGCGGGGCGCGGCCGTCCACCAAGACCCGGCCGATCCTGAACGCGGCGAGGTTCAGGTGGAACTCGGCCAGCGGGGCCGGCCCGGCGATGGCGCTGAGCCGGGCGGTGCCGGCCAGCCGGTTGGGGCCGGGCCGGTAGTCCAGGGCGAGTTCGTACCGGTGCACCCGGTACCGGGGGTCTCCGTTGTCCGGGAAGTACGGGTCAGCCGCCGCTGTCTGGCCACTCATCGCCGCTCGCGCTCCCTGCGCCGTGCCCGGGTCCGTTCAGGACCGCCACGCCTCGATCGGATTGCCCAGCCAGCGGGTGTCGGCCGGGACGGACTCCCCGGCCATCACGAGGGAGGCGGGACCCAGGGTGGTGCGTGCCCCGACCGTGCTCCCGGGCAGGACGATTCCGCCCGGCCCCAGGGTGGCGCCCTCGCGGAGGACCACAGTATCCGTCCGCATGATCCGGTCGTGGAAGAGGTGCGTCTGCAACACGCAGCCCCGGTTGACGCTGACCGCGTCGCCGAGGGCCACCAGGTCCGCCTCCGGCAGCCAGTGGCTCTCGCACCACACGCCGCGCCCGATCCGCGCCCCGAGCCCGCGCAGCCACAGGACCAGCAGCGGGGTGCCGGGGACGGCGCCGGCGAGCCAGGGCACCGCCAGTACCTCCACGAAGGTGTCGGCCAGTTCGCCGCGCCAGACGAAGCCGCTCCACAGCGGGTGTTCCCCCGCCCGGTGCCGGCCCACCAGCAGCCACTTGGCGGCCACGCTGACGGCGCACGCGGCGGCGCCCGCCACGAGCAGGACCGCTCCGGACAGCAGGGCGGCGCCCGGGACCCCCAGCGCCGTCGTGCTCAGCGCGCACAGCGCCGCCAGGGTGAGGACGGCCAGCGCGGCCGAGCAGAGGACGGGCACGAACCGGGCCGCCTCGACCAGGCCGCGCGCCCACAGCAGCCGGGCGGGCGGATCGTAGGTGCGGCCGCGGTCGGTGTTCGCGGCGGACCTCGGCAGTCTGACCGGCGGCAGCCCCAGGTACGAACTGCCCTTCTTGGCCTTCTTCGGAGTGGCGGACAGGACGCCGACCAGCCCGCCGTCGGGCACGGTACGGCCGGGCGCGGTCATCCCGGAGTTGCCGAGGAAGGCCCGGCGGCCGATCTCGGAGCGCCCGATCCGGATCCAGCCGCCGCCGCGTTCGCAGGGGGCGGTCAGGGTGTCGTCGGCGAGGAACGCGCCGTCGCCGACGGTGGTCAGGCTCGGCAGCGCCAGCACGGTGGACACCTCGGCGCCCCGCCCGACCCGCATGCCGAGCAGCCTCAGCCACACCGGGGTGACCAGGCCGGCGTACAGCGGGAAGAGCGCCGCCCGGGCCAGGTCCATCAGCTGGAGGACCGCCCAGGCCTGCCAGCCGACGCGGCTGTGGACGGGGTGGCTGCCGGTGCGCAGCCCGAGGCTGAGCAGGCGCACGGCGGCCAGCAGGAGCAGCGCGTACGCCAGCGCGAAGACGAGCGCCCCGGGCACCGCCGCGAGCAGCGCTCCGCGCAGGGCCCGGCCGGGCCCGGCGCCGGCGGGCACGAACCGGGCGGCCACGAGCAGCGCGGGCAGGGCGGCGACGAGCGGCAGGGCCGTCAGGCAGAAGCCGGTCGCCCCGTACACGGCCCGCCAGTGGAGCGGGCGCGGCGGGCGCTCCTCGGGCCAGTTGTGCTTCGCCCTGCCGAGCCTGACGGCGGGGGCCCCGCCCCAGCGCTGGCCGGCCGGGACCCGTCCGGCCACGGCGGAGCCCGGGGCCACCTCGGCCCGCTTGCCGACGCGGGCTCCGGGGAAGAGGATGCTGCGGGTGCCGACGACGGCCCCCGCGCCGATCCGGACGGGTCCGATCTCCAGCCGGTCCCCGTCCAGCCAGTGGCCGCACAGGTCCACCTCGGCCTCCACGGCGCAGCCGCGGCCGAGCCTGAGCATGCCGGTGACCGGGGGAAGGGAGTGCAGGTCCACCTCGGGGCCGACGCGGGCGCCGAGCGCCCGGGCGTAGCGCTGGAGCCAGGGGCCGGTGAGGGAGGTGGCGCCGGAGCACTCGGCGAGCCGCTCGGCCGTCCACAGCCGCAGGTGCACGCTTCCGCCGCGCGGGTGGCGGCCCGCCCGGACCCCGCACAGCAGCAGGCGGGCGCCGCCGGCGGCGATGGCGAGGCGGCCCGGCGGGCTCAGGAGCAGGACCGCGCCCGCGGTGACGTACCACCAGGAGGCGGTCGGCGCCCACGGGTACGGTCCGAGCCGGTGCAGCAGGTTGCCCAGGGCCAGCAGGCCCACCGTCCAGCGCAGGCCGACGAGGGTGAACAGCGGGATCAGCAGGAGGCACTGGGCGGCCCTGGAGCGCAGCGGGACCGGCGCGACGGTGCGGGCGGCGCCGTCGTCGCCTACGGACCGCTCCAGCCGCCGGGCCAGTTTCCGCAGCGTCGGGTTCTGGTAGACGTCGAGGACGGCCACCGCGGGGTAGCGGGTGCGCAGCCGGGTGGTGAGCTGCGCGGCGGCGAGGCTGTTGCCGCCGGAGGCGAAGAAGTCGTCGCCGGCGCCGGTCACGGGCACGCCCAGGGTTTCGCCCCACTGTTCGGCGAGCCAGGCCTCGGTGCCGTACAGCCGCTCGGCGGGGGCGGTGGTCTCCGTGTCCGGCAGGGGCCAGGGCAGGGCGTCCCGGTCGACCTTCCCGGAGGTGCGGGTGGGCAGCGCGTCGACCGGCGCGAGCAGCGGCACGAGGGCGGCGGGCAGTTCGGCGCGCAGCCGTTCGACCGCCTCGGCGCGGTCCCAGCCGTCCTGGGTGACGAGGTAGCCGACGAGCAGCTGGTTGCCGCCGCGCGCGGTGCGTACGGCGGCGGCCGCGCCGGCGACCCCGGGGAGTGCCTGGAGCGCGGCGTCGACCTCGCCCAGTTCGATGCGGCGGCCGCCGAGTTTGACCTGTTCGTCGGCGCGGCCGAGGAAGACCAGGCCTTCCGGTTCGGCGCGTACGAGGTCGCCGCTGCGGTAGGCGCGGGGCCAGCCGAGGGCTTCGAGGGGGGCGTACTTCTCGGCGTCCTTGACGGGGTCGAGGTAGCGGGCGAGGCCGACGCCGCCGATGACGAGCTGGCCGCTGCCGCCCATGGGGACGGGCTCGCCGGAGCCGTCGACCACGGCCAGTTCCCAGCCGGCGAGCGGGAGGCCGATCCTGATGGGCTCCTCGCCGGTCAGCGGGCAGGCGCAGGCGACGACGGTGGCCTCGGTGGGGCCGTAGGTGTTCCAGACCTCGCGGCCTTCGGTGACGAGGCGTGCGGCCAGTTCGGGCGGGCAGGCCTCCCCGCCGAAGATCAGGAGCCGGACCTCGTCGAGGGCCGAGGGCTCCCAGAGAGCGGCCAGGGTCGGCACGGTGGAGACCACGGTGATCTCCTGTTCCACCAACCAGGGCCCGAGGTCGGCGCCGCTGCGGACCCGGTGGCGGGGCACGGGGACGAGGCAGGCGCCGTGGCGCCAGGCCAGCCACATCTCCTCGCAGGAGGCGTCGAAGGCGACGGAGAGTCCGGCCATGACCCGGTCGCCGGGGCCGATCGGCTCGTCGGCGAGGAACAGGGCGGCCTCGGCGTCCACGAAGGCGGCGGCGCTGCGGTGACTGACCGCGACGCCCTTGGGCCTGCCGGTGGAGCCGGAGGTGAAGATGACCCACGCGTCGTCCTCGGGTCCGGGCCGGGCGGCGGGCGCGGGGGTGGCGGAGGGGGCCGGCCGGCCGGTGAGGTCGATGCGCCGGCCGGCGCCCAGGACCGCCCGTACGCCGGCTTCGCCGAAGACCAGGCGGGCCCGCTCGTCGGGGTCCTCGGCGTCGACCGGTACGTAGGCGGCGCCCGCGGCGAGCACGGCGAGGACGGCCACGTACAGCTCGTTGGTCCCGGAGGGGACGCGTACCCCGACCCGGTCGCCGAGCCCCACCCCGGCGGCCGCGAGCGCGCGCCGGCGGCGTTCGACCCGGGCGGCCAGGGCCCGGTAGGTCAGCCGGGACGTGCCGTCGTCCAGGGCGGGCTCGTCGGGGTGGGCCCGTACGGAGGCCTCGAAGACGTCGAGGAGGGTACGCGGCAGGGCGGCGGGCCCGGCGGAGAACCGGGCGGCCTTCCCGGGTTCGCCGGGCGGCTCCCCGCCGGGCGCGGGCCCGTCAGGCGCGGGCCCGTCAGGCGCGGGCCCGTCAGGCGCGGGCCCGTCAGGCGCGGGCCCGTCAGGCGGGGCCGCATCGGGCGTCAGGGTGAGTTCGCCGCGTTCGGGTGTGGCTGCCATAGGCCCTCACGTCTCGCTGCCGGACGCGTCCGGGGCGCCGGCGGAGCCCGAGTCTGCCCGGGTTGTTCCGGTCCGGCGGAGAACGGCCCACCAGCCTAGTGCGCGGCCGGGAATTTGCCCGGGGGAAGCCCCGCGCGTGGCGGGAAGCGGTGTCCGCTGACGCGGCCCCGAGCGGAGGGTGTACCTCAGGAGCTGGCGCCGCTGACGCCAGGGGCGACGAAGCGCCGGTACAGGGGGTGGAACCTCGGCTCGGGGTCGCTCTGCACCCCCAGTTCGCCCTTGAGCACAGGGGCGATCCTGGCCTCGATGAACCGGTTGAAGTGGTCCTCCGACTCCCAGATGTCCATCACGTTGAGGCCGCCGTCGACGAACCAGGCGGCGTGCAGCACGCACCCGTCCGGTGCGTCCTCTTCCCAGCGCGCCTTCTTCCGCACCGCGTCGTACACGTCGGGTGTGATCTCGGGCCATGAAAAGGTCATCACGACTGCCATGCGAGTGTCCTCTCGACCGCCTGCGCGCGCCCCGGCCGGATGGCACACGGGATCGCACTGCGACGCTAAGCCGCCGCTATCGCCGGTGCATTCCGGGGCGTCCATCCGGGAAGGGACGGGTGCCCGCGGGTCGCCGCGTTGTCGGGGCACCCGAGTACGTCCGGTACGCGGGCGCCCCTCCGCCTCGCGACGCACGGCACCTGGGGGCGCCTCCCAGCGGGAGCCGGGGGGAGCAAGATCCGGAAGAGACGGCCTAGGAGGGCCGCACCGTCCGGGGGCCCGCGCAGTCGGCTCCGTACGCCTTCACCCGTTCGCGCAGCGCGCGGTCGGCGGTGACCACCACGCAGGGGCGGCCGGCGTGGGCGGCGGCGAGTTCCACGATGCGGTCGTCGCCGCTGCCGGGCGCGGAGTCGACCCGGACTCCGGGCACGGACGCGATGCCGCGGGCCTCCCCCTCGACGACGAGGATGACCTCCTCGCCGGTGTCCCGCCGGGCGAGCCGGTCGCGCAGCCGCTCGGCGGCGCCCTTGCGGTCGCGCCACCATCCGTCGGGCACGGAGCCGACGACGTTGGCCGCGTCGACGATCAGGACAGGGGTGAGGGGTACGGTCACGGTCCGTCATCCTGCCACGGTCGGCTCCGGGGCCGGACGAGGGGGGAGGAAGGGTTCGGAGGCGTCCCCGTAGTGCTGGTAGGCGGCCCACGAACTCCACCGCTGCCGGTCGGCGCCGTGGTCCCGCTCCTCCACGGCACGCTGTTCGTAGAGCTTCTTGCGCGCCGACCGGACGGCCGCGCCCACGGTCGGATCGGGTTCTCCGGGACCGGACGCGAGCAGGTGGGTGTAGAACTGCTCGGCGAAGGAGACCCCCTGGTCGTCGGGGATCCGCCAGGCAGCCCCGATGTAGTGGCCCACCCCGATGCGCAGGAACTCGTCGGCGAGGCTGGGTACGAGGGCCGCCTGGGGGTTGCCCCACGGGCTCTGGGCGGCCGCGCCGGGTTCCGCGGCGGGGGTGCCGGCCGGGCCGGCGGATCCGAGGCGGGCCGTGTAGCAGGCGTTGGCCAGGACGATCAGCGGCGGCCGTTCGAGCAGGGCCAGTTCCTGGGCGGTCAGCAGGCCGTCGGCGAAGACCCAGCCGGAGCGCCGTCCGGTGCCGGAGACCTCGAAGGCGCTGTGGCCGCAGTAGTGGACGATGTCGTGGCGCCCGCACAGCAGGGCCCGCAGGACGTCGAGCCGCCGGGCGGGTTCCACTCCCGGCTGGCGGGTGGAGTTCGCCGCGCCGACGAAGAGGTTGACCTGGACGCCCAGGGCCGAGAGCCGGGCTGCGACGGCGAGGGCCTCGCTGCGGGCGCCCGGCAGCTGGAGGCCCGTCTCCGGATCTCCCGGGTCGCCGATCACCAGTGCGCGCAGTGGTCCGTCCGCCGTTCCTTCGGTCAGCACGCGCGAGTAGGTGGTGCGCAGTTGGCGGGAGAGCTGGGTGCGGATGGCCAGGGGGGCGCGCCGTTCACCGCCGGCCTGCTGGACTTCCGTCAGGAACTCCCAGGGCACGGAGGCCGTGTCGCGGTCCAGTTCGAGCAGCACGGTGGCGTCGTCGGTGAGCAGCCGTTGGAAGTCGGCGGGCACGACGAAGCGGGAGAGCAGGTCGGGCAGGCCGCGCGCGTCCTCGACGGTGGGTTCCGTCAGCCGGTCCACGAGCTCGCGCAGCAGGTCGGTGTCCACCGGGACGAGGCGTTCCGGTACGGTGGCGCGCCTGGTCAGGGCCGCCCAGCGCAGGCCGCCGGTGCCCGACTGGACGGACATCCGCACGGGTACGGAGCCGTCCTGGAGGGCGGTGGGGCCGCGGACCGTCAGGGAGAGGTCGGTGCGCGCCACGTCCGCCAGACGGGCCAGCTGCTCGCGGACCTGGTCGCGGATGCCGGGCTCGAATCCGGCCAGTACGGTGCTCAGGGCCTGCTCGGCGGCGGGGGGATCAGGTCCGCCGGGCCCGGCGGCGGGGTCGGCGGCCGCGTCCACTGGGGCGGGATCCGCCGGGCGGGCGAGTCCGGACAGCGCGGTCAGGGCGTACACGGCGGCGGAGGGAGCGAGCAGCAGGCCACCGCTCTCCTCGCGGAGGTCGGGCCGGATCCGCAGCCGCGGCTGGTTCGCCGCGGCGCCGGCCAGTGCGAGCAGCAGCTGTTCGGCGCGCAGCCGGTCGACCTCCACGACGAGGACCTCGGTGAGCCGGGGTGGCGGCGCCGGCGGGCCCATGGAGGCCAGGGCGGCGGCGAAGCCCCGTACCAGGGCTCGGCCCGCCTGGCCGACGGAGAGGTTCCCCGCGCCCGAGCCGATGAGGACGGTCGCCATCGTGGCCACGTGGCCGACGGCGGCGGCCTCGCCCAGCAGGGAGGCGTACAGCTGGACGGCGCGGCGTTCGGTGAGGGTTCCCATCGGCCCCATGCCGATGACCGCGGCCGACCGTATCGGGCCGGCCCCGCAGGGGAAGTAGGTGACCTGCCCGAGCTGGGCGTCGATCCAGCCGAGACGGGTGTGCTCGGTGATCAGCGGGCGGGGGCCGCCTGATATGGCGCGGTCCAGTGAGAGTTCCGCCGCGTCGGGGACGACCGACCGGTAGTGCCCGGTGACGTGCAGATCGGCGGGTACCTCGACGAGGTCGCCCCAGACCACGCTGATGTCGAGGACCGGGCCGTCGGGGCGGGGCGGCGGGGCGGATGCCGGTGCGGGCGCCGAGTGGCGGGCGGGCCGGGGGCCGGAGGGCGTCGCTGTGCCCTCCGGCAGGTCAGCGATGTGAGCGGCGGGGGTGCTCACCACGCTCCTCCTTCGAGTCGCCCCGAGCTTGGGTACCGGGTGCGCCGCACCTGTCCCCCCACAGGATTATCCCACCGTTCCCGCCGTGGGCCCCGCTCGGCGGAGCTCCGCGCCCGCTCCCCCGAACGTGGGGAGTGCGGGTCCGGCGGGGCGCGCCACCCGCGGACGCGTGCCCTCTGCCCCGAGGGTGGGGGCGGCCCGTGCGCGCGCCGCGCGCCGCGACCGTGTTCCGAAGGGAGGCCACCGTGGACGGCCCCGGGCCGGACGCCCCCGAGGAGAACCCCGCCGACCGTCCGCCGCGGCCCCCCGGGCCCGCGGACGGCGGTTCCGGCAATCCGCCGTGGGGGCTGGCCCTGCTGGCCCTCGCGACCACCCTGCTCTCGGCGCTCATGGGCCCGCTGCTCCAGCTGCTCGGCGTCCACTCCAGCCCCGTGGCCTCCGGGCTCCTGCTGTTCGCGGTGCTGGTCGGGGGGATCGTCGCCGTCAGGAAGGCCTTCAGGGAACGGCCGGGGATGTCCCGCCGGGCGCGCTGGTTCTCCGTCGCGGGCCTGGCAGCCTTCCTGCTCGCCTGCACCGCCCTGGTGGTCGTCTTCCGGCCGCGCCCGCCCCCGCCGGAGCTGGCCCGGCTGCCGGGGACGCAGGACGTGGCCGTGGTCGGCTTCGCGGGCGTCGGCCCGGGCCACGACCAGCGGGTCCTGGACGACGTGTCGGAGGCCTTCACCGCGACGCTGTTGGAGGACCGGCTCCCGGAGGGCAGCACGGCGCGGGACTACGCCCGGACCACCTCGCCTCCGCTGGAGGTCCTCGCCGGAACCGGCCGGGACCGCCGGAAGCTGGACGACTGGACGGCCGGCTTCGTCGACGAGACCAACGCCGGGATCGTCGTCGGCGGCCTGGTCACCGCCGACTCCGCCGGGCAGATCGGGCTGCGGCCCGCCGTGTACGTACGGGCCGCGCAGGTGCTCGACGCGCCCGAGCTCGCCGGGTGGTACCTGAGCGGCCCGATCCGGCTCGACCAGGACTGGAACTCCGACACCGGCCGCAGGCACGTGATCGCCGAACTGGCCCGCCGCACACGCGGGCTGGCGGGCTTCACCCATGCCCTCGACCTCTGGCGGGCCGGCCGGGTCGCCGACGCCAGGCGTGAACTGGACCGGCTGCTGGCGCCGGCGGCGGACGGTGCCCGCGACGACGGGTCCGAGTTCGTCACGGCCGACCTGGTGCGCCTGTTCCGCGGGCACGCCCTGGAGCAGATCGCCGTCGGCCTCCCGGCGGCCGGGCGGGCACCGTACTTCGAGGCGGCCCGCGCCGACTACCGGGCCATCGCCCCGGACGGCCCGATCGGCCTGCGCGCCCGCCTCAGCCTGGCGGGTACGCGGTACCAGCTGGCGCTCGGCCCGGCGCCCAGCTGCCTCCCCGCAACGGTGGACGCCGAGGCGCTGGCCGCCGCCTCCGCCGAGCTCCGCGCCCTCGCGGCGGACGAGGCCTTCTCCGAGACCGGGCGGCTGCGGGCGTCGGTGAACCTGGCACAGGTGGAGCAGTGCCGGGTGACGGCGCGGCTCGTCCGGGACGACGGGACGATCGAGCGGGCCGTGGCGCGCGTCCGCTCCGCCCAGGGGGGCGGGGCGGCGGTCGAGGAGCTGCGGGTGCTGGCCACCTCCATCGCGGCGGTGCACGCCTTCTGGCGGGGGGACCTGGCGGGGGCCGTGGCCACCATGAAGGAGGCGGTCGCAGAGGAGCGCGGCTTCGCCCGGCGCGGCCTGTGGCAGGCGCTCGTGGCCGACTGGGAATTCCGGGGCGGGGACCTGGCGGCGGGCTGCGCGGACCTGCGGGGGGCGCTCGGCCAGCTCCGCGACGCCCGCGCCAAGGGGGAGATCACCGCTCAGCGGTACGAGGAGATCGAGGACGCGCTCCGGCAACAGGCCACGGCGGCGCGGGCTCCCTGCTCGGGGGCTCCGCCGGGCGTCCGGCCGTCGAAAGGACCCTGATTCACGTGAGGCCACGCACCCTGCTCCCCGGCATCGTCATGCTGGGCTGGCTCGTCACCGGCTGCGGCTCGGAGTCGACCTCCGGCACCTCGGGCGGTGCCACCGACGTGCCCGTTCCGCCGGTCACCACGAGCCGCGCCGCCGACGCCACCTCGGTCGCGCCGACCGTATCGCCGACCGTCTCGTCGTCCGTGTCACCGTCGGTGACCGCCGACCCGGCCACCGACGTGCTGCTGGCGCAGCAGATCACGGTCCTCGCGGCCGGTGACGGGGCCGTCCCGGACTGCGCCGCCGATCTGGGCCGGATCCCGGGGGCCGGCGAGGGTCCCGCGGTGTGGATCGGGAACATCCGCGGCCGGGACGGGGTGCTGACCCCTGACGAGGTGGCGCTGTGCCTGAACGGATTCGCGCCCGGCGAGCCCGTCGAAGTGACCGTCACGGCCGGCGGCAAGCAGTACACGACCACGGCGCGGCCCACCTCTTCCGCGCTGACCTCCAGCACGCTCGAACCGTCCGACTCGCTCTTCGCCCACCGCGAGCTGACGGTGCACGAGCTGGGCAACGGCGTGCTGCAGAGCGAGAAGTGGTGGTTCGTGCCGCCCGACACGGCGCGCGAGGACCTCGCCGCCGCGGGCGAGCTCACGATCCGGGCGACCCAGGGCGCGCTCTCCGCCCGGCACGGCCATCCGGTCGAACTCCCTGACAGGCCGGGCCGCATGAGCGTGGACGAGGGCAGCCACCGCATCCTCGTCCACGGCTTCCGGCCCGGCACGCGGCTGCCCGTGGGCCTGTACGCGGTCGACGCCTCCTCCGACAACGCCTCGCTGGTCCGCCGGATCGGCACGGTGGTGATGCCCCGGTCGCGGACGGCCGTGTTCGCCGTCCCCGCCGCCGTGGTGGAGGAGACGCGCGGCCGGGGGGTGTACTGCGTCACCGTGCCGCTGGACGAGCAGTACAACTGCCCGACGCCGTAGAGGCGTTCAGCGATAGCGGGCGGAGGCGGCGGCGAAGGGCGTGGCGTGCGCCGGGACCGTGGCGAGGAGGGCGACCCAGGAGCCGTCGGTGAACTCGATGTCCATACGGCCGAACTGCGCGACGCCGGCCGGGTTGGCGCGTACGGCGGCCACGGCCGAACGGGGCACTTCCCAGTACTGCTTCATCACCGGCGTCGTCTGCCACAGCGGTGACACGTCGCTGAGGGCGAACCACCGCCGGTCGGTGAGGGCGAGGACGCAGGTGAGCGGACCGCGTACGTTGGCCCGGCTGATGAGGAAGTGTCCGGCGGCGCTCTGCCAGCCGCCCTCCATGCCCTTGGCGTCCGGCACCTCGGGCTTCCGGCCGATGGCGTCCGCCGCGCCGGCCGGCCTCGGCCGCCGGGGATCCAGCGCCCGGGGCTTGGCCAGTTGGCGCAGCGGGCGGGACAGTCTCGCCTCGATCCGCTGCTGGAGGCCGGCCGGCTCCGGGGGCGCGAGCATCGACTCGGGAGGGGCGGGGACCCCCGGTCCGAGGTCGTGGGAGCAGACGGCTATGAGGTGCTCCCCCGGCTGGAGGAACTCCCGGGCGTGTTGGCGCATCTCCTCGTTCAACGGGTGCGCTCCTGTCCTTCTTCGGGTGGTCATGTCCGGTGATGGGCATTCTCTCCCATCATCCGGCTTTCATGATCACCGGGGCGGGTGTACGCCCCGCCCTGCCGACCAGGCCCGCCACCGTGGCGATCCAGGCCAGCGCCTGCACGACGCCGGCGGTGGCGAACAGGGCGGCGGGCGCGAATTCGGCCGCCACCCAGCCGCCCAGCAGCGCGGCCGGCAGGATCGCCGCGAAGGAGACGGCCCGGTTCACGGCGACCACCCGGCCCATGAACTCGGCGTCGATGACCTTCTGCCGGTACGTGAACCAGCCGACCACGATCAGTGAGGTCGCCGCGCCGGCCACGGCCCAGGCCGGGGCGAGGAGCCGGACGTCCGCAGTGACGGCGGGGGCCAGCAGGGCCACGGCGAGCGCCCCCATCCCGGCGGACAGCAGCCGGCCCTCGCTGAAGCGTTTCAGCAGCCGGGGCACGAAGGCGGCGCCCGCCACTGCTCCCGCGCCCTGGGCGGCGACGACCAGCCCGAGGACGAAGCTCGACTGGCCGGTGGCGTCCGTGACCACGTACACGAGGTTCGCCTCGACGGCGTGCACCGCGAAGTTGGTCAGGGTCAGCAGGATGGTGCCCTGCCGGAGCACGGGTTCGGCGAACAGGAGCCGGAATCCCGTGAGCAGGTCGGGGCCCATGCCGCGCACCGCCTCGCGCAGCGGGGTCCTCGCGGCGTTCGCCGGGGCGGCGGCGGTGAGGAAGACGAGGAGGGCCGACAGGGCGAACGAGACGGCGTTGACGCCGCTGGCCGCCGCCGGTCCGAGGAAGGCGACGACGCTGATGCCGGCGATCGGCCCGAGCATGTTGAGCAGGCTCTCCGACCCCTGGACCCACGCGTTCATCACCGCGCGCCGCTCCTGCGGGACCCGCTCCATCAGGAAGCCCTGGAAGGCGGGGAAGTACAGCGGGCGCATGCAGGCCAGCACGAACGCGGCGACGTACACCATGGACACGGGCGGGCTGTCCAGCAGGCACAGCAGGCCGATCCCGCCGACCACCACGGCCGAGCACAGGTCGCAGCCGGTCATCAGGCGGCGCCGGTCCGCCCGGTCGGCGACCACCCCGCTGAACAGCCCGACCAGGACGTACGGGACGAACTCCAGCGCGTAGGTGAACGCGGCCAGGAAGGCCGAACCGGTCAGCTGGAGCACCAGCAGCGGCAGCGCGAAGCGGAACACCCAGTCCCCGCAGGTGGAGACGATGAACGCGGCGCGCAGCAGGCCCTCGTCGCGGCGGTCAGTCACGGCCGCCGTCCAGCGGCAGCAGCGGTTCGCCGACGACGGTCTGCAGGAGGGCGACCAGGCGGTCCAGCAGGCCGGTGACGAAGGCCTCGGGCAGCCGGTCGGCCTGGTAGTACGCCGCCAGTGTCAGCTCGTCGCCGCCCGCTTCCCCGACGAGCATCAGCTCGCTGCGCGGGCGGAAGCCCTCGTCCGACAGGGGGAAGGGGGTGGTGGTGGCGGGTGCGAGGTCGAGGCCGCCGCCGTGGAGCTGGGAGTACAGCATGTTGAGGACGACGCCGATGGGGGCGTCCGGGTCGGCGTACTCCTGCGGGTTGAAGGCCTTCACCAGTTCGGCGAAGGGGACGGCGGCGTTCTCCTGGGCGTCGAGGCTGTCGGAGCGCACGCGGCGGAGGGCGGCCCGGAAGGTCTCGGCGCCGGACAGGTCGCTGCGTACGACGAGGAGTTCGGCGAGCGGGGCCACCAGGTTCTCTCGGCCCTCCGTCTCCCGGTTGTAGACGTTGACCGCCACGGCCTGGTCGTCCTTGCCGGTGTGCTCGCGCAGGGCGACGTTGAGGGCGCACAGCACCAGCATGAAGAGGGTGACCCGCTCCCGCGCCGCGAACCCCCGGATCGCGGCGACGCGTTCCGGGGACAGCCGGCGGAGCTGGTAGCCGCCTTCCGGCGCGGCACCGGGCTCCCGCTTGGGAACGTCCAGGCGGGGTATCGCGCCGGTGCCGGCCAGGCGTTCGCGCCAGAAGGACATCATGCGCTCGCCGTCGGGGCCCGCCAGCAGGCCGCTCTGTTCGCGAACGTGGTCCCGGTAGGCGTACGCGACCTCCGGCAGCCGCGCCTCCCGGCCGGCCGCCAGCTCCCCGTAGAGGGCGGAGAGTTCGTCGGTGAGCACGCCGCGTGCCCAGCCGTCGACGACGAGGTGGTCGAAGACGAGGACGACGAAGTGGTCCTCGTCCTCGACGCGCACCACGCTGACCCTCAGACGCTCGTCGAGTCCGGCGGGGAGCGGGCGGTCCGCCTCGGTCCGCACCAGGGCGACCGCCGCGGCCTCGTCGCCGTGGGCGTCGTGCACCTCGGCGCGCAGGGTGACGGCCGGGTGCACGGTCTGCCGCCGGGGGCCGTCGAACCGGGTGCGCAGTGCCTCGTGGCGCTGCGCCAGCCGGGCCAGGGCCTGGTCGAGCAGGGGCAGCTCCAGCGGCCCGCGGACCCGGTAGGCCTGGGAGATCGTACGGACCGAGGGGACGCCGAGGGCGCGGCCGCGCTCGTCCATCAGCAGCCGGCCCTCCTGGTAGCTCAGGGTCGGCAGGGACAGTGGTGCGGACATGTGCGTGTGCTCCTAGGCGGTGGGGAGGCCGGTGGCGGCGCGCTCGGCGACCAGGTCGGCGAACTCGCCGAACTCGGGGTACTCGAGGACCTCGCGCATGGTGACCCGGACGCCCAGGGCCGCCTCCAGCCGGGCCACCATCTGTGTGGCGAGCAGGGAATGGCCGCCGAGGAGGAAGAAGTCGGACTCCTCGTCGATGGCGGTGCCGAGGACCTCGGACCAGATCCGCTCCACGGTCTCCCGTACGGGGGTGTTCATCGGGACTCGCTCTCTCCGGCGCGCAGCCGGTTCCTGTCGATCTTTCCGTTGGCGGTCAACGGAAGCCTGTCGATGACGATGTAGCGGGCGGGCACCAGGTAGGCCGGCAGGGCGGCGCGCAGGCCCGCGCGGACGGCCTTGGCCAGCCTCCGGTCGTCACCCTCGATGTACGCGGCGAGCCGCTTGCCGCCGAGGGGGTCGCTCTCCACGAGGACGCAGGCGCCGCGCACACCGGGCTGGGCGAGGACGGCCTGTTCGATCTCACCGGGTTCGATCCGGTGGCCGTTGATCTTGGCCTGGCCGTCCTCGCGGCCGAGGAACTCCAGGGTTCCCTCCGGCCGGAAGCGGGCGAGGTCTCCGGTGCGGTAGCAGCGGATGCCGCGCAGCCGTCCGGAGCCGGGGACGGGGAAGCGCTCGGCGGTCTGTTCCGGCAGGTTCAGGTATCCGGCCGCCAGGCCGTCCCCGGCCGCCCACAGCTCTCCCGGTACGCCCGGGGGGACGGGGTGCCCGGCGCGGTCGACCACGTACACCCGGGTACCGCGGACGGGGGTGCCGATGGGGACGGTGGCCGCTCCCGGCGACGGGGGTTCCCGCAGCGGGTGGCAGCAGGTGAAGGTGGTGTTCTCGGTGGGGCCGTAGCCGTTGACCACGGTGAGGGCGCGGTGGCGGGACAGTACGGTGGCGACGTGGTGCGGGGAGACGACGTCGCCGCCGGTGAACAGCCGCCGTACGCCCGCGAAGGCGTCGGGGCGGTGCTCGGCGAGCTGGTGGAACAGTCCGGCGGTGAGCCAGAGCGCGCTGACCTCCCGTGCGGTGATCAGGTCGGCCAGCTCGGTCAGGGTCAGCGGGCCGGGCGGGGCGACCTCCAGGCGGGCGCCCCGGGCCAGGGTGCACCACACCTCCAGCAGCGCCGCGTCGAAGGTGGCGGGCGCCAGGTGCAGGACCGCGTCGCCGGGGCCGAAGTCGATCCGTTCGTCGCGGGTGAGACGGGCGATGCCCCGGTGGGTGAGCCGGACGCCCTTGGGCTGCCCGGTCGACCCGGAGGTGTACATCACCGTGGCCACCTCGGGGGCCGGTGCGTCCGGGGTTTCGGCGCGGGGGGCGATGCCCAGCACGCTGAGGGTGGCCCCCGGCAGCCCGGTGGCTCCGGCCCCGGGGGGCCCGGCCGTCAGGGTGAGGGCCACCGCCGGGCCCTCCAGCATCAGGCGCAGCCGGGGCTCGGGGTAGTGCGGGTCGAGCGGCACGGCGGTGGCCCCGGCCATCGCCACGGCGACGGTCGCCGCCACGGATTCCGCGCTCCGCTCGAACAGCAGCCCCACGGCGTCCCCGGCGCCGATGCCGCGGTCCCGCAGCGCGCCGGCGATGCCGTTGGCGTACTCCAGGAGCTCGCGGTAGGTCAGGGAGCCGCCCTCCCAGGACACCGCGACGGCGTCGGGCCGGCGGGCCGCCCAGGCGGCGAACATCCGGTGCACCGGTTCTTCGACGGGACCGGTGTCCTCGCCGGACCAGGCCGAGAGCTGCTTCCAGTGGGTCTCGTCCGTCAGGTCGAGCTCGCCGAGCGGGCGGCCCGGTTCGGCCAGGGCGGCGGCGACGAAGGGTCCCGCCGCGTCGGCGATCGCGGCGGCGATGTCGTCCGGCACGCCGGTGAGGGGGAACTCGGCGGTGCCGTCGGGCCGTCGCAGGGCGGACGGTCCGTCGGCCGCCGCGCCCGCGGCCGGCCCGGCGGCGAGGGTCTCGCTGTCGGACCGGCACAGCCGCGCCACCAGCGCCGCGCACGCCGTGCCGAGGACCCGCTCGGCCGTGGTCCCCGCCGCCCGCGCGAGCGTTTCGGCCGCCGCGACGGCTTCCGCTTCCAGCCGGATCACCCGGGCGGTGTGCCCGGTCACGTTCGACGGCATGTCCAGCCCCTTCCCCTACGATCTTGAAAAGTGCGTACAGCCGACCGAGGGAGCAGGACATGACCACCCTGATCGTCTTCGATATCGACGGCACGCTGCTGCGCAGCGTCGCCCCCCACCAGGCCGCCTTCCACGCGGCGCTGGAGGACTGCGGGCTCACCGACATCGACTCGGCGTGGGGCGGCTACGCCCACCACACCGACTCGTGGATCTTCCGCGAGGTCTTCCGCCACAACACCGGCCGCCTCCCCGGCGAGGCCGAGGTCCAGCGGTTCGCCGGCCTGCTGCACGAACACTTCCTGGCCGTCACCGCCCGCGAGGGCGTCGAGGAGATACCGGGCGCCGCCGCCTTCCTGCGGGCGCTGGAGGCCGACGGCGCGTACGCGGTGGCCTTCGCCACGGGCGGCCTGCGGGAGGTGACCGCGGCCAAGCTGGTGCCGCTGGGCGGCGGGGCCGGCGGGCCGGTGTCCACCGCGAGCGAGCACACCTTCCGCGAGCACGTGGTGCGCGAGGCCGTCCACCAGGCCGTCGAGCGCCACGGCGGCGGCTTCGAGCGGGTGGTGTGCGTGGGTGACGGTCCCTGGGACGTAAGGGCCGCCGTGGCGACGGGCAGCGAGTTCATCGGCATCGGCGCGGCCACGACGCCGTTCGGCGACTGGTTCCCGCGCACCCACCTGTTCGCCTCCTTCGACCAGGTCGACCCGGCCGGCGACTTCACCCTGGTTCCGCCGGCCGGACGGGTCGCCGCCGAGCCGGACCGGGACAAGGCGTTCACCGCCCGCCCCGTGGCCTGCCCCTGCTGGAACTGACCGCACGCTCACGACCCGGCCTGCTCGGCGACGACCCGGACCAGCCGGTCGAAGCGGCCGGCGCCGGTGAGGGCGGCGGCGGGAAGCCGGATGCCGAACTCCGCCTCCACCGCGAGGACGATCTGCAGCTGGCCCAGCGAGTCCCAGCCCGGGGTGAGCCCGACCCCGCCGCCGCGTACGTCGACACCCGGGCCCAGGACCCCGCGCACGGCGGCCTCCACCCGGTCGGCGAGGTCCCCGGGCGCGGGAACCGGTGCGGAGGCGGCCGTATGCGGGGCCGGGGCGCCGTCCCGTGACGGTGCGGCGGTGCCCTCGGGGGTGCCGTCGAGGGCGAAGCGGGTGGCGCCGCCCGTGGTGAGCCACACCCGCCGCGCGGGGGCGTCCGTATCGGCGGCCTCGGCGGCGACGACCTCGGCCACCTCCTCGGGCAGCAGGCCGAGCCCTTCGGGGCGTACACCGGCCGAGTAGCGGCCCTGGACGTAGCCCGGCTCCACGACGACGGCGCGGATGCCGTGGGCGCCGTGGTGGCGGTCGATGCCGTGCAGCACGCTCTCGGCGGCGGCCTTGCCGGCGACGTAGTCCGACCAGCCGCGCGGGTGGTAGCGGACGGCCTCCGAGCCGATCAGGACGACGCTTCCGCGCTGGCGCAGCAGCATCCCGTCGAGGACCGCGTCGGCCAGGTCGCGCAGTGCCGCGTAGCCCACCTCCATGTGTGCGGCGTGGCCGGCGGCCAGCGGTGCGGCGGCGGCGTGCACCAGGGCGGCCGGTCGCAGCGCGGAGAGCTTCCCGGCGGCGGCCCCGCGGGCGGCGGGGTCGGCGAGGTCGGCCGTCACCGAGTGCACGGCGGCCCCGGCCTCCTCGCACTGCCGTATCAGTTCCTCGGCGCCGCCGCGGTGCACGAGCGCCAGGTCCCAGCCCTGGCGGGCCAGTTCACGGGCGACGGCCGAGCCGATGTCCCCGGCGGCGCCGGTGACGACGGCGGTACGGGGAGCGTCGGCCGGGATCAGCAGTCCGCCGGTGGTCGCGTCGGGGCGCGGGCGCGGGGCGCGCGCGGTGCTGCGCACCTCCCCCTCGAGTACGACCTCGCGGTCCTGGTACGCCAGCACCCGGCAGGTCAGTACGCCGGCCCCGCTGACCGCGGTCACGCGCAGCGAGTAGTGGACGGGCCGGCCGAAGGAGACGGGGCGCACGGGGCGGAACTCCGTGCCGAGGATGACCGCCCCGGGCCCGGGCAGCACCATGCCGATCAGCGCGGACACCGGGCCGAGGGTCATCACGAGGGGGACGATCGGTGTGCCGAACTCGGTCTCGGCGGCGTGTCCGGCGTCGTGGTGCAGGGGGTTGTGGTCTCCGGTGACGGCGGCGAAGGCCGTGAACTCGGCTGCGGTGAAGGTGTGGCTGCTGTGGGCGATGTCGCCCGGTTCGACGTCATGCACGGTGGTTCTCCGCCTCGGTGTGGTCGACGATCCGCAGCCACGCGGGGGCGTGGTGCTCGCCGGTCAGGTCCAGCCGCCAGGTCCCCTCGGCCGCTCCGGGTCCGAAGCCGGCGTCCGCGAACACGGAGCGGCAGGGCGCGTTGCGCTCGGTCGGGGTGACGAGCCCGTGCAGGCGGGTGCGTCCGCCGGCGGACAGGGACGCCGCCAGCCAGCGCAGCGCGCCCTCCTCGACGCCGCGTCCCAGGACGCGGCAGGACAGCAGGTAGGTGTCCACGGTGCTCTCGGTGCCCTGGTGGGTGAGCACCAGCAGGCCCAGGTCCTCGCGGGCGCTGAACCGGTCGGCCACGGCGAGGACGAACACGTCCGAGTCGGGAGCCTCGGCGAGGCGGCGCAGTCCGGCGCGGGTGTACCGGCGGGTCGTCGTGTTGAACTGGTTGGTCTTCGCGCAGAGTTGTTCGGCGCGGGCCGTGTTGCCCTCGGTCAGGGGGCTGATGTGCAGTTCGGTGCCGAGCGAGGCGTAGAAGTCCTCGATCCGCTCGAAGCCGCGCCGTTGGCGTTCCACCTTCTCGCGGGCGCGGTACTGCTCGGTGCGGCGCCGGTCGGCGGCGGTCACGTTGAACACGGTGGTATAGGGATTGTCGAGCAGGGCGTCGGCGTATCCGGCGGGGTCCTCGGGCAGCTCCGGCACGATCACCTGGGGCAGGAACTCCCGGACGCGGGCGCGCTCCACGGGGTTGTCGTCGAGGAACAGCACGTGCCCGAGGCCCACGTTGAGGCGTTCGGCGATGTCGGCGATGGCTTCGGCCTTGGGCCGCCAGCTGATCTCCGTCGCGACGAAGTCGTCCTCGCGCAGCACCATCCCGGAGTGCTCCCGGATCGCGCGCAGAGCGAGGTCCTCGTCGTTCTTGCTGCTGATGGCCAGCGCGACTCCCTGTTCGCGCAGGGTCTTGAGGGCGCGCTGGAGCCTGCTGTGCGCGTTGCCCGGGTGGTCGGTGCCGATCTGGATGCCGTCGATGCCGTCCTCGCCGACGACCCCGTGCCACAGGGTGTTGTCGAGGTCGGTGACGATGACCCGCGCGGTGCGGCCGGTCACCGACAGGGTGAGTCCCCAGAACCTGCGGGCCAGCGCCCGGCTCAGGGCGGCGCCGTACGGGACGCGGCCCACCAGCCACAGCCGCTGGTCGACGAGGGGGCCGCCGCCGGCGCGGGCGATGATCTCGGACAGTTCGACGACGTGGACGTGTTCGTGGCCGTCGAGGGCGTTCCGCAGCAGCCGGTCCGCCTCGCGCAGCAGGGGGCCCGTGGAGAGCGGGGAGGGCTGGAGGGGGGCGAAGGAGAGGACGAAGACGGGGCGGTCGGTGGTCTCGGCGTAGGCGCGGACCAGGCCGGTGTAGTGCTCCATCGCCTCGGCGAGGCGTTCGCCGTCGGCGGGGCCGAGGGTGTCGGAGGCGAGGACGTCCTCCAGCCGGTCGGTGAAGAAGCTCACGTGCGGGTCGAATCCGCGCAGGCCGGAGGCCGGGTCGTGGATCTCGCGGGCGAGCGTGCCGTACGCGGGCGCGTAGACGGTGTGCGGCGCGGAGCCGAGGACCCGCCGTCCCTCGGCGCTGACCTCGGCGGCGAGGATCTCCAGGTTGCGGGTGCCCAGCAGGGCCAGCCGTACGGGCGGGGCGGCCAGCTGGCGGGCCCGGTGCTCGATCACGCGGGGTTCGCGGACCAGGACGTACGGGTCCGCGGTGATGAGCTCGTCGCACGTGCGGGCCAGTTCCCGGGTGGACACCGCCTCCACGGCGGCTCCCCACAGGCCGGTGCGGGCGAGCGCGCCGTCCTCGCGCAACCGGTCGAAGACGGGGGTGAAGTCCAGGGTGGAGTTCAGAGCGGTGTCGCGGACGATCATCTCGAGGTCCACGGTGACGGGCCCGGCGCCGAAGTCGGCGGTGCCGCTCACGGTCATGGGGTGGCGGTACGGGACCTTGCCGAGCTCCTCGTAGCGGTGGACCTGGGTGCAGGAGTTCCATTCGGCGCCGAGGGTGACGATCCGCGCGTCGTGGCGTTCGAACACCTCGAAGACGGTGCCCGCTCCGAAGGCGGTGTCGGGCGGGCAGGCCGTCAGCTCGTCGGCCAGGGGGCCGGCCACGGCGAAGGAGTACACGGGGTGGGGGGTGCGGCGGACCTCGGGCAGGCCGAGGAACCATTCGACGAGGACGCCGGTGTTGGGGGCGGAGGTGCGGTGGTGGTACTCCTTCGTCCGGCAGAACTCGAAGGTGACGGCGGGCAGGGCGACGGTGATGCCCTCGGCGACGAGTGCGCGCAGTGCGGCGAGCAGGTCGCCGCGCAGCCCCTCGGCGGGGGTGCGGAAGGCGAACAGGCTGGAGTGCAGCACCATCAGGCGGTCGTGGGGGCGCAGTACGGACTTCAGCGCGGCGTGGATCTCGTCCCGGCGGGACGCGGCGGGCATCAGGAGGCTCCCGTGGCCAGGGGGGTGGGCCGTTCGGCCATGACGGCGGCGAGCGCGTCGGCCAGCCGGGCGTTCTCCTGCGGGGCGCGGCAGGCCACCCTGAGGTAGCGGTCGCCGTCCGGCATGGACTTGCCGCCGCAGTCCTTGATGAGGATGCCGTGGCCGGAGAAGGTGCGCCTGACCACGTCGAGCGCGGAGGTGCCCTCCGGCAGGCGCAGCATCACGTAGTTGGCGTCCGGGGGGTAGACCGTGACGCCGGGCAGGGCCGCGAGCAGGCCGGCGAGTTCGTCGCGGTCGCGCCGGACCTGGGCGCAGCTGGCGGCGAAGGCGTCCCGGTAGCGGGGCAGCAGCCGCAGGAAGGATTCGGCGAAGCCGTTCACGTTCCAGATGGGCAGGGCGGCGCGGACGTCGGCGACGAAGCCGAGGTCGGCCGAGAGCAGGTAGCCCAGGCGCAGTCCTCCGATGCCGTAGACCTTGCTCATGCTCTTGACGACGGTCAGGCCGGGCAGTTCGGCGAGGTCGGGCTCCAGGCTGTGGCCCGGTGCGCAGAAGTCCACGAAGGACTCGTCCACGACCAGCCGGATCCCGGCGGCGGCCAGCAGGCGGGCCAGGGTGACGAGGTCGGCGCGCGGGACGGCCATCGAGGTGGGGTTGTTGGGCGAGGTGATGATCACGGCGGCCACGCCGGCCCGCCGTGCCTCCTCGGCGACCCGTGCGGGGTCCATGGTGAAGGCCGGGGCGGGCAGGTGGATGCGGTGGATGTCGGCCTCGTCGAAGACGGCCTCGTACTCGTTGAAGCCCGGGACGACGAGCCCGACGCGGCCCAGCAGGCCGCCGAGGATCTTGATGAGTTCGGAGGCGCCGTTGGCGACGACCAGGCGGTCGGCGGGCTGGCGGATCGCGGCTCCGAGGAGCTGCTGGAGCGGCAAGTGGCCCACGGGGTAGTGGACGAGGGCGTCGCGGAAGTCGTGGGCGAGCTCGTCCACCAGGGACGCCGGCGGGAAGTACAGGTTGTACAGGAGGCGGTGGTCGACGAGGTCGTAGCGCCAGTAGCCGCCGTGCAGGTTCTCCAGGATGGTCAGCCGGTCGTCGTCGTCGGCGAAGAGGTACTCGGCGGCGGCGTGGTCGGTCAGGTCGTCCACCTCGTACCAGCGCAGGTGCCCGCAGTCGACGCCGTGGACGGGGAAGCGGCCGCCGGTGACGGTGTCGGCGATGACCAGCTCGTAGTAGGCGCCGTGGCCGCCGTCGGCGATCAGGGCGGTGAGCGCGGGTACGAACTCCTCGCGCAGGTAGCGCTCGCGCAGCAGGTGGACGTTGGCGGTCTTGAAGGTCTCGCCGAGGTCGATCCCGGGACCCTGCTGGGCGGGCAGCAGCATCGCCGAGACGGTGCCGTCGGCGCCGAGGGTGACGACGGTGCCGTTCATCGGAGGGCGGTACGGAGCCACGGCGGTGATCACCTCGCCGTCCGCGGCGGCGAGGGCGAGGGGCAGTTCGGGGTCGAAGACCATGTCGCCCTCGACGAGGTAGACGTCCTGGTCCAGCTGTTCGCGGGCCAGCCACAGCGAGTAGGCGTTGTTGGTGGTGCGGTAGGCGTCGGAGTGGACGTACGTGACGCTCATGCCCGCGTGGGTCTCCCCGACCGCGGCGCGCACCTCGTCGGCGAGGTGGCCGACGACGAGGACGGCCTCGCGCACGCCCGCGGCGGCGAGGCTGTCGAGCGTGCGGAGCAGGATGGGCGTGCCGGCCACCGGGAGCAGCGGCTTGGCGTGGTCGAGCCCGAGACGGCGGCCCAGTCCCGCGGCGAGGACGACTGCCCTGGTCGGCCTTTTCATGTGTGGTTCTCCCCCGTGGTCGTGGTGTGCAGCAGGTCGTCGAGGACGATCTCGCCGATGTCGTGCTGGTAGAGCCAGACTCCGTCGGCTCTGCGGGTGTAGCTCGGTTCGCCGCCGATGTCGGCGGAGGGGGCCAGTCCGGCTCCCAGCCCGTATGCGACGAGCCGGGGGTGGGCCGTGCCGTGGACGTCCACGAGGTGGCCCCGGTCCGTGACGACGGTGCCGGTGGGGCCGGTGGCCGGGGTGAGCGCGGTGCCGTCGGCATGGTGGAGGGGCGGCAGGTCGGCCTCGAAGCCGTTGGCCATGACGATGACGTCGGCCTCGGCGAGCGCCTTGTGGGCCGCTTCGGTGTCCCGCGGGTCGCCGGCGCGGAGCAGGCGCACGGGGGCGGGGGCCGCGCCGGGCAGCCCGAGCGCGGCCCTGGCCAGCTCGTGGGCGCGGCCGCGCAGGCCCCCGTAGCGGTTGACGCGGCCGTTGACCGGACAGACGTCGAGCTCTGGGTCGAAGGCGTACCCGTCGGCGCGGGCCTCGTCCGCGCTGTCGTACCACAGCCGCAGTGCGGTGCGGTGGATCACCGTGATCCCGTCGGTGTCCCCCGCCAGCAGCAGGTCGACGGCCGACCAGGCGCTGTGCGAGCCGCCCACGACGACGGCCTTGCCGCGTGCGGGGGGCGGGGTGTGGCGGGCGTCGACGAGCGACGAGGAGTGCACGACCTTGTCGCGGTGGGGGGCCAGTTCCAGGCCGGGTGCCACCTCGGCGTCCGCGTACCCGGTGAGCGGGCGGCCGCCGGTCGCGAGCACGGCGCGCCGGGCCGTGATCCCGCGGCCGGAGCCGGTGGTGACGACGACGCCGTCGGGGGTGAGCCGGACGGACCGGGCGCGGTCCCGCAGGACTTCGCAGCGCGAGTGCGCCTCCAGCAGGCCGGCCACGACGGCGCCGAGGCGGGTCAGGAAGGGGGCGACCACCGACAGCGGCGGGTGGTCGTCGGCGTGGGCCCTCAGCAGGCGGGTCTCGGGCAGGTCGTGGAGGGCGGCGAACGGGCCGGTGTCGCCGAGGCCGTCGAGGCACTCCAGGAAGGGGCCGCCGAGGGAGTTGGCGCCGATGCGGTAGTGGGCGAGGCCGCCGGGTCCGACGGGTCCGGGTTCGACGAGGGCGATGCCCCGGCCGAGCAGCTCGTCGAGGCGGCCGGAGCGGGCGGCGGTGATGACCGGGCCGAGTGCTGCGGGTCCTCCACCGCAGAACACAAAGCCGAAGGAGTGGTCGGCAGACGGCAAGAGAGATTCCCCCAAGAGCATGGTTCTCCGTCCCGGCATAACCGCCTGCGGTGTGTGCACGAGTTGGGCCGGGAATGGCTGAACTGATCGCCGAATAAACCAAACACGGGGTGAACGATAAGTCAACACAGCTTGATCGCGGAGGCCACGAATGGTCATGTCCGTTCATCGGGCCGTCGGTTGACGGACTGTGCTTCAATGTGCCGACTCGACGAAAGGGAGCGCGCGATGGCCAAGGTCAGCATCTGTATCCCGGTGTACAACCGGCCTGCGGAGGTGGAGCGCGCCGTGCGCAGCGCCCTCGAACAGACTTATAGCGATATTGAAGTCGTCGTCGTTGACAATGCGAGTACGGACGAAACCTGGGACGTCATCACGAAAATCGCGGAATCCGATGCGCGGGTCCGGGCGTACCGCAACGATTCATTGCTGTCGCGGGTCCTGAACTGGCGTCGCGCCCTCGAATTGAGCGAGGGGGAATACGTCAAGCTCCTCTTCTCCGACGACTGGATATCCCCGGACGCGGTGGAGCGCTCGGTGGAGGTGCTCGACCGGTCCCCGCGCGCCGGATTCGTGTTCACGGCGATGACGTGGCACTACGAGCAGCCGCAGACCTGTTACCGGCACCGCGAGGGGCGGATGTCGTCGCTGGAGTTCCTGGTGCGGTCGGCCACGGTCGAGGACCAGGTGCCCGTCAGTGCCTCCTGCACCCTGATGCGCAGGGCCGATCTGCTCGACGTCTTCCAGGACGAGCTGCCCAGCAACCTGCCGTTCGAGTTCAGCCACGGGCTCGGGCTGGACGGCACCCTGCTGTGGCGGGTGGCCGACCGGTACCCGTACGTCCACCACATCGCCGCCGGCCTCGCGCACTCGGCGGACCCGCACGCGGGCGAGCCGAACACCCGGATGCAGATCGGCGCGGAGCGTCACGAGATGATGTGGTGGGCCTACCGCAACGCCTTCGCCCAGTCGCTGCTGGCCTCGCGGCGCCCCGCGCACCACCTGCGCGCCCTGCGGACGGCGCTGCTGGTGTCGTGCGTGCCGCTGCGGCCGACGGCGGTGGCGCTGCGCAACCTCCGGCTGTTCCGGCTGATGTTCCCGGGCCGCTGGTGGGATCTGGCTCCGCTGGCCGCGCCGGTACGGGCCCTGGTGGCACGACGGCTGCGGGAGCCGCTGGACCCCACGATCCCGCTGTGACCGGCGGGTGCGGGTCCGGGTGCGGTCAGGCGTAGTCGAGCCGGATGGCCGTGTCGATGGCTCCGAGGACGGTCCGGAGCCGGTCGTGGTCGGCGGCGGTGCCGTGCACGGTGCCCAGGTGGCCCTCCGTACCGGCGCGCCAGTGCAGGGCACGGCCCGCCGCGGCGTCGGCCTTGACCTGCCAGACCTCCTTCATGCCGGCCACCTCGTCGAGCCCCCGGATCCCGGCCAGGGTGGCACCGGCATCGGCGGGCGGAGTCACGAAGTAGACGAACTCCACTCCGGCGAAGGCAAGTTCCGGGATCTCCAGGGGAAGACCGAGGGCGGCGCGGAGCGCGGCGCGCAGCAGGTCGAAGCCCGTCGAGCGCCGCAGCAGGGCTCCCACGTAGCCGCCCATCCGGCCGTTGACCTCGATCAGCCGGGGGCCGTCCGGGGTCAGCTTGATCTCCACGTGGGTGACGCCGTCGGTGATCCCGAGGGCGCGCAGGGCGGCGTCCGTCAGCTCGAGCACCTGGCCGGCCAGCGGCTCGGGCAGGGCGGCGGGCTGGAACATGCCCGTTTCCCGGAAGGGCTCGGCGAGCGGGAGCTTGCCCGTCACGCAGACGTGGCGGACGGTGCCGGCCGAGCTGACGGACTCCACCGACACGTAGTCACCGAATCCGGGTCCTGCGGCGTCCGGGTCCCCGGCCAGCAGCTCCTCCACGACGAACTCCGCGTTCCCGTCGGCCAGGAAGTCGGCGGCGACCGCCAGGGCCTGTTCGACACCGTCGACCCGGCAGGTGTCCACGCTGCCCGCGCCGCTGCGCGGCTTGAGGACCGCCGGCAGGCCGACCCCGTCAAGGGCCGCCGCCACCTCCGCCACCGTCCGAACGGCCACGCAACGGGTCGACTGGACGCCGGCCTCGCGCAGCCTCGCCCGCTGCCGCTCCTTGTCCACCAGGCCGGCCACCACCTCCGGGGCGTGGAAGGGCAGTCCGCAGGCCCGGGCCAGCTCCGCCGTGGCCGCGAGGCGGTACTCGCTGAAGGTGGTGATGCCGTCGGGGCGCAGCTCCCGGAGAGCGGCGCGGCGCCGGTCGGGCGTGAGCCCGGTGACGTCGAGCACCCGGGCGACCTCGCCGAGCCGGCGCACGACACCGGCCGAGCCGGGCAGGTCCTCGTCGCAGACGAACACGACGGAACACAGCTTGCGGGCGGAGGCGAGGACCTCCATGTATCCGGCCGACCCACGGTCGAACACCACTGCGAGGAGGGGAAGTTTGCGCATGCGCCCACGCTAGGCGGGCCGCCCGGCAGCCGGCTCGAGGTCCCGTCGAGCCCTCGTCGACGCCCGCGCCACTTCACCGGCCCCGCTCCGGCCTGACGCCGGGGCGGGTCACGCCGGACGCGGCCCGGTCCGCAGGGCTTCCTCCGGACGGCCGATGTCCTCCGCGTCCTGCGCGCGGCGGGGCCGGCCCGGAATCCAGACCGGCGTCATCCGCTTGATCTCCACCTGGACGCGGGGGGCTCACGATCGCGCAGCGCAGCGCGCCGATGCGGCCGGCGGGAGCGTCCAGCACGCCGTCCGGCCACGCTTGCCCGGCCCACGGCCCGCCCGCGACGACCGGCCCGCGGCTCGATATCGCCGACGGCGGGCAGCGGGTCAGGCCTCCTCGGGGACGTTGACGTCGAGGACGCAGATGTCGTCGCGGTTGCCCGGCCGCAGCGCCGCCAGCGAGCGGGCCAGGGTGTCGCCCCGGCCCTCCCGGAGGAGGCGCAGGGCGGTCGCGGCCAGGCGGGCGAGGCCCTCTTCGATGTCCTCGCCCGGGTTCTCCACCAGACCGTCCGTGTAGAGCAGCAGGTGGTCTCCCGGCAGCAGGTCGATCGTGTCCTGGCCGTACGTGGCGTCGAACGCGGCCCCCAGCAAGCTGCCCTCGGGCTGCGGCAGGTAGCGCGCTTCGCCGCCCCGGATCAGCAGCGGCGGCAGGTGGCCGGCGCGCACCCAGGTCAGCCGGTGGTCCCAGGGCTGGTAGCGGCCCATCACCATCGTGGCCGTGGCGCTGTACTGCTCCCCCGCCGTGTGCATGAGCAGGGCGTTCAGCAGGCGCAGGACGTCCGGGAGGGGGGAGCCGGTGATGGTCATGCCCTTGGTGGTGAACCGCAGCTGGGCCATGGTGCCGACCGCGCTCAGGCCGTGTCCGGCGACGTCTCCGACGACGAACAGGGCGCTCTTGTCGGGGAGTTCGATCGCCGAGTACCAGTCACCTCCGACGTTGACTCCGCTGTCGGCGGGCACGTAGGCGACGTCCACGCGCAGCCCGGCCAGCTCCAGCGACTGCTGGGGGATCGGCAGGAGGGTGTCCTGGAGGCGGGCGGCGAGGGCGCGTTCGGCCTTCAGCATGCCGCGCTGGACCAGGTTGGCGCGTTCGCTCTCCAGCAGGGCCTGTTCCGTGTCCCGCTGCGCGGTCATGTCCTGGAAGAAGCCGTGCACCTCGACCGGGCTGCCGTCCGCGTCCGTCTGTGCCTCCGCCACGATCCTCAGGTGCCGTACTCCGTGGCGGGTGGTGATCCTGAACGACTGGTCGATCGCCCTGCCGTCGCCCAGCAGCCGCCGCGCCGCCGAGGACAGTCGGGGCAGGTCCTCGGGGAGCAGGTGCCGGGGCAGTTCCTCCAGCTTCATCGGGCCCAGCGCCGGATCCCGGTCGAAGATCGCGTAGACCTGGTCGGACCAGGTGATGGTGTCCGTCACCAGGTTCCAGCCGGCCCAGCCGAGGTTCCCCAGCCGCTGCATGTCGGCCAGCCTGCGGGTCTCGCGCTCGCTCGTGTCGTGGCGGATCCACGAGACCACCAGCCGGTCCCCCAGCCGGGCGGCGCGCACGGAGTACACGGACTGCTGCGGCACCCCGGCGGTGACCTCCTCGTAGACGAAGGGCTCGCCCTCGTAGACCGTGCCCGTGGCCAGCGTCTCCAGGTACCCCTCCCACAGGGGGGTGCCCGCCACCGTCGGGTAGGTCTCCAGGATCCGCCGACCGACCAGTTCCTTGCCGCGCCGGCCCGCCACGTCCACCGACTCCGACGCCGCCGCCTCGATCCGGTAGTCCTCGACCTCCCCGGAGGCGGAGCGCAGCGGCGTGAGCAGGACCGCGGGTCCGGCCAAGGCGTCGAAGACGGTCTGGACGGCGTCCACGTCCGCGTCCAGCGGGCCGGGGCCGCGGAGCCGGTGGTCTTCGCGCAGGAGCCCGCCGCAGAGCCGGACGGCCCGCCTGAGCAGGGTGCGGCTGCGGGCGTCGAAGGGGCCGTGCCGGGTGCGGAAGAATCCGACGACCGCCGTCACCGGCCTGTTGCCGGGGACCGGGAGCCAGGCCCGCGAGGGCCAGCGTTCGGGGGGATCGCCGATCAGCAGGTACCGGCTGCCGTCCTGGTCCGGGTCCTCCAGCCAGACCGCCTCGCCGGTGCCGGCGGCTTCCAGCGCGGCGACGCCGCTGAGCGGCGGGATGTGGCTCCACCGTTCGGCCGTCGCGTCGCCGGCACCGGCGTGGCCCGCCAGCTCCAGGCTGCCGGCCGGGGACACGGTGTAGATCATCACCGCGTCCACGTCCTCCGGTTCGCCGAGAGCCGAGCGCAGCAGCTCCGCGACCCCGTCCGCGGTGCGGACGCCGGCCAGCTCCCGGGCCAGCCCGGCGAGGATCCGCCGGTTCCCGGCGGGGCGTCCCGCGCCGATGACGAACCGGCCCGTGCGGAAGACCGAGCCGGAGTCCGGCTCCGGCGCTTCGGGGGCCGGCGACTCCGTCCGGGCGGGCCCGGCCGCCCGCGGCGGCGCGTCGGCGGGGCCCCTGCCCGTGCGGCCCAGGGTGATCCAGCATTCCTCCAGGAGGCTGCGCCCGTGTTGGACGGCACGGGCGAGCAGCAGCTCGTGGGCGGCGTCCGCCGGGACGTCCGCCTGGGCCATCACCACGCCCTTGGCCCGCTCGAGGACGGCCGTCACCGAAGCCACGCCCTCCAGGTCGACCACCTCGGCACGCAGCTTGGCCACCACCTTGGCCAGCGCCAGCACCTCAGGGGCCGCGGCGTCACCGTCAGCGCGAAGCACGGACTCGCCCTCCATACGTCGAGGATGCCACGCACCTCTCCGGAGGGCGTACGGAACGGCGGCGCCGCCCCGTGTCGGGTTTGTCCGCAGGCAGGGCGGGCAGCCGCGCCATAGGGTACAAGGCCCCGGGACGGAGGCCCAGGATGTCCACAAGCACACTCATGGCGGTCATCGTCGTCGCGGTGGTCGTGGTGATCGCCCTCGCCGCGATCATGTGGCTGCTGGCACGGCGACGTCATCTGCGCGACCGCTTCGGACCGGAATACGAGCGCACGGTCGAGGAGAAGGGCGGCACGATGGCCGCCGACCGCGAACTGCGCGCCCGAGAGGCACGGCACGACAAACTCGACATCAAGGAACTCCCCCCGGACCGCAGGCGCCACTACGCCGAGCAGTGGACCGGCGTCCAGGAACACTTCGTGGACCGGCCGGCGGGTGCCGTCGAGGAGGCCGATGACCTCGTTTCCCGGCTGATGCGGGAGCGCGGCTACCCCACGGAGGGGTACCAGGGAGCGGTGCGCGACCTGTCGGTCGAACACGGCCGGACGCTGGAGCACTACCGGGCGGCGCACGACGTCCGGGCGCGGAGCGTGGACGGCCGTGCGACGACGGAGGAGCTGCGGGGTGCGATGGTGCACTACCGCGCCCTGTTCGAGGAACTGCTCACGGATCAGAGGAGCCGGTGAGATGCGCAACCATGACGAGAACGAGTCGGCCGAACGCACCCCCCTGAGCACGGAGGACCTCGCGGGCCAGGAGACCGAGGGGCGCGACGTGCCGGTCTACCCCGGCGAGGCGGCCGGGGCCACCCTCTCCGGCGGCGCGGACGAAGGCGTCCGGGGGGCCGACGACGCGGACGAGAGCGTCGCCGGCCGGGACGACGAAGGCCTGGCCGGCCGCGACGACGACGTCACGGCCGTCGCGGGCGCCGGAGGCATGGCCGGCGCGGGCGACGAGGGCACGGCGGAGCAGCCCGTGGAGCCGGACGCGGGGGAGGACCAGCCGCTGCTGTCGGCCGAGGAGGCCGAGCGGTACCGCACCGCGTGGGGCGAGATCCAGGGCCGCTTCGTCGACGACCCCAAGGACGCGGTCACCTCGGCCGACGGTCTGGTCGCCGAGTTGATGCAGAACCTCGCCGGAACGTTCGCGGCGCACAAGCAGGACCTGGAGGGCCAGTGGCAGCGAGGTGAGGTCGCCACGGAGGACCTGCGGATGGCGCTCCAGCAGTACCGGTCGTTCTTCAACCGGCTGCTGAAGACCTGAGGACGCGCCGGCGGAACCGTACGGGAGCGGGGGGGGGGGGGGGGGGGGGGGGGGGGGGGGGGGGGGGGGGGGGGGGGGGGGGGGTGGGGGGGGGGGGGGGGGGGGAGGGGGGGAGGGGAGGGAAGA
>NZ_JBVHWK010000028.1:0-13600 GCF_055569445.1 Streptomyces sp. NPDC029122 | reverse complement strand
CCTGCTCCCCCCCCGCAGCCCCCCCCCCCCCCCCCCCCCCCCCCCCCCCCCCCCCCCCCCCCCCCCCCCCCCCCCCCCCCCCCCCGCTCCCGTACGGGGTGCCTTGCGGCAGGCGGTCACTGCGAGGCGCAGCCGATGCACTCGACGTCGATCTGATCGGCGAGCTCGGTCAGTACGTCGGCCAGTTCGGACACCGTCTCTTCGTCGGCCGGCAGCTCGCCCGTCTCGGTGGCGTGCAGCCAGTCCGCGGCGAGGTGGCGCAGCAGGGCGGTGACGTGGTCGGCGGGGATCAGCAGACCACCGTCTTCGGCGGGGAACAGCGGTATCGAGACCTGGATCATGGGACTTCCTCCCGGACGGCTCCTTAACGGCGGCTACCCGCGCTCCGGGAGGGCAACCGTCGCCCGGAGCTCAGGTGCCGTCCGGGCCCTCGCCCGCCGCCAGGGCGGTGAGGACCCGGTCGGGGGTGAGGGGCAGTTCGCGGATCCGGCGGCCGGTCGCCCGGGCGAAGGCGTTGCCGATGGCCGCGGCCGCGCCCACCGTGCCGATCTCGCCGATCCCCTTGCTCCCCATCGGGTTGAGGTGCTTGTCGTGCTCCTCGACCCAGTACGCCTCGATGTCGGGCACGTCCGCGTGCACCGGGACGTGGTAGGAGGCCAGGTCCGTCGCGGTGAAGTCGCCGTACGCGGGGTCCAGCGGGGCGTGCTCGGTGAGTGCCATCCCCAGGCCCATCACCATGCCCCCGACGAACTGGGAGCGGGCCGTCAGCGGGTTGAGGACGCGGCCGGCCGCGAAGACGCCCAGCATGCGCAGCACCCGCACCTCGCCGGACACGGTGTCGACGGACACCTCGGCGAACTGGGCGCCGAAGGCGTGCCGGGCGTACGGCGAGCGCTGTTTGGCGGCTGCCGTGGTGTCGGCGGAGGCGCACAGTCCGCCCTCGGGCACCTTCCCGTCGCGCCGCACGAGTTTCAGCGCGAGCGCACGGCACGCCTCGTGCACCGCCCATCCCCAGGACGCGGTGCCGGACGAGCCGCCCGCCAGGGATGCCGGGGGCAGCCCGGTGTGCCCGACCTCGCACCGCACCCGGTCGGGGGGCACGCCGAGCGCGTCGGCGGCCACCAGGGCCAGGACGGTCCGCGCCCCGGTGCCGATGTCGGTGGCGGCCACCTCCACCCGGTAGGTGCCGTCCGGCAGGGCGTGCGCCAGCGCCTGGGAGGGGGCGGCCATGGCCGGGTACGTGGACGCGGCCACGCCCGCACCGGTCAGCAGGGCGCCCCGGGCCCGCGGCCCGCGGGTCTGCGGCCAGCCGAAGCGCCGCGCGCCCTCGCGCAGGCAGGCGACCAGGTTGCGGCTGCTGTACGGGCGTCCGCCGTCCGGCTCGGCGGACGGCTCGTTGCGCACGCGCAGCTCGACGGGGTCCACTCCCACGGCGTCGGCCAGTTCGTCCATCGCCGACTCCAGCGCGTACATGCCGGGGGTCTCTCCCGGGGCCCGCATCCACGAGGGGGTGGGCACGTCGAGCGGGACGACGCGGTGCGCGGTGAGCAGGTCCGGGGCCGCGTACATGACCCGGGCGGGGACGGCCGCCTGCTCCACGAACTCGCGGATGCGCGAGGTGTGGGTTGTGACCTCGTGCGCCAGGGCCGTGAGGGTGCCGTCGGGCCGGGCGCCCAGGCGTACCCGGTGCAGGGTGGGGGCGCGGTGCCCCACCACCTCGTGCAGGCCGCCGCGGGGCAGCGCGAGCTTGACGGGCGTCCCGGTGTGCCGGGCCGCCATGACGGCGAGCACCACGTGGGGGCGGGTCGTGCCCTTGCATCCGAAGCCGCCGCCGACGTGCTCCGAGTACACGGTGATCCGGTCCTCGGGCAGCCCGAAGAGGGAGGACAGGTCGGCGCGCACGGTGCAGGCGCCCTGGCTGGAGTCGTAGACCGTCAGCCGGCCCTCGTCCGCCTCCCAGACGGCGGTGGCGGCGTGCGGCTCCATCGGGTGGTTGTGCAGCGGGGGCACCGCGTACCGGCAGTCGACGCGCACCGGAGCGGCGGCGTACGCGGCGGCGGCGTCGCCCCGTTCCCGGCGCCCGGGATAGCCGCCGTTGGCCGTCTCGGGCGCGTAGGCGTCGGGGTGCTCCTCGTACAGCAGGACGTCGGGAGCGCGGCCCTCGGTGTCGTACGTGACGGACACGGCCCCGGCGGCCTCCCGGGCCCGTTCCAGGGTGTCGGCGACGGCCAGTGCCACGTACCAGCCGTGGTGCGGTACCCGGTCGTCCTGGAGGAGCCTCAGCTCCGGGTCCTCGGCCGGTCCCAGCCGGGGCGCGTCGGAGGCGGTGAGCACGGCCGCCACGCCGGGCAGCGCCGCGGCCGCGGCCGTGTCCACGCGGACCACCCGGCCGGCGGCGACGGTGGCGGGCACCGGCCAGGCGTACAGGCAGCCGGGCGGGGTGTGGTCGGCGGCGTAGCGGGCGGCGCCGGTGACCTTCTGCGCGCCCTCCCTCCGGGTCGCGGGCGAACCGAGCGCGGGGATGCCTTCCATGGTCTGTCTCCCTCTTTCCTTCTCCGCCCTGGCGGGCGGGGGCGGGTGCCCGCCGGGGTCAGTCCTGCCCGGGTGCGGCGAGCCGGCCCAGCACCTCGCAGGCGAGGTTGCGGGCGAGGAGCACCTTGAAGGCGTTGTCGCGCAGCGGGCGGGCCGCCTCCAGCTCGGCCTCGACGGCCGCGCGGACGGCGTCCGGCGTCGGGCGCTCGCCCAGCAGGCGCCGCTGCGCGACCCGGGCCCGCCAGGGCCGGTGCGCGAGTCCTCCGAAGGCGAGCGCGATCCGTGCCACCCGGCCGTCCCGGACCTCCAGGACCGCCGCGACCGAGGCGAGCGCGAAGGCGTACGAGGCACGGTCCCTGGCCTTGCGGTAGGCGGACGGCACGCCGAAGGCCCCGGGCGGCAGCAGGACCGCGGTGACGAGCTCTCCGTGCCGCAGCGTGGTGTCCCGTTCCGGCTGCTCCCCCGGCAGCCTCAGGAAGCCGTCGAGCGGCACGGTGCGGACGCCGTCGGCACCGGTGACCTCCACCTCGGCGTCCAGCGCGCTCAGCGCCACCGCGAGGTCGGAGGGGTGTGTGGCCACGCACAGCGGGGAGTGTCCGAGCACGGCGTGTTCACGGTTGACGCCGTCGAGGGCCGCGCAGCCGCTGCCGGGCTCCCGCTTGTTGCAGGGCTTGGACACGTCCTGGAAGTAGCCGCAGCGGGTGCGCTGGAGCAGGTTGCCCCCGGTCGTCGCGGCGTTGCGCAGCTGTGCCGAGGCCCCGGACAGCAGGGCCTGGGAGAGGACCGGGCAACGGGCCCCGGCCAGCGGGTGCGCGGCGAGGTCGGCGCCGCGGACCCCGGCGCCCACGCGTACCGCGCCGCCGGTGGTGGTCTCGATCCCGTCGGGCAGCAGGCGGGCGACGTCGACGAGGGTGTCGGGCCGTTCGACGCCGAGCTTCATCAGGTCGACGAGGTTGGTGCCGCCCGCGAGGTACGCGGACCCGGGCCGGGCCCCGTGGGCTTCCGCGGCCTCGGCGAGGCTGGCGGGGCGGACGTAACGGAAGGGCTTCACGCGATCACGTCCCGCACGGCGTCGACGATCCGGGGGTATGCGCCGCACCGGCACAGATTGCCGCTCAGCCGCTCGGCGATGGCTTCGCGGGTCAGTTCGGCGTCCTCCGCGGCCGCCTCGGCGAGCATGCCGACGGCCGAGCAGAGCTGGCCGGGCGTGCAGTAGCCGCACTGGAAGGCGTCCCGGGCCACGAAGGCCTCCTGGAGGGGGTGCGGCCGTCCGTCGTCGCCCGCGAGGCCCTCGACGGTGGTGATCCGCGCGTCTTCCTGGGCGACGGCGAGGAGCAGGCAGCTGTTGAGGCGCCGCCCGTCGACGAGGACGGTGCACGCCCCGCACTGGCCGTGGTCGCAGCCCTTCTTCGCCCCGGTGAGGTCCAGCCGCTCGCGCAGCGCGTCGAGCAGGGTGGTGCGGTGGTCCAGGTCGAGGACGTGCCGTTCGCCGTTGACGTCGAGCGTGACCTGCGCGTGCGTGGCCCCGTGGCCGTCCATGACGAAACGCCTTCCTCTGCGCACGGTCCCCCCGCCCGGTGAGGTCTAACCGGGCGGCGGCCCCGCGCCCCGCCTCGCCGCCCGGTTCCACCCGATCGGATTCGGACGGCGGAAGCTGGGCAGGCGCCGTGTGGGGCCTCGAAAGGAGTTCACCATGGCGGAGAAGGCCAAGGGCAAGATGGAGCAGGCCAAGGGCAAGGCGAAGGAAGCCGTCGGCAAGGTGTCCGGAAACGACCGGATGAAGACCGAGGGCAAGATCGACCAGGCCAAGGGCAAGGCCGAGGAGACCCTCGGCAAGGCCGACCAGCGCGCACGCGGAGTCGGCGACTCCCTGCGCGGCCGTCGCCGCGACACCTGACCCGCGTCCCGTACGGCGTGCCCCCTGCCGTTCCGGCAGGGGGCACGCGGATCTCAGGAGGTGGCGGATGCACACGGATACGGCGGCCCCCGCCCTCGGCGGTGTCCCGTGATCGCCCGGGCGTCGAACGTGGGGCAGCGCCGGGAGACCTGCGACGAGCGCGCCGACCGGCTCTGGCTGGAGCTGATGCACGAGGTGCGGGTGGTGCTGACCGCCGTGCAGCTGCTGCTGGCCTTCCTCCTCGCGGTGGCGTTCACGCCCGCCTTCGGGCACCTGGGCGGGACGGACCGGCAGCTGTACCTGGTCTGCGTGCTGTGCGGGGTCGGCGCCATGGCGGCGCTGACCGGGCCGGTGGCCCTGCACCGCCTGGTGACGGGGCTGCGGCTCAAGCCGGAGACCGTCGTCTGGGCGTCACGGCTCGTCGCGGCGGGCTTGGCCCTGCTGCTGGCGATGACGTCCCTGGGCATCCTGGTGCTGCTGCGCCAGGTCACCGCTCCGGGCACCGCGCTGCTCCTCGACGCCGCCCTGGCACTGTGGTGCGGCGCCTGCTGGCTGTTCCCGGCCGCCCTGCTGCGCCGGCGCCGGACCCGCCCGGGCACCGCCGCGGCGGCCGGGGCCGCCGACGACGGCCGCGCCCCCGTGCGCTCCGGGGCGGGCCGGGCGGGACTCTGACGACGGGCCGGCTCAGCCCTCCAGGAAGTGGAAGCCGGGCCGGGGGTGCATCAGGAAGTCGTGGTGGGAGATGTTCCAGGCGTAGGCGCCCGCGAGGCCGAAGGCCACCCGGTCCCCGGCGCGCAGGCCCGGCGCCGGGACACCGCGGGCGAGGAGGTCCTTGGGGGTGCACAGCTGGCCGGTGAGCGTGACCCGCTCGGCGCCGGCGGCGGGCCGGGGCCAGGGGTGGGGCCACTCGGCCACGGGGAAGACGGTGCAGGGCTGGTCGTGCCCCTTGGTGGCGGGGGTGCGCAGGTGGTGGGTGCCGCCGCGGACCACGGCGAACTCCTCGCCGTGGCTGTGCTTCACGTCCAGTACGTCGGTGGCGTACCAGCCGCAGTACGCGGTCAGGGCGCGGCCGGGCTCGATGCGCAGGGTCAGGCCGGGGTGCGCGTCCGCGAGCCGGGCGAGGCCCGCCCCGTAGGCCGCCCAGTCGAAGCGGGATTCCGGGTCCGCGTAGTCGACGCTCATGCCGCCGCCGACGTTGACCTCGGTGAACTCGACGCCGTGGCGGGCGGCGAGGCCGGCGGCCCAGGTGAGGACGGATTCGGCGACGGCGAGCTGCTCGGGGGCGTCGAGGCCGCTGGCCAGGTGGGCGTGGACGCCCAGCAGGCGCAGCTGGGGGTAGGTCCCGTCGGTGAGCAGGCGCACCGCCGTGTCGGCCTCGGCGGGGTCCAGGCCGAAGGGGGTGGGGCGGCCGCCCATGGCCAGGGAGCTGCCTTCGAGGGAGGCGGCGGCCAGGGGCAGGTTGAAGCGCAGCAGCACTCCCGGCGCGGTGCTGCCGGGGGCGGTGCGCGCGACGAGGTCGGCCAGCACGCGCAGTTCGTACAGGCTCTCCACGTGGAAGCGTTCGACGCCCAGTTCGAGGGCGGTGACGATCTCGGCAGGGGTCTTGCCGGGACCGCCGAAGGCCAGCGGGCGCCCGGGGACGGCCTTGCTGACGTGGGCGAGTTCGCCGCCGGAGGAGACCTCGTACCCGTCGACGTACGGTTCGAGGGCGGCGAGGATCTCCGCCTCCGGGTTGGCCTTGGCCGCGTAGTACAGCTCGACGCGCTCGGGCAGTGCGGCCCGGACGGCGGCGGCGTGCGCGCGCAGTGCCGTCAGGTCGTAGAGGTAGGCGGGCAGTTCCGACGCCGGGAGGTCGAGGGCGCGCTCGCGCACGGCGGGGGTGGGGGCGGTCAACGGATGCTCCGGGTGGCGTCGGCGTGGTCGTCTTCGGTGTGGTTCCGCAGGACCTGGGACAGCACGTCCTCGGTGAGCGGGGAGGCCAGTCGGACGTAGCCGGCCTCGCGGTCGGCCTTGCGCTCCCAGCGGGTGAGCAGGTTCGCCTTGGCGGGCAGCGGCACGCCGGCGAGCAGGGCGGCCAGGCGCGGCGGGCAGCCGTACCGGTCGGCGTGCTCCTGGACGGTGGTGCGGACCTGCGCCCACAGGGCGGCCTCGGTCTGCGGGTGCAGGTCGGCGAGGGCCGCGAGCATCTCGGCGACGTGGTTGACCAGGAGGCAGTACACGACCCGGTCCCAGCCGCGCTGGGCGTCGTACGTCATGGGGCCCGCGACGTCGGCCGGCAGCGCGGCGAGGAGGTCGGCGTGGTGCTCGGGGACGAGCTTGGTGCCCTCCAGGTCGCGGAAGAGCACCTGGGCGGGCATGCCCTCGTCGTCTACGCAGACGACCACGTTCTGCAGGTGCGGCTCCAGCACCAGTCCGTGGTCGAAGTACGCGGACAGGACGGGCGGTACGAGCAGCTTGACGTACGCGGCCCACCAGTCGAGGGCCGCCTGCGGGTCGGTGGTGTCGACGAGGCGGGAGATGTGCCCGGGGCCGGTGGGGTACTCGTCGGCGACGGCCGCGGCCAGCAGCGGGGTGGTGCCGGGCATGAGCCGGCTGAGCAGGCCCTCGCGGACGATCACGCCGAAGCCTTCGAGGAGGGCCCGGTCGGGGGTGCCGTCGGGACCCGGCAGGGCGAGGCTGCGGTAGGCGGGCTCGCGGAGCATGGCGGTGCCGGGGAAGCGGGTCTCCAGCTCCGCGAGGACCGGGGCCAGCAGGCGGGTGAGGGCGACGGCGCCGGAGAGTTCGTAGCTGGCGTTCTTGCGCAGGCAGTTGGTGATGCGGACGTTGAGGCTGAACTTGAGGAAGGTGTCCCCGTCGTACAGCGTGCGGACCGAGGCGGTGGCGGCGAAGGGCTCGCCGCCGTCGCCGAGGTCCAGGATGTCGCCGCGGTCGAGGGCGTCGCGCAGCCCGGGGTGGCCGCTGAGCATCTCGTACTGCCACGGGTGCGCGGGCAGCAGCCGGTAGCCCTCGGGGACCTCGGCGCGGAGCCGGTCGAGCGGTCGCGTCGCGCCGTCCTCGGCGGTCTCCTCGATGACGAGGTGCTCGCGCACGGCGAGGTGGCGCAGCCGGAAGGAGGCGCCGGTCTCGGGCGCGTACGAGAGCCAGGAGGCGGTGTCGCCGCTGCGGGCCTTGGGGGTGGGGTGGAAGCGGTGGCCGAGCACGAGGGACTGCTCGGACTCCAGGTAGGCGGCGAGTCCGTCTCCCCCGCCGACCGTGGTGGCGCTGGCGGGGCGGCTGGCGCGTACGGCGAGCGCGGCGGACACGGCCTCGTGGCTGGAGGCGATCTGCTCCAGGAACTCCTCGTTGCGCACGTCGGTCCGCAGTGCGAGTTCGTCGTGGACGTACTCGGCGAGGCGGCGCCAGCCGACCTGGGCCCAGCCGTCCTCCTGCCGCTCCCGTACCGGTCCGGTGAACCGGTGGGCGCCGATCAGCGAGGTGCGGCGCAGGGCGGCGCGCAGCAGCACCCCGCGGCGGGGCAGCCACAGCATCAGGTGGCCGTCGGCGACGGCGGTCTGGTGTTCCGGTCCGGACAGCTCGCGCAGCAGGCAGTTCAGGAGGGTGTGGGCGACCGCCTCGTCGGCGGTGGGCAGCCCGGCCGGGGAGACGGAGGCACGCGCGGCGACGGGGTGGGCACCGATTGCATCGGTCAGGGACATCAACGGCTCCAGCGGGTGCGGAGAGAGCGGAGGGAACGGACGTTCAGGGCCGGGAGGGCGGTCGCGCCGACGGTGACCAGGGCCACGGCGGTGCCGGTCAGCACGGGCGCGGAGGGCCCGTACAGGCCGTTTCCGACGGCGGCGGCGAGGCCCGCGACGACGGCTCCGGCCTTCGAGAAGAACTCGATCGAGCCGAACAGCCCGCCGGGGGCCCGGCCCTTGGCGCAGTCCGAGGCCATGACGGAGAGGCAGACGAGGCCGAGGGTGAGGCCCGCGCCCAGCAGCAGGCGGACGGCGACGAGGCCGGTGAGCGAGTGGGCCAGGCCGTGCCCGGCCAGCCCGAGGGCTATGCAGGCGAAGCCGAGCGCCACACCGAGGCGGGGGCGCCGGTGGAAGCCGGAGTGCACCCACATGGCGGCGGCCAGGTAGCACAGGTGGGGCAGGGCGAAGAGGACGCCGGAGACCAGCGGCGAGGTGCCGGGTATTCGCTCTTCGATGAGGGAGATCAGGTAGGGGAAGGAGATGACCGTGGAGAAGACGAAGGCGAACTCCAGGGCGTAGAGCCCGCGCAGGGAGGTCACGCGCTCCCGGCCCGTCTCCTCGGCCGCGGTCCCGCCGGCCGCTTCCGCGGGCGCGGGCGGACGGGGCCTCGCGCTCACGCCGCGGGATTCCGGCAGTGCGGCGATCAGCACCGCGGCCGTGAGCGGGAGGACGGCGAGCAGCGCGTACTGGCGGTGCGGTGACATCCAGGGTGAGAGGCTGCCGACCACGATCGGGGCGAAGACCAGCGCGGCGCGCGCGGCACCCTGCATCAGGGTGAGCGCCTTGGACAGCTGCGGGCCCTCCAGCGAGGCCCCGAGGTAGCCGTTGGAGGCGGCGAAGGTGCCGCCGAGTATCCCCTGGAGCACCAGGGCGACGGTGAAGGTGGCGATCGAGTCGGCCCAGCCGGCCAGCAGGAAGGAGGCCGCGAGGCCCAGCTGGGCCCTCAGCAGCAGCCGCTTGCGGCCGAACCGGTCGGCGAGCCGCCCCCACAGGGGGGCGCCGACGGCGGCGAAGATGGTGGGGACGATGTAGAGCACGCCGGCCCAGCTGGCGTCGCGGTCGCCGAGTTCCGGGAGGATCTCGGTGAGGAAGGGCGGCAGGCCGAGCGCGGCGAAGGAGGCCACGAAGTAGCAGCCGGCCACCGCGTGCACCTGTCTGCGGCCGAGGACGGGACGGGGTTCCGGCCCGGTGGCCGGGGCTGCTTCGAGCTGGTCCGTCGGCGCTGCGGCGCTCATCGCGCACCCCCGGACGGGAGCAGGTAGTTGGGGCCGGTCGTGTAGTGCTTGTTGATGTCGGCGGCGCCCGAGCGCTCCTTGCTGAGCAGGGTGCCGGCGCTGACCATCGCCTTGACCGGCAGGTGCGGGGCGTCCAGGACGTGGGCGCGGAGCACGGCTCCGGGCTCGCCCGGTCCGGTACCGAGGCCTTCGGCTGCCTCGGCGAGCCGGTCCCGTACGAGGTCCAGCAGCACCCGGGCCTCTGCGCGGCCGTGCCGTGCCAGCCCGAAGGCGTACGAACCGGCGCACAGGTGCAGGGTGATGGTGGTGAGCAGGTCGGTGAGCGGGCGGTCGTCGTCGCAGAAGGCGCGGGGGTCGTCGAAGCCGAGGGGGGCGTCGGCGCCGAGCGTGGCGCGTACGCGGGCGGGGTGGACGCGCGGGCCGTCGTCGTCCTTGAACAGGAGCCGGACGCGGGTTTCGCCGGCCGGACCGTGGTCGAGGACGAGGGAGACGTTCTGCTGGTGGGATTCCAACGCTATGCCGTAGCCGAACAGGGTCGTCTGCCAGTCGATGAGCAGCCGCAGGTAGGCGTCGAGCAGGGCGATCGGGTCCCCGCCGTAGAACCGGTCGGCGAGGTGGTCGATCAGCAGCCGGCCGCCGGGGGCTTCGGCGAGGAGCGCGGCGAGCGGAGTGACGACGGCGTCCTCGAGGCCGGCCGGGTAGCGGCGGCAGAGGGCGGCGAGGAGTTCGTGGCCGGCGTGGGCGTAGACGGTCTCGTCGGCGTGCAGGATGACGCCCTGGAAGCGCGGTTCGCGCGCGACGACGGTCTCGACCAGCCGCTGTCCCGCGACCCCGTCGGCGAGGAAGCCGGGCCGGATGATCCGGCGGTTGCGCAGTCCCAGGGTGGCGGTGGCCATCGGGACCTTGATGTGCAGGGTGGGGTCGGCGGTGACGCCGACCGTGCGCATGGACAGCGTGGGGACGACTTCGAGGTACGGGCGCTCGGCGAGGACGGCACGGTCGGCCAGGCCCGCCGCGTCCAGCGCCTCGCGCAGCGGCGCGCCGAGGGTGAGCGGGTGGACGGGGAGGGCGAGGTGGCTGTGGTCGAGCTCGGGCAGGCCGAGCGCGGCCGGCGTGGGCCAGACGTCGGGCAGCGCGGCGGGGCCGCCGGCGACCGTGAGGTCGCGCTGCGGCACGGCGATCCAGCGCAGCGCGAAGCGCGGGTGGAACTCGGGCGCGTAGGCCCGCAGTTGGTCCTCGTCCAGGCCTGAGCGGCCCCGGGCGGTGGGGTACACCGGGTGGTCGAGGCGTGCGGCGAGGGCGTCGTGGGCGAGTCCGCCCGTGAGGCCGGTCCAGTCCGCGGGGTCGGCGCCGTGTTCGGCGGTGAGGCGGTCGGCGGCCTCCTCCGCGGTGTCGGCGTGCAGCCGCATGGTGGCGAGGGTCTGGCGGCACTCCTCGGCGAACGCGTCGAAACCGCCGCGGTCGACGGGGTCGGCGAGCGCGCCGAGGGCATCGAGGACCTCGTCGTGGGTGGTGAACTCGCGGCCGTCCGACTCCCGGGCGAGCAGCGGCAGCCGGGCGGCGTACACGCTCTGGTAGCCGTCCTCGGTGACCGGAAGGAGCAGGGCGTCGCCGTCACCGGCGGGCAGCCGCAGCCAGCGGCCGTCCGCGCGGTCGACGGCGGTGGTACGGGTGCGCAGGCCTACGACGTCCTCGCGCAGGAGTGCCCCGAGGACGCGGAGCAGCAGCTCCGCCTCGGTGGTGCCGGAGCGGGTGGCGGTGTTCACGGGGTGATCTCCCAGCGCTGGGCCGCGAGGAAGTCGGCGACGACGCGGTCGAGGGTCTCCTGGTCCGTGTTCCGGCCCAGCGCGCGGAGGGCGCCGATGAAGTCGCGGTTGGTGTTGTACAGCTCGTGCCGCTCCCCCACCGCGCGCAGCGGCCGGTAGGTGAGTTCGATGCCGTCCACGACGAGGTCGGCGGCCTCGGGCGCGGCGGTGAGCGTGCCGGCGCTCTGGGCGCAGGGGTTGTCGACCAGGGCGACGCCGTCCGTGCGCATGCCGAGGTCCGAGGGGAGGGGCTCTCCGAGGTGGGTGCGCAGGACGTGCTCGAAGAGCGGGATGTCCAGCAGCTGGGCGAGCATCAGGTCGGCCTGGTCGCCGATGGCCCGGTAGTTGACCTCGATGATGCGGGCCCGGCCGTCCTTCACCACGAATTCGGTGTGGCAGATGCCGAAGCCGACGCCGAGGGCGTCGAGCTGGGCGAGGATCTGCTCGACGACGGCTTCGGGGTGGGCGCTGACGAAGGTGCAGCGCTGCTCGATGAAGTACGGGGGCGGCGAGAGCCGCGTGCGGAAGCCGCCCAGTACGTGGCGCACCCGGCCGTCGCCGAGGGTCTCCAGGCTGCACAGTTCGCCGGCCAGGTACTCCTCGACCACCAGGGCCGCCTCCGGCCGGCGGGTCTGGATCTCCTTGCAGCGCTGGACCAGTTCCTCGGGGCCGTCGGCCAGCACCACGTCCTCGCTGGCGACGCCCTCGCGGGGCTTGACCACGCACGGGTAGGGCACGTCGAGGGCGGTGAGCACGGCCGGGTCCTGGCCGGCGGCCAGTTCCGTGGACCAGACCGCGTCGAGCCCGGCGGCGGCCAGGTGGCGGCGCATCTCGGCCTTGTCCTTGACGCGCAGCGTCGCCCGCCAGTCCTTGGCGGGGAGGCCGAAGTAGTCGGCGGCCAGGGCCGCCTGGGTCTGGAGGTGGTCGCTGTTGGTGAAGACCGCGGCGGGCGTGCGGTGGGTGGATATGCGGGTGACGACCGCGCGGAAGTCGCGGACGTCGCACTCCAGGACCTCGGCGTCCGGCGCCGAGCGGCGGTGGCCCTCGGGCTGGTCGGTGAGGATCGTGACCTCGAGGCCGAGCCGGGCCGCGGCGGGGAGGAACCCCTCGGTGACCGAGTCGGTCGGGTTGAGTGCGAGCAGGTACAACCGCATGGGCTGGAGCCCCTTCCGAGTGCTGAGCAGTGGCGGTGCACGTGGTGGCTGTTTTCCGGCACGCCGTGGCACCGACGTCCTTCACTGACGCCGGCGAGGGTCAGCTTAGGTTAGCCAACCCTTAGCCTCAACTTTCCCCTGCGACACGGGACCTGACACGGCACCCACGATCGTAAACCATTGGGTTAAGGTAAGGCTTACCTATCAGCTAGCACCGGAGCTTCGTGCCGCACATGATCGAGAACCGATGACCGCACTCCCGCGCACCGCGCCCGGCAACGTGGCCGCCGCCGTGCTCGCGCGGACCTACGGGCGCCTCGCGGACCTCTGCCCGGCGCTCGACGTCCGGGTGGCCACCGCGGCGGCACGGCCCGAAGGACTCGTCGGCGGCGACGAGCTGGCGGAGGGCCAGGAGGCCCTGGAGGCCTTCGTCGGCGCCGAGGCCGCACGCATCCGGTCCGGCCACGGGCACGAGCCGCGCCCGGACGTCGCCGCCTCGCGCGCCCTGCACGACTACCTCTGGTCCGTCAGCCTGCTGATGAGCGGCGCCTGGTACCTGGAACGTCGTGTACCGCGCGTCCGCCCGCGCGAGGTGCGGATCGACCTGTCGGCCGGCACCTTCGAGATCGTGCCGGGGACGGCGTTCGCCTGCCTGCCCGGCGACCCGGCGGCGCACCTTCCCGGTGCGCGGCCCGTGGCCGGGGAGGAGGCGCTGCGCGCCGAGCTGCGCGCCGCCGTCGCCGATCACGTACGACCCTTGCTGGCGGCCTTCGGGCCGCGGGTGCGGCGCCGCGACCGCGCCCTGTGGGGGATGGCCGTGGACGACCTCGTCTCCGGGATCTGGTACCTCGGCCGCGTCCTCGGCCAGGAGGACCGGGCGGTGCGGGAGGCGACCGAACTGCTCCCCACCGCCATCGCCCCCTTCCCCGGCGGTGCGGACTTCAGGCGGCTCGAGACGCGCGACGGGCGGCTGCACCCGACGCGCACCCGGCTCGGCTGCTGCATGTACTACACGCTGGAGTCGGCCCGGGCGTGCGCCACCTGCCCCCGGACCTGCGACGACGAGCGGATCCGCCGCATCGAGGAGACGGACTGAACGACGGGCCCGCCCCGGACCCCGAAAGGCCCCGGCCGCGTACTGGAGTCTTGGGTTCTAGGAGTCGTCGCAACACCCCAGCTCAAGGGGTGCGATGGAGTTCGAGATCCGCAAGGTGCGGACGGTGGCCCAAGGCCGTAGGAA
>NZ_JBVHWK010000027.1:0-112964 GCF_055569445.1 Streptomyces sp. NPDC029122 | reverse complement strand
CCTGATACTGCGCCGGCCTTCTCTGTCCGCAAGCCCGACCTGAATGCTGCCGGGGGTGCGGGGATCGCGGATGCGTGACCGGAGACCACCTCACTATCGATGTCCTGCGGTACCCGGGCTCAAGACTCCGCCCGGGCGATCCTGATGGCGCGGGTTCCTCCGTTCTTCCCTCGGTGATCAACTACTTGCCAAACGGGAACTGCATACTGCTGGTGATGCTGGTACTGCTCTCCTGCGTACTGCTGGTAATGCGAACTGCTCAGTGGCCTGTGACAGCACCACTCTTCGGCAGCCAGCCCCGTCGCCCGTCCTGCGTCTGCTCTGGCTTAGAACCCCACTGCCGAACCTCCCGGTGCGCGCGCCCGCAGCCGACGCCTTCACCGAGGTACTGCTCACTTACTTCGCTGCTGGGTACTGCCACTGCGGTGGCGGCCCCTGATCACTGCGGGCCACCCGGTCCGGTCGTCAGTCCCGTCGCCGTCCTGCAACCACCCTGGCTTCGAAACTCCACCACCGCACCGTCATGCGAACTGCAACTGCGGGTACTGCTGCCCGGCAGTTCGTCTCTGCCGGGCCCTGCGGTCCTTCTTGGTTACGAGAGAAACCATACCCACACCACTGCGTAATGTCTACTGCGACCAACATAGATTTTCACGTGCTCGACAGCGAGATAATCGTCCTCGAGCAGTGATGGGTTCCGGGACGAGCCGGGGTGACGGGCCGCAGTGCGGCTAGCTGTACGGATCGCCAGCCTGATCGGCGACCGGCGCTCCCTCAGGGGGCGGGCCCCAGTCGATCTCCGTGTCCGTGTTGATCACCGCGACCCTGTCTTCCCCGGAGACGGTCACGTGGGCGCGGGCGCGGGCCGGGTCCACCGCCACGTGGGTCGTGCCGGAGACGGCGGGTCCCTTGCCGATCAGGGCGTCGGCACCGGGGGGATGCCGTTGCCGGCGCCGGTTGCCGGACCGTTGGCGAGGGCGATCAGCCGGAGCTCCCTCGACCGGGGCCAGTCGCCGGCTTCCTCCAGCGCGTGCGGGAAGGCCCGGCGCTGCTCGCCGAGGGCGGGCTTGTCGTCCCAGTCGGCGATGTGCTGCGAGAGCGGCTCCTGGGCGGCCGGGCTGTTGATCTGGCCGGAGAAGCCCGGGTTGAGCTTCTTGATCGCTGTCCCCCCGTCTCGCTCGCAGGACCTCGGCCCAGGCGCCCTACTCCGGAGCTTCGCTGACACACAGGGGCGACAGCGAACCGGTCACGCGTCGCCCAGGAAACCAGGATCGGACGGTCCCATCTGCCGGGCGAAGTCCGCTGCGACCGCGAGTACCTCGCGCATCGGCACAGGCCGCCGACTCGTGGCCGCGAGATCGGCGTGAGCCTCCTCGGACCACAGAAACGGATATACGGAAAGGCCCTGCCCGAAAGCCAGGGCCGCGGTCTCCTCACGCCAGCCGGACCAGCGCGTTCCGTCGTAGAACGTCTCGAGCCTGCCCGAGAGCAGCCAGGAGACCCAGCCGGAGTGGCCCATCTCCATCGCCTCCCATTCCAGAGTGTCGGGAGCGAAGTACGTCATCTGGCCAGGTGCCCCGGGGCGGCCGGCGGCCGCGGGATCGCCACCGTTCAACGCGAAGACCCCTCCGACAATGTCGTGGCCGACGACGAGGCCCGTCGCGGGGTGCCAGCCAGGGTCCAAGTCCGTGGGGAAACGGTTGACCTGCGCCAGGCTCGGAAGTCCCCCATCCGCGCCGGAACCCGGACCCCCGCCGAACACGCGCACCCACCCGTCGTCCACGAGCAATCCGCCGGTGTTCCACGCCAGTGCACCCAGCACCGATCGCGCGCTGACCTGCATCTGCAGAAGGCATCGGCGGCCCTCGTTGGGGTCTCCGGGCAGCACTCGGACCGGCACGGAGCTCGCCCTGAGCATCCCCTGAAGCTCCGGCCACGCCGGGTCGTCCACGTTGACCAGCTCATCGATCCCTCGCATCCGACGATGGTCGCACCTTCCGGTGTTGCCTCATCGGCGCCTGCCTGCGCCTCCGAGTGCGGCGGCTGCCGTGCGGGGCCGTCGCCGAAGGTTTGGGGGCCGGCCTCGAATGCAGCTGGTCAGGGCAGGGTTCAAGATCGTAAAGTCAGGGTCATGCCCCAGGACATACCCGCCGCGATCCCGTCCGCCGCGCCCTTCCGGCCCGTGCTGACCCGTCATGCCGACGCCGAGACCTGCGCCGACCCCAGCAGCGTGATGAGGCTGTTCGCCGACTCGGACGGCACGGCCGACGGCTTCACCAGCTATCGGTCCACCTTCGCCCAGGGGGCAGTGGGAGCACCCGCACACTTCCACACCAAGGCGACGGAGCTGTTCTTCGTGATCAGCGGATCCCTCCAGGTGCTGGTGGGTGAGGAGGTGACCGTCCTGGAGGCGGGCGACTTCCTGGCCGTGCCGCCCCGCACCGCGCATGCCTTCGCGGCCGCGCCCGGGTGTGAAGCCGACGTCCTGTTCGTGTTCACGCCGGGCATGGGCCGGTTCGACTACCTGCGCCTGCTCGGGCGGGTCATGCGCGGGGAGGCCGACCCGAAGGAGATCGCCGAGTCGGCGGAGCGGTTCGACAACCACTACGTCGACAGCCCGGTCTGGCGCGCCGCGCTGGAGACCTCGGCGTGATCGACTCCACCGTTCACGTCCGGGTGGCGCGGCCCTCGCGGAACCTGGCCGCGGCCGAACGTTTCTATGTGGACGGCCTGGGCCTGAAGGTCCTGTGGCGTACCGGCGAGCGCGTCCCGGGCGAGCACGACCTCGTCATGCTCGGCCCGTCCGACGCCGGCTGGCATTTCGAGCTGACGCACGACCCCGAGCGCCCGCTGGAGCCCACCCCGACCGTGGACGACCTGTTCGTGCTCTACCTCGGGGAACCGGCGGACGAGGAGTTGGTCGGCCGTCTGGTGGAGGCGGGCGGCACCCGTGTCCCGGCCCACAACCCCTACTGGGACGAGCACGGAGTAACGATCGCCGACCCGGACGGCTACCGCCTGGTGCTGTGCTCCCGCACCTGGAACTGAACATCCGTTGACGGCCCTGCCGTGGCCGGCCCGACGCCGGTCCCGCTGAAGGGTCTTGGCCCGGTGCGTACGCGGCCGGGGCCCACTCGCTGTTCATCACCCGCCGATCGAGAGAACGACATGAGCCTCACCGACCGCCGTGTGGTCATCACCGGTGCGGGCCGCGACTTCGGCCGCGCGCTCGCCCACCACTTCGCCGGCCTCGGCGCCGAACTCTTCCTGGCCGCACGCGGCCTGGAAGCGGCCGAGCGTACCCGCGGCGAGATCCTCGAGCGTGGCCACGACCGCGTGCACGCCTTCGCCTGCGACCTCGCCGACCCCGCCTCGATCCGCGCGTTCGCGTCGGCGGTCGGCGGTCGCACCGACCGCGTCGACGTCCTGGTCAACAACGGCGCCCGCTGGCTGGCGGGCCCCGACCTGCTCTCGGTCTCCGACGAGGACGTGGCCGACACCGTCGCGTCGGGCAGCACGGGCACCATCCTCGTGACGAAGAACCTCCTGCCGCTGCTCCTCGCCTCCGACCACCCCGATGTGGTCACGATGGTCTCGGTCTGCGGGGTGCCCGGCGCCCAGCACCCCGTGGCGCACGAGGCCTACTACGCGGCCAAGCACGGCCAGAGGGGCTTCACCGAGGCCCTCTCACGCCGCCTGCGCCCGCAGGGCGTTCGGGTGATCTCCCTGTTCCCGCCGGACTTCGACAGCGGCCGTGACCCGCTGTCCCCCGAGTGGGAGGCCACGCCGCGCTCTGCCATGGACCCGCTCGCGGCGCAGTCGGTGATCGACTGCATCACCTTCGCGATCCAGCAGCCGCGCGACTGCTACATCAGCGCCTTTCACTTCGAGTCCCTGCACCCCTCCCCCGCGGCCGGCGGCACGTCGCCGGTCTGAGCCGCAGTGGCGCGGCGGCGCCCCGCTCCGTCCGGCCGGCTGCCGGAGCGGAGTGAGGGACGGGACGGGCTCAGCGGGTGCCGGCCCGCCGGCGCCGACCGAGCACGGTGGCTGCGCCCGCGAGGGCGAGTGCCGCGCCGGAACCGCCGGCGAGGAGCAGGGTGGAGGACGTGGGATCGTCCTCCTTGGACCGGGTGCTGTAGCCGCTGGAGTAGCCCTTGGTGTCGTACTCCGAGCCGGGCAGCTTGTCGGCGTAACGGGCCTTGACCAGTTTCTGGTAGTCGCTGAGCGACACCGAGCTCTGGCCGCCCAGTCCTTGGCGGGCCTCGTCGTTGAGCGGCTCGACGGTGGTGAGCTTGAGCTGGTACCAGCCGCGGATCTGGGGCTCGGTGAAGACCAGGGTGCCGACGGTGGCCTTGGAGGCGTACGCGGCGTCGGTGTCGCCGTCGCGCACGGCCGCCAGGTGCCAGCCGCCGCCCTGGGTGGGGGCGAGCATGACGGTCGCGTTGCGGCCGTTGACGGTGGTGCTGAGCGAGGAGACCAGCTGCGTCAGCTTGACCGCCTCGGTGGGCAGTGGCCGGGCGGTGCCGGCGACGAACCCGGGGGTGATCTCGTTCCGTGCCACCGGGTCCTTGATCGTGAAGACCGGGAGTCCCTGGCACGGCTCGGCCGTTTCGGGGATCGTCTGTACCGGCTCGCCGGCGCCGCCGGTGGGCACCGGAGTGCGCAGGAAACGGCAGACCGCGTTGCGGACGTCGGTGGACTTCACCGCGTCGAGGGCCGACTGGTAGTCGGGGATGTCGGCCGGGAGGGGGTCCTTGGCCGGGGCCGCGTGGGCCGGGCCGACGACGGACAGCAGTGCGGACGCGCTCAGTGCGATGACGATGGACAGGCGGGAGAGGCGGGAGTCCGCCCGCCCGCTGGACGTTTTGGTGTCGCGCATGTCGCCTGCCTTAGCGGGAGATGCCGATGCGGGAGTGGGTCCACTTGGAGGAGCTGTTGCTCACGTAGTCGTTGTAGTTCCACCAGGTGTAGGTGGTGGTGTCCGGCCACGGGTCGGCCACGGCGATCGTGTTGTTCGAGGTGTCGAAGCCGTAGACGACGTTCATGTGGCCGCCGCCGGAGGTCCACCCGATGCGGGCGCCGATCGGCCGGGCCGCCTTCACGTCGGTGTACACCTGGTTGAACGTGGCCGCGCTGCTCAGGCCCGAGCCCGTGTGGGTCAGGCCCAGGCTGCTCCAGCCCCGGGCCATGTCGTCGAGGGTCGCGGGCTGGTTGTTGCAGCCGTAGTGGGGCTGGGCGCGGTTGCAGAAGTCGGTCTGTGTGGATCCGAACCCCTGGAACTTCGCGATGGTCAGCCCGGAGGCGACCCAGCACCACTGGGTCTTCTCCTGTTTCAGCATGGCGATGGTGTCCTGGCCCGCCTCCGCGTGGGCCGTGCCTCCCGCGGCCGCGAGCGATCCCACGGCGGCCAGCACGATGGCCGACGCAGTGGTTCCGTACCTGAACTTGCCCATGTTCCTGCCTTCCCCTGATGGGTGCAACGAGATGAAGCGGGCAATCCGACGCAGGAATATGACAGCGCATCATGTCGGTGTCACATAGGGGAATGGTGGAAAATGAGTCGTAAGGGCTAGTTGTCAGGAAATCGTGCAACTGGGGCCCTGGGAGCTGTCGCGCATCCGCGCTCCCTTCCGGCCCGGGACGCTGCCCGCGGGAATGTACGGACTTACTTCCTGTTATGAGGGGGTTTGGTGCCGTTTACCTCGGTACCGGGGGCCGGGTGCGATGCGTTTCGGAGCGTTCGGGTTCACGTCCTCAAGGGCCGTTTTCGGGCGCGCGGTTGCCCCTGGGGCTGCCCTTGCGGCCATTCTCCCGGCCGGTGGCGTACGGGAGTCTTGATCTCGGAAGGGCCCCCGCCGGGAAGCCACAGCAACCCGGCGGGACCGTCGCTCTTCCTCTCGTATCACTTCACTCACTGAGGAGTTGTCATGGGTAGCTTTGACTGGGGCCGTAACTGGAAGAAGACCGTTCTGCCGGGCACCGAGCTCACGGACGTGACCGAGGCGGAGCAGGGCGCCATCGCCGAGCTCCTCGACATCGCCGAGAGCACGGTTGTGATCAACAAGTAAGGCGTTGTACCAGCAGGCGGGCACGGGATCCTCATCCCGTGCCCGCCTGCGACGTCGCGCCGCGCGGAACCGACGCCGCGGCGCCTCCGGCGAGCAGAACACGAGCGGACATGGGTGGGAAGATGCTGCACCAGTACGGCGAACGAGAGATTCCGCTGGCGGAGTCCTGGAAGCGCGGCACGGAGGCCCTCGCCGCGCTGGGGCTGACGGCCGCGTACACCGACCTGGGCGGGGACCCGGGGGCGTGGCACTGCCAGTTGCACGAGGAGGACGGGACGCCGGTCCCCAGCCTCGCCGGGTGCGGCAAGGGCTTCGGCCAGGCCGCCAAGGTGGGGGCGCTCTACGAGGCGCTGGAACACCACCTCGCCGCCACGGTCACCATAGAACCCGCCGACGTCACCCTCCGCTCCGCGCACGAGATCTCCACCGGCCCCTTCGCGCCGGACGTCTCCTCGCTCCTCCTCTCCGCCGGCCCGGACGGGCAGGTGGCGTGCCGCAGCCATCGCGCCGTGCACGGGGACGCCACCTGCGACGTGCCGGTGTTCGTCAACTGCCCCTGGTACCTGGAGGACGAGGCCAAGGACCTGCGGTCGCGGCTGGGGGACCACTACTCCTACGGCGCCCTCGGCCGCTACAGCGTCAACAGCGGCTGCGCCACCGGCGCCACCGTCACCGAGGCCACGGTGCACGCCGTCAACGAAGTGGTCGAGCGCGACGCGTTCTCCCTGCTGCTGATCCGCACGTTCCTCGCCCCGCAGCCCACGCCGCTGACCGTCGTCGACCCGGACACCCTGCCCCAGCGGCTCGCCTCGCTCCTGAAGGCGACCGAGGAGCGCGTGGGCGCGCCGGTCGTCCTCATCGACATGACGAGCGACATCGGCATCCCGAGCTTCATGGCCTGGTCGGCCCCGCAGCAGCCCGGCATGATCCGGCGCGGCTGCGGCACGTCCCTGGTCTCCGCGTACGCGGCGGAGCGGGCGCTCACCGAGCTGATCCAGTGCGTCGCCGTCACCTCCCGCCCCGGCTACGACCACCCCGAGCGCAGCTCCCTGGAGGACTACCCGGTGCTCATGCGCTGCTCCGAGATGGACCTGCGCCCGGCCCTCGGCAGCGCCCGTACGGTTCCGTTCACGGAGACGCCGACGTGCGGCCAGCCGGAGCAGTACCTCGCGGCCCTGGTGGAGCAGCTGGCTCGGCGGGGGCACACCCCCTACGTCCGCCCCCTGCACACGTTCGCCAACGGGGTGTCCGTCGTCAGCGTCGTGATTCCCGGTCTGGAGCGGTTCGCGCTCATCACCGACGGGCGGGTCGTCGTCCCCGGGAGCCGCGGGCGGCAGGCCCAGAGGGCGGTTCCCCAGCCGGCCGGCCCGCACGCCGATGCCGCCTGACGCCCCCTCCGGCAGCAGCCTGCGCTTCCTGCTGCGCTCGCTGGCCCCCGCCAAGGCCGTCTTCGGCGCGGGAGCCGCGCTGAGCCTGGCGGGCGGGGTCGCCGGGCTCTTCCAGCCCCTCATGGCGAAGGACGTGATCAGCTCGCTCGGCGAGCACGGCCCCTCGCCGGCGCCGTTCGTCCTCCTGGCGCTCCTGGTCGTGGCCGCGGCCGTGCTGACCGCGTGCGGCGATTTCCTGCTGGAGCGCACCGCCGAGACGATCGTGCTCGGGACCCGCAAGAGGCTGATCCACCGCATCCTGTGCCTGAAGGTCGACGCGGCCGACCGGCTGCAGCCGGGCGACCTGCTCACCCGGGTCACCAGTGACGCGGCCGTGCTGCGCCAGACGGTGTCGCACGCCGTCACCCAGATCTTCTCCAGCGGCCTGCTGATCATCGGCTGCATCACCCTGATGGCGTTCACGGCACCCCTGCTGATGGCCGTCACCGCGGGCGCGCTGCTGCTCGTCGCCCTGTCGGCGGGCGTGGCACTGCCCAGGATGCGCGAGTCCGCCGCGCAGGTGCAGCAGTCCGTGGGCGCTCTGGGCGCCGTGCTCGAACCCGCCCTGAACGCGCTGCGGACCGTCAAGGCGTTCGGTGCGGAAGGGCGGGAGGCCGCCGCCGCCGAGCGAGCCGCGGAGCGGGCCTGGCGGCACGGCATCAAGGCGGCCGGCTGGCGGGCCGTCGCGGGCACCGCCATGACCGTGTCGGTCCAGACGGCCTTCCTGGCGGTCCTCGGAGTGGGCGGGGCGCAGGTCGCGTCCGGGGACCTCTCGTCCGCCGGGCTGGTGGCCTTCCTGCTGTACCTCTTCTACGTCATGCAGCCGCTGGACGCCCTGGTGCAGGCGCTCGGCACCGTCCAGGTGGGGCTCGCCGCCGTCCAACGCCTGGAGGAGCTGGACGGCCTCCCGGCCGAGGACCCGGGACCCGCGCGGACCCCGGCACCCCCGCTGCCCGTACCCCGTCCCGCCGCGCCCCTGCTGACGCTGGACGACGTCTCGTTCCGCTACGACACCGGGCACCCCGTCCTGACCCGCGTCAGTCTGCAGGTCCCGCACCGCGGGCTGACGGCCCTCGTCGGCCCGTCCGGGTCCGGCAAGAGCACCGTCCTCGCGCTCCTGGAACGCTTCCACGAGCCGGTGTCCGGGCACATCCGCATCCACGGCCGGGACGTGGCCGGACTACCCCTGCACGAGCTGCGCCGCCGCATCGGGTACGTGGAACAGGACAGCCCCCTGCTCTGCGGCACCCTGCTGGAGAACGTCTGCTACGGGCTGCCCGGCACCGACCGGGGCAAGGCCGGGGAGGTCCTGGGCAAGGTCGGCCTGACCGGCCTGCTCGACCGCCTGCCCGAGGGCCTGGACACCCCCCTGGGCTCCGGCGGCACCGCGGTCTCGGGCGGTGAGCGGCAACGCATCGCCATCGCCCGGGCGCTGGCGCGCGACCCCGAGCTCCTGCTGCTGGACGAGGTGACCTCCGGTCTCGACTCCGCCAGCGAGAAGGTGGTCATGGAGACCGTCCGTGCGGTGAGCCGGAGCACCGCGGTGGTCCTCGTCTCCCACCGCATGTCCTCGGTCAAGGACGCCGACGCCATCGTGGTCCTCAACGACGGGCGGCTCCTCGCCACCGGCACCCACGACGAACTCCTGGGCGCCAGCTCCTTCTACCGCGAACTGGCCGGCGCCTCCGTGCCGGCCGGGTGAACGGCCCGGCACCGCAGCGGTGCGCGGGCCGGTCGGGAGCCCGGCGCCCGCGGCGGCGAGCGGCCCGGCGGCCCGTCAAGGGCCGAAGACCGGATGTGGCCGTGCGCGGCGTCGACGCCCGCCCCGGGCGGGTGGGTCCGGGGCGGGGCGTCGGGCTGGTCAGGCCGGGGCCTTGTGGACCTTCCAGTCGGCGACGGTGGAGTTGCCGCGGTTGTAGTAGCCGTTGGTGCACACGTCGTACTTGCCGCCCGAGGCGGTGCTGTTGTGGTTCGTCTCCAGGAAGCCGCCGTTGTCCCCGTAGGTGTTGAACAGGTGGACGGTGTCGCCGACGCGGACGCTCTGGTCGAGCGGGCCGGAGGTCTGGGCGAAGATCCGCCAGCGGCCGGTGCCTTCCGCCCGGTCCCTGTCCTTGGAGGTGGAGACGTCGTACTTGCCGCCGGCGTTCTTCTGGCCGGTGGTGGCGTGGTTGTTGGTGTCGAGATAGCCGCCGTCGCCGCCGTAGAGGTTGCGCAGGTAGATCAGGTCACCGGTGACGACCGCGGCGCCGGCCGGCTTGCCGGAGGCGGAGAGCACCTCCCAGGTGCCCGTGCCGGTGCCGCGGTTGGGGGTGTCCGTGGTGGAGACCTCGTACTTGGCCCCGCTGTTGCCGGCGTGGCCGTTGGTGTCGAGGTAGCCGCCCTGCCAGTTGTTGTAGCCGTTCTGCAGATGGATCCGGTCGCCGTACTTGAGCTCGTTCGACATGCGTGTCCCTTCACCTGCTGGAGAGCGTCCTCCGCCTGGGCCGCCGGGGCAGCTCTCCCCGCCGGCCGTGCCGGGCGCTCGTCCCCGGCACCGCCCCAGGACAGCGCGGACCGCCGCGCGGCGGTAGGCGACGGGGAGGCAGACACGTCATTTCAGGTTGACGCGTTTATCCAGCGGGCCGGCGTCACCGCACGGGACCGCCGTACGGGGCAAATGCGGCGGGAACGGTTCCTCTGCGACCTGGTGTCCGGGCAGAACGGCGGGAAGCGGGTGCCTGTCCCTCCGGGATGGTCACCCACAGGGGTGGACTGTCGGGGCGTCGCGTTGACGCTCTCCCTGGTGTGGCCCCGGGGCCGGGCGCAGGCGTCGAGCGGTACGGCGTGGACCCCGGGCCACGGCCGAGCGCTCATCCGTCAAAGCGCCCGGGCAAGGGCGCCTGCCAGCTGATCGGCATCACGCCGCCGCTGGCGCCGCCGGCCAGCCGGACAGGACCACCTGTGTGCCCGGGCGCGGCCGGCCTTGGCCGGCGGCGTGTGCGCGTTGGAGGGGGAGGGTGGCTGGGCGGGAGGGGGCTGGACGGCTGGGGGTCAGACGGCGGGGGCGGCCGACTTCTCGTTGACGCCGATGACGTAGCCGTCGAGGTCGCGGAAGTAGAACAGGCGCATGCCGTTGTGTTCGGCGAGGGGCTTGACGATCTCGGCGTGCCGGGCGATCCGGTCGTACGCGGCCTGGAGGTCGTCGACGCCCAGGTAGTGCATGCCGGCGAAGCCGATCGGGGTGTCGGCGAGGACGGGCAGCCAGTTCTTCAGCTCCGCGTTGCTGTAGAGCATTCCGCAGAACTCGCCGCCGTAGAACAGCATGTGGATGTCGTCGCCGGCCTTGGCCCCGCTGGAGTCGGTGGTGAAGCCGAGCTGCTCGTAGAAGGCGATGCTGGCCGCGGTGTCCTTGACGCTGAAGCAGGGTGCGTAGCCCATGGTGGTTCCTCGCTGTGGTGCCCTCGTGCGGGCGGGGGGTGGGGTGAAGTGGGTCGGGTCTGGTTACGCGTCGGGGGTGTAGGCGCCGTCGCTGATGCAGAAGGGCTGGCCGGAGGGGTCCAGCAGGACCGTCCAGTGCTCGCCGCCGGGCTGGTGGCCCGGCTTGGTGGCGCCCAGCTCCAGCAGGTGCTCCTCGGCGGCGGCGACGTCGTCGAAGGCCAGGTCCAGGTGGAAGGGCAGCTCTTCCTCGGGCCAGTTCGGCGCCTTGAAGTCCCGGGCCGTGTAGAAGACGTACGCCGTGGCGCCGTCGGTGACGTAGAACGCGGTGGGCACGCCGTGCTCGTTCGGGAACTCCTGGGCGACCTTCCAGCCCAGAACGGCGGCGTAGAACTCCGCGAGCGCCCGGCCGTCGGGCCCCCAGAACGCGTACGACGTCACGCGGCCAGTGGCAGCGGGGCGTGCGGCATTGCCGGTCTTCATCAAGATCACTCCATGGGTACGGGACCGCGTCGTCAGCGTGTGGCGGCGGCAAGAGAGGGGGGAAGGCATCGCGAGCGGGCCCTGGGCGGGTCGACCTCGTCTTGAAACAGTACATACGTAATGTACATCCGTACTAGATGGCACGCAAATCGGGCATATCGCTCCCCGAAGCGCCGAGGGAGGGGGCGCAGGCCTGGGTCTGTAGCTGCTGTAGGCCTTGTCTCGGCGGCGCGCGCCTCGGGCGGGGAGTACAGTACGCATGTACTGGATTTCTCCTCGCAGCTCTCAGGAGTCGCCACCGTGCCCCAGGACGGTCCCGCTCGTCGCCGCCGCGATCCCGAACGCCGCATCGCGGAGATCGCCGCCGCGACCGGCCGCGTCATCGCCGACCGCGGCATCGAGGGGCTGACCCACCGGGCGGTCGCCGAGGAGGCCGGCGTCCCGCTGGGCGCCACCACCTACCACTTCAAAACCAAGGACGACCTCATCCAGGCCGCCCTCCAGCAGGCGTACGAGCGCTACGCCGCCATGCTCCACGACTGGGTCGCCCAGCGCCCCGACCTCACCGCCCACCAGCTCGTCGTGCTGCTCACCGACGCCCTCATGAGCTACTTCGGGCCCGACCGCGACCGCGCCTACGAGGTCGTCGAGCTGGAGCTCTACCTCGCCGCGCTGCGCCGCCCGGCCCTGCGCCCCCTGGTCGACCGGTACACCGAGGCCACCGTCAACGCACTGCTCCCCTACACCGACCCCGTCACCGCCCGCACCGCGACCGCGGCCATGAACGGGCTCAGCCTGCAAGGCCTGGCCGCCTCCCGGCCCCCCACCCGCACCGAAGTCGAGGACGTCCTCGCCCGCATCCTCACGCCCAACCCCGCACTCCCCGCCTGACGACCCGAAGCCCGCCGGCCGCGCAGACGTACCGATGGGGCACCGCTCGGCGGTGCCCCATCGGCCGCGCGCGCCGCTGTGGGCGTCGTACGCGCTGCTTACGGGCGGTCCTTGCCCTTGCCGTTGCCGGACCCGGTGAGGACGGCCACCCCGACCGGACCGTCGCCGGCGGCGAAGGTGTCGACCACCGTGTCGGTCTCGGTGTTGATCACCGAGACCGTGTCCGATGCCGAGTTGGTGACGTAGGCGCGGGCGCGGGCCGGGTCCACCGCCACGCGGGCCGGCTCGTCGCCGACGGCGAGGGTGCCGACCACCGCGTTGGTCTCCGTGTTCACCACCGTCACCGAGTCGTCGTCGAAGTTGACGACGTAGGCACGGTCACGGCCCGGGTCCACCGCGACCCCGGTGGGGCTGGTGCCGGTGGGGACGGTGGTGACCACCGCGTTCGTCTCCGTGTTGATGACCGTCAGGTTGTTGCTGCTCTGGTTGGTCACGTAGGCGCGGGCCCGGTCCGAGTCCACCGCCACGTCGAACGGGCCGTCACCGGTGGGGACAGTGTCGACCACCGTGTTCGAGTCGGTGTTGATCACCGATACGGTGTCGTCCTCCCGGTTGGACACGTAGGCGCGGGCGCGGGCCGGGTCCACCGCCACCCCGAACGGGGAGGCGACGGGGATGCTGGTGACGACGGTGTTCGTCTCGGTGTTGATGACGGAAACCGTCTCCGAGGCGGCGTTGGTCACGTAGGCGCGGGCCCGGCCCGGATCGACGGCGACCTGCTGGGGGGCACTGCCTACCGTGATGGTGGTGATCACCGAGTTGTTGTTGGCGTTGATCACCGAGACGTTGTCGCTCTCGCGGTTGGTCACGTAAGCGCGTGCCCGTCCCGCGTCCACCGCCACGTCAGCCGGCGTGTCACCGACGGGGATGGTGGCGATGATCGCGTTGGTGAGGGCGTTGATCACCGAAACGGAGTCGGTTTCGAAGTTGGTCACGTACAGGCGGCTGACCGTCTTCGGCTTCGGCTTGACCACGGCCGCCTGCGGGGCGACGGCCGGCACCAATGCCGTGCTCATCACCGCCAGGGTGCCCACCAGCCATGCGCGGCGCCTGAGCCAGGACCGGGGCTGTCTCCTCTCCTGGCTCCCGGCCTGTGCTGCGTCGTGGCTGTCGGGGGTTTCGGGCATCGCTTCTCCTGAGTCGTGGCCTGGGGACGGCACGGCCCGCCGTGTGGCGGGTGCCGTGCAGCATCCTCAGCCGGGTGCGACGCCTCGGCCAGGCGGGCGTGGCCATACGGGGTGGTAATACCTGGATCGGCCCCCTGTGTGGTCCGGGGCCGGGCCACGGTGTGGTGACGCGCGGTCCTCGGCGGACCGGCCCTGTCCCGCTGCCGCCGCACCTGCTGACCCCGCCGGGCATGTCATCTGGTCGGCGATGCAGGAGACGGCCGTCAGCGGGGCCGGGCGCATGGGTTAGGTTCCGGGCGTGACTCACGATCGCGGAGGACTGCTGGGCGGCCGGTACCGGCTGGCCGAACTGCTCGGCCAGGGCGGCATGGGGACGGTCTGGCGGGCCCATGACGAGCAACTCGACCGGGAGGTCGCCCTCAAGGAGCTCAGGCTCCCCGACGACCTCGACGCCTCCGGGCGCAAGGCCTGGATCGGCCGCCTCGACCGCGAGGCGCGGGCGGCCGCCAGGCCGAAACACCCGGGGGTCATCACCGTCCACGACCGGATAGCCGGCGATGACGGCCGCCCGTGGATCGTGATGGAACTCGTCCACGGCCGGTCACTGGACGATCTGATCAAGGAGGACGGCCCGCTCCCGCCGGCCCGGGTGGCGGAGATCGGTCTGCAGGTCCTGGACGCGCTGCGCGCCGTGCACGCCACGGGTGTCACGCACCGGGACATCAAACCCGCCAACGTGCTGCTCGAAGGTGACCGGGTGGTGCTGACCGACTTCGGGATCGCCGCCGTGGAAGGCGAGCCCGGTCTGACCAGGTCGGGGGCCCTCATGGGGACCCCCGTCTACATGTCCCCGGAGCAGGTGCGCGGGCTTCCGGCGACCGCCGCCTCCGATCTGTGGTCGCTGGGCGCGACGTTGTTCACCGCCGTGGAGGGAAACCCTCCGTTCAGCGGCTCCGGTTCCTGGGCCGTCTTCGTCGCCATCGCCACCGAGGAGCCCGCCACCGCCGTGCGCGCCGAGGAGCTCGCGCCCGTGCTGGCGGGCCTGCTCCGCAAGGACCCGGCGCAGCGCCTCACCGCCGATGAAGCGTACGGCCTGCTCGCCGGGCCGGCGGGCAGGGCCGGGCCGTCCCGGCCGGACCCCGTGCCGGCATCCGCGTCCACGCTGCGGCTGGGTGCGTCGCCGGGAGCCGGCCCGGGTGCGGAACCGGTGGTCCCGACGGCGCCCGGCCCCGCCCGCCGCGTCCGGTGGAGGTACGTGCCGGGTCTGGCGGTGGTCTTCGTGGCGGCCGTGCTCGCGATGCCCTGGTGGTTACCGGCGGCCGGGTCCACCGACGACGACGCCGGCCGCGGCCGCGCGACCGGCTCCACGACGCCCGCCCACCGCTCCCCGTCGCCGTCATCGTCTCCCCCTTCCGCCTCGCCCACGCCGGCTGCCTCGCCCAGTCCCAGCCCCACCCCCACGCCCGAGTCCACGCGCACCCCCCTCGACCGCCAGGCCGTCGAGCGCGTCTTCGCGGTCTACATGAACGGCCTGGCCGACCACGACATGACCTCGCTGCGCCGGGGCACCTGCCCCCGGCTGCGCTCGACCCTGCTGGGATTCGTCCTCAACGGCTATTACGTGGACCGCTGGGAACTCCAGCCCTACGAGATCCCGCCGGACCGGGACGAGCTCAGCGTGGAAGCGAGGATCACCCGTCGGGACCCCGTGACCGGGAAGCTCGCGGGCGACGTCCTCAACCAATGGATCATCGAGCGGGACGCGGACCAGCAGTACTACGTCTGCGGCTGGCTCAACGAGGAGTGACCCGAGGGGCGGGTGGGCCCTGAACCGCCCTGCCACGCTTGCCAGAGACAGGCAATAATGTTTGCCGTTGTTGACAACTCGCTTTCCGTGCTGGGTTAATGAAGCGCCATACTGTTGCCCGAATTGGCAACTTCGGGCGTGGCTTCTGAGCACGAGGAAGGCAGCGCATGGAGAACGCAAGCCCCCACCGGATCCTGATCGTGGGCCTCGACCGCTACGGCATGCGGGCATGCGTCCGCCTCGGCCTGGAGGTCACCGTCGTCTGTGGCGCGGCCACCTGGGAGCAGGGGCACATCGCGATACCGGACGAGGTCACGGTCATCCGCGTCGACGACCACACCAGCGCCGAGGCCGTGCTCATGGCGCTCGCCCGCGCCGGGCTGACCTCCGGGTCCTTCGATGCCGTGTACACCACCGCCGAGGACTCCCTGGTGATGGTCGGTCTGCTCGCCGCCCACCTCGGTCTGCCGGCCGTGCCGCCCGATGTCGCCGTGCGCTTCCGGGACAAGGCGGTGCAGAAGCGGGAGATCAGGGCGGCGGGCCTGGCCACGGCGGAGACCGTGGTCGTCGACGACGTCCACGACGTCGCCGGGATCACCCGGCTCCCTTCGGACCGGGCCGTGCTGAAGCCGGTCGCGGGAGCGGCCACCGAGCGGACCACCGTCGTGTCCTCGGTGGCGGAACTGCGCGGCCGCAGCGAGGAGTACCGGCGGCAGGGCACCGCTCAGCGCACCTTCGTCCTGGAGGAGTTCGTCCGGGGTGAGGAATGGATAGCCGACGGCGTGGTGTTCGAGGGCGAGCTGCTGTTCTGCGCGCTCGGCCGGTACGGCGACCCCTGCCTGACCGCCGTCGACAGCGGACGCCCGCTCAACTTCCGCCACTTCGACCCCGCCGAGGAGGACTGGGCCTACGACCGGGCCCTTCCCGTGGTGTCGGCCTCGCTCGCGGCGCTGGGCCTGCGGGACGGGATGTTCCACATGGAGCTCTTCCACGACCCCGGGACCGGTGCGCTCACCTTCGGCGAGTGTGCCGCGCGCCGGGGCGGCGCACTCGTTCAGGAGGTGGTGCACGCGAAGTTCAACGTCGACCTGGCCGCGTGCGCCATCCAGGTCGCGCTCGGACGGCGTCCGGAGATCGACGTCAAGATCCGCCCGGGAGCCATCGGCGGCGCGTACCTGACCGCCGGTGCGGGGCTGCTGCTCGACTGTCCCTCGGCGGACCAGGTCATGGCGCGGCCGGGGGTGGAGTTCGTCCGGATCGAGCGGCCCGTCGGCGCGCACACCCCGGCCGTCGCCGGTACGAACCACCGGATCGGCCAGTTCATGGTGGCGGCGGACACCCCCGAGGAGCTGCAGCGGCGGTTCGCCAAGGTGTGGGACTGGTTCGGGCCGCAGGTGAGGATCGTCCCGGACGGGCTCACCCCGCGCGAACTGCGCGCGCTCCAGCCCGCGCTGCGCCCCGGTGTCCGCTTCGGGGACGCGCTGTGGCGGTGACGACGAGCGTGCCCGGGCCCGCCCGGGGCGGCGGCCTGCGCAGGCTGCTCCCCGCATCGCCGGCGCAGCGCGTCCTGACCTTCGCCACCTTCGCCAACAGCTTCGGCGGCGGGATGTTCACCACGGCGAGCGCGCTGTACTTCACGCGCGTCGTGGGGCTGCCGGCCGGGCAGGTCGCCATCGGCCTGTTCGGCGGGGCGATGGCGGGCCTGATCGCCGGGGTCCTGGTCGGACGGCTGGCGGACCAGTGGGGACCCAAACGGGTCCACGTCACGGTCATGCTCTGCGGCGGGGCGGTGATCTCCTGCTTCACCCTGATCGGTTCCTTCTGGTCCTTCCTGGCGGTCTCCCTGGTCGCGGGGATGATCATTCCCGCGGACGTGGCCAGCAAGGCTCCGCTCATCCGCGGGGTGGCCGACGGGAACCCCACGGTTCTCATCGGCTACCTGCGGTCGGTGACGAACCTGGCCCTCGCGCTCGGCTCGGTCGCCGCCGGCTTCGCGATCCAGATCGACAGCCGGCCCGCGTACCTGGCCCTGGTGGTCTGCCGGGCCCTGGCCTACGTGAGCTGCGGCCTCATCCTGCTGCGGCTGCCGAGGATCGCGGCCGGCGCCGGGAAGCGGGAACGGGGCTGGGCCGCGCTGCGCGACCGCACCTACCTCAGCGCCACGCTCGCCAATGCGGTGCTGTCGCTGAACTACGCCGTGTCCGGGTTCCTGCTGCCGCTGTGGATCGTCGCGCACACGAGCGCGCCCCGGTGGGTGGTCTCGGCGGTCCTGGTGCTCAACATGGCCTTCGTGGTGCTGCTCCAGGTCAAGGTCAGCCGGGGGGTGCACGACGTGCACGCGGCCGGTCAGCGCATGGCCTGGGCCGGCGTGGCATTCGCCGCCGGGCTGACGCTCATGGCACTGGCCGACGGGCCCTCCCGCTGGACGGCGACGGGGCTGCTCATGGGCGGCATGGCCGTCTTCGCCCTCGGCGAGCTCTGGTACGCGGCCGCCTCGACCCAGTACTGCTTCGGGCTCGCGCCCGCCCACCTGCAGGGGCAGTACGCCGGGGTGTTCGGGCTGGGCAGCGGGGCCGTGCAGGCGGTCGCCCCGGCGGTGATGAGCCTGCTGCCGCTCGGAATGGGGCTGCCCGGCTGGCTGGTGCTGGGCGCGCTCCTGCTGTTCGTCGGCCTGGGCAGCCGGCCGCTGGTGGCCCGGGCGGGCAGGACCGGGCCGGCGGCATCGGCCTGAACGGCCGCCCGCGGAGCGGGGTGGACGACCTACGCGGCGGACGCGGCCGACACGGCGGACGCGGCGCGACGGGAGCCGGGCCGGAGGGAGGACCTCCGGCCCGGCTTCCGCGTGGGACGCCGCCTGCCGCCCCCGGACGCCGCGTCGGGCCGCACCCTCGGGCGCCGGCAACGCCCCGCGCCCCACGCCGGATCCCCGCCGCCCGACCGCCCGGGAGGGCCGGCCGGCGACGGGGACCGCGGGCGGAGGGGGACGTCAGGAGCGGTGGTGGTCGGCGATCGCCTCGGCCGCCGCGCGGTGGCCGGTGCGTGCCAGGACGGGGTTGAGGCCGCCGCGGTAGTAGTGCTCCGCGGTGAGCCCGAAGCGCAGGGCCCAGCCCCGCCCCCGGGCCCACGTGGCGTCGTCCACGCCGGCCGCCTCGCGGAAGGCGTCCCGGGTCTCGGCGGTCAGCAGGGTCCAGGCCGCCATCAGATCGCACGCGGGGTCACCGACGCCCACGAGCCCGAAGTCGATGACGGCCGTGAGCCGGCCCTGGCGGCCGAGCAGGTTTCCCGGCAGCAGGTCGCCGTGCAGCCATACGGGTGCGCCCCGCCACCCCGGCGCCCGTACGGCCGCCTCCCAGGCGGCCGTCGCCGCCCCGGCGTCGTGCGTGCCGTCGGCGCCCAGGTCCCGGATGGCCGCCCGGACCTCGTCGTCGGCGGTGTCCACCCGACCGCCGCGGAACGAGCGCGGTGCCCCGGCGGTGCCGACGCGGTGGAGCGCCGCGAGGAAGCGGCCCAGCGCGACGGCAGCGTCCTGGAGTCCGCTTCCGGCGAGGGGCCGGTCGTACAGGTTCTCGCCGTCGAGCCAGCGGTACACCGACCAGGCGAACCCGTACCCCTCACCCGGCGCCCCGTGCCCCAGCGGCACGGGCACCTCCAGGGGCAGGTGCGGGGCGAGGTGCGGCAGCCACCGCTGCTCGGCGCCGACCTGCCCCGCGGCATCGGGCATGCGGGGGAGCCGTACGGTCATGTCCTCGCCCAGCCGGTACATGGCGTGGTCCGTACCGGCCGAGGCCACCTTCCGTACGGGCAGTCCCGCCCACTGCGGGAACTGCGCCGCGATCAGCCGCTCGACGAGCGACTCGTCGATCCCGGCCCCGTCACGATTGGTCACACCGGTCACCTCGACTCCCCTCAGGCCGACGCCGGCTCCGGCGCCGTCTCCGGCATCCTCGTACAGGCCACGACGAACAGCACCCACCCGGCGAGCGAGGCGACCGCGAAGACCAGCAGCGAGTTCCACAGGCCCAGCCGCTCGCCCATCACGCCGCCGAGGAACGCGCCGAGGGGGAACGGCCCGTACGTGAGCATCCGGTACGCCGCGGTCGCGCGGCCCAGGACGTCCGAGGGGATCACCGTCTGGCGGAACGCCACGACGTGGACGTTGTAGATGGTCAGGCCGAACCCGTAGACGGCGAACGTCAGCGTCGCCAGCGCGAAGTTCCAGCCGGTGCCGGCCCCGGTCGGCAGCAGCAGCACCGGCGCGACGGACGAGGCGCTGCTGGCCAGGATCAGGATCCTGGGGAACCCGAACCGGTTGCCGGCCCGCTTGGCCACCGCCGCGCCGGCGAGGGAGGCGACGCTGCCGAAGGCGAGGACGAAGCCGACCCCGCCGGCGTCCATGTGGAGTTCCTTGACGGCGTAGACCAGGAAGAGGGTGAGGATCGCCTGCTCGCACATGTTGAACCAGCCGGCCCGCAGGCTCAGCATGCGCAGGATCCGGTTGCGCCACAGCAGCCCGAAGCTGGTGACGATGTCGGCCAGGCGCGGCCGGCCGGCCGCCTCCGGGTCGCGTGCCGGTTCCCGGTGCCGGATCAGGAGCATCGCCACGAACGCCGCCAGGTAGGCGACGACGTTGGCCAGGATCGCGAACCACGCGCCCAGCACCTTGATCAGCAGGCCGCCGAAGCCGGAACCGCCGATCTGGGCGACGGCGTACGAGCCCTGGAGCTTGCTGTTGGCGTCCACGAGGTGCTGCTGCGGCACGAGCGCCGGAAGGTACGCGAGGTAGCCGACGTCGAACACGGCGGTTCCCGAGCCCACCACGAACGCGACCGCGCACAGCGCCGGGACGCTCAGGCCGTCGGTGAGGTAGAGCACCGGCACCACGGCCAGGGCCACGGCCCGCACCGCGTTGGCCGCCAGGATGATCAGCCGCCGGTCGAACATGTCGATCACGAGGCCGGCGAACGGGGTCACGCACAGCGCGGGCAGGAACTGCATCGCCGTGACGAGGCCGACCTCCGCCGCGCTGCCACCCAGGGCGCCCAGCACCAGCAGCGGGAGCGCCAGCTGGGTCACCTGGGAGCCGAGCGCGGCGACGGTCTCCCCCGACCAGAGCTTGAGGAAGTCGTGGTTGTGCCACAGGCCCCGGCCGGGCCGGCCGGGGCCGGCCGGGGCGCTCGCCGTCCGGCCCCGGGGGCTAGTCACCGCGGTACTCCTCGGCTCCGTCGCCGAGGGCGGCCAGCGCCGCCGCGGTCTCCTCGCGGGTGCCGGCGAGGATCGCGTATCCGAGCCGGTCCTCGGGGCCGCGCGGTACCCGGGCCACCGTCCCCTCGCCCGCGAAGTAGCGCAGTTCCCGCAGGGTGTCCACGAGCGGCGGCAGGCCGGCGGTCTCCCAGGTCACGGGGTGGCGGAACGGCGTCCTGCCGTCGCCGACGAAGAACCGGATGGCGGAGCATTCGGCGGCCGGTGTCCCCTGGGCCGTCCGCCCGCCCACCACCGCCGCGAGTTCGGCGGTGTTCAGGTTCCAGCCGGTGGCCAGCTCGACGAGCCGCGGGATCTGGCCGCCCGCCGGGCGCCCCGCGATCTCCATCAGGACGGGGCCCTCGTCGGTCATTCGGAACTCCGCGTGGGAGACGCCCGCCTCCATGCCGAGCGCGTCGAGCGCGCGGACCGTCGCCTCCGACAGCAGCTCGCGCTCCGTGTCCGAGACCGCCGCCGGGGAGACGTGGCCGATCTCGATGCAGTACGGCGGCCGGGTCAGGTACTTGTCGGTGATCGCGAGGACCTGGGTGTCACCGGGTGCCCAGGTCACCGCCTCGACGCTGTACTCCTTGCCGGTGACGTAGCGGTCCACGGCGACGCGCCCGCTCGCGGCCAGTGCGGCGGCGGCGCGGAAGGCCTCGGCGAGTCCGTCCGGGCCGTCGACGACCCGGACCCCGCCGCTGCCGCCGTAGTCCGTCGGCTTGACCACGACCGGGAAGCGGCCGCCGGCGAGGGACACGCACTCCTCCACGGTGCGGGCCACGCCGAGTTGCGGCGAGGGGACGCCCTGCTCCCGCAGCCGTCCGTGCATGACTCCCTTGTCGCGGAAGTGGCCCGCGGGCATCCGCGGCGCCGGTACGCCGAGCTTGCGGGCGACCTCCCGGGCGATGTCGGTGGACAGCTCCTCCCAGCAGAGGATCGCGTCCCACGCGAACCCGGCCGAGCTCGCCGCTTCGAGCATGGAGTCGACGGAGAAGCGGTCGCCCGCGCGCCACCAGTCGCACTGGTTGACGGGGACGCGGTGCGGCAGGTCGATGATCCCGACGAAGTGCCCCGCGTCGCGCAGCGACTTGAGTCCGAACTCCTTGTTGTCGCCGAGTCCGGCGATCAGCACCTTCATCGTGCTTCCGCCTTCCCGCCGAACACGGCGAAGCCCTGCTCCAGCTGCCGGAAGGCGGACTCGACCGAGCAGCGCAGCAGGCCCGCGGCGTCGAGCTCCTTCACCCAGCGCTTGCCCGCCTCCACGTCGCCGACGGTGGTGACCAGCTGCATGCGGTCGGTGTTGATGAAGCAGCGGTTGGTGGGCTTGCGCGCGGTCACCCGCATGACGTCGGCGCCCTCGGGGTGCTCGGGCACCTCGACGCCGGGGATCTCGGCCGACGGCAGCTCGATCGCCACCGCGCGGGTACGCGCCCCGGGCAGCGGCTCGCCGAGCGCGGCCGCGGTGAACACCGCGTGCGGGTCGGTGCCGCTGCCGGTGGCGCCCAGGTCGGAGAGGCCGCCGAGGCGCGGGTTGATCTCGAGCACGACGATGTCGTCCTCGACGACCGCGAAGTCGATCTGCCACGGGCCGTACGGGGCGAAGTTGTCCTGGATGTCGGTGAGGAACGCCTCCAGACGCGCCGCGGCGCGCTCGGGGAGGGCGTACGGGGTGACCCGTGCCCGCTTCGAGGGGTCGAGCCCCGCGTCCAGCGGGCCCATGGAGACGACGGGCCAGCGCATCAGCTCACCGTCCGCGCTGATCAGCTCGATGCCGGTCTCCTCACCGACCTTGAACGCCTGCACGATCGCGGGGAACGCCAGGCCGCCTTCGAGTACCGCGTCGAGTTCCTCGGCGGAGGCCGCGAAGAAGCGGCCGTCGCCCGCCTGGGCCTGGGCTTCCTTGATCACCAGCGGGAAGCCCAGCTCCCGGGCGGCGCCGGCGACCTCGGAGACGTCCGCGCAGACCGCTCCCGCCGGGACCGGCCAGCCGCGCTCCACGCCGGTCTCGTGCAGCTTGACCTTGTCGCAGGCCACCTCCGCGAACTCGGCGGAGTGGGCGACGAACCGGCCGTCCCACCGCGCGGCGGCCCGGCCGTAGACGATGGGCAGCTGCTCCTGGCCGTGGGCGTACGGGTTGGCGATGGCCACGTCGGGCCGCTCGGCGTCCAGTACGCGGACCACGTCGTCCGCGTCCCAGTCCAGGCTCAGCGGCTTGACCTCGACGCCGGTGGCGTCGAACTCGAGGGCCGCGTCGAACTCGACGGCCGAGTACACGACGAAGTCCGTGTAGCCGCGGTCGCGCAGGACCGGCAGGAACCTGGCGATCTTGTACTCGCCGAAGATCAGGGCCTTCTTCATGGGTGTGTCTCCATCTGTGCGGAAAACGGGAAGGGGGAGCGGGAAAGCGGGGTCGGGAGGGGGGCGGGACGGGGGCGGCTCAGACGGGCAGGGGCTTGCCGAGCACGGCCGTGGCGTCGGCGAGCTTCAGCAGGCGCGCGTCGATCTCGTCGATGCCGGAGCCGGTGGCGATGACGTATCCGGCGCGGCCCAGGAACTGCCGCGGCGGCAGCCGCAGCTCGGTGCCCGGATCGCTGACCCGCCGCACCTCGCGCACCCAGGGCTCGCCGGCGAGCGCGGCCGGAACCTCGATGTCCTCGAACGTCAGGTCCTCGGCGGGGTACAGGAAGCGGATGCCGACCAGCTGCTCCGGGGCCGGGATAGGGTCGGGTTCGCGGCCGGTGGCGACCGCGCCGAGGAGCGCCCCGACGGACAGGCCCGGGATCGCGATCTCGGCCAGGCGCGGGATGAGTTCCCCGCCGAGGCGGCCGTTGACCTCGACCACCTTGGGTCCGTCGGCGGTGAGCATCAGCTCGGTGTGGGTGACCGTACGGTCGATGCCCAGCGCCCGGTTGGAGCGGATCACCACCTCGCGGACCGCGGCCTCGGTCCCGCTGTCGAGGACGGTGCCGACGACGTGCGCCACCTCCTCGAAGAACGGTGCGTAGCCGGTGCGCTTCAGCGCGATCGCGTACGGCTCGACCCTGCCGTCGAGCACCCAGCAGTCCACGCTGATCTCCGGGCCGACGAGGAACTCCTCGATGAGGACGAGCCCGTCCTCGATGGCCGCGTTCTCCGAGCTGCGGGCGAAGTCGAACGCCGCGCGCAGCTCGGCCTCGGAGCGGACGATCTGGACCGCGACGCTGGCGGCCCGGCCGCGGGGCTTGACCACCACGGGGTAGCCGATGGCGGCGGCCGCGTCGACCGCCTCGGCGACGGAGCCCGCGAGGTGGAACCGCGCCGACGGTACGCCCGCCTCCTGGAAGCGCTTGCGCTGCTCCGCCTTGTCGCGGCACGCCCGCGCCGCGTCGACCGGCATGGTGGGCACGCCCAGCCGGGCGCCGACCGCGGCGGCCCGCGCGATCAGCATCTCCTCCCAGGTGATGACACCGATGATGCGGTTGTCCGCGGCGAGTTCCTCGGCGGCCGCGAGGACCGCCGCCTCGTCCTGGAGGTCGGCCTCCCGGTGGTCGGCCGCGTACGGAAGCTGCCAGTCCAGCGGGCGCTGTCCGATGAGGACGACCCGGTAGTGCTCCGCCAGTCCGCGCAGCGCGTACTCCCGGAAGTGCAGGTAGCCCGAGCCGATGACGAGAACGCTGTCCAACATGTGCTCACTCCTCATGAGGTCGTGGGGGGCGCGTGCGTTCGCCCGGCGCGTCACCGGGAGGCCCGTTGCGCGTCGACGATGCGCCGGGCGCTGTCGTCCGGGGCGCCCCGCCCCTGGAGCCGGGCGGCGGCGGCCGGGAACTGCACCGACAGGGCGCAGCGCAGCCGCAGCCTGAGCGGCGCGATGTTGATCTCGCCGCGGTCGTGCGTGATGGCCCGGAGCACCGCCGACGCCACCTGGTCCGGTGTGACCGCCCGCGCGCCGCGGGGCAGTGGCGCCCCGGTGCGGGCGAACATGCCCGCCTCCGCGACGAAGCCGGGCTGGACGAGCGACACCCCGACGCCCGCGGGGCGCAGGTCGAGCCGCAGGGCGTGGGCGAAGCCGCGGAGCGCGAACTTCGACGCCGTGTACAGCGACGAGGCCGGGGTGGCGGCCTTTCCCGACATCGACCCCACGAACGCGAGGTGGCCGCGGCCGGCGCCGGTCATCGCCGGTGCGAGGAGCCGGGCCAGGACGACCGCCGAGCGCAGGTTCACGGCCAGGGCGCGGTCGATCTGCTCGGGCGTGTACTCGAGCAGGTCGCCGCTGGCCGGCAGGGCGGCGTTGGCCACGAGGATGCCGGTGCCCCCGCAGGACTTCGCGAGGTGTTCCACGTCGTAGGGGTCGGCGAGGTCGGCGGCCACCCACCGGGCGCCGAGCGGGTCGGCGAGGGCGCGCAGCGCGTCCGGGTCGCGGCCGGTCAGGATCAGGTCGGCGCCCGCCCCGGCGAGTCGGGCGGCGAGCGCCCGGCCTATGCCTCCGGTGGCACCGGTGAGGAGGACGGTCTCTCCGGCGATCTTCATCCTGTGGCTCCTGGGAAGGGGTGGGCGGGGGCGGGCGGGGCGGGCGGGCGGTCCGCGGTCACCAGAGGTGGTGCACCTGGGCGCGGATCCGGCGGTCGTACAGCTCGCGCAGCCGCTCGAGGGTCTCCCCGGGCAGCGGTTCCATGGAGCCGACCGCGGCGTTGGACCGCGCCTGGGCCACCGAGGTGGCGCCCGGGATGACGGTGGTGACGCCGTCCTGCTGGGTGACCCAGCGCAGGGCGAGCTGGGCGGGCGTGGCGCCCACGGGCACCATGCCGGTGAATTCGCCCGCGGCCGCGAGCCCGGTCTCGTAGTCGACGCCGGAGAAGGTCTCGCCGACGTCGAACTGCTCGCCGTGCCGGTTGTAGTTGCGGTGGTCGTCCTCGGCGAAGACCGTGTCGCGCCGGAACTTCCCGGAGAGCAGGCCGGAGGCCAGCGGCACGCGGGCGATGACGCCGACGCCCGCGGCCCGGGCGGCCGGCAGGACCTGTTCCAGCGGTTTGCGCCGGAACACGTTCAGGATGATCTGCACGGAGGCGACGTTCGGCCGGGCGAGGGCGGTCATGGCCTGGGCGCAGGTCTCCACGCTGACGCCGTACGCCTTGACCCGGCCCTCGTCGACCAGCGCGTCCAGGGCGTCGAAGACCGCGTCGGACTCGAACACGGCGTCCGGCGGGGTGTGCAGCTGTACGAGGTCGAGCGTGTCCACCCCGAGGTTCTGCCGGGAGCGGTCGGTCCAGGCGCGGAAGTTGTCGAGGGTGAACGCGCCGAGTTCCTGTGCGCCGCGGCGGCCCAGTTTGGTCGCCACGGTGGGCCGCTCGCCCCGCGAGGTGCGGAACTCCTGCAGGAACCGTCCGATCAGCCGCTCGCTGCGGCCGTCGCCGTAGACGTCGGCGGTGTCGATGAAGTCGACGCCGGCCTCGACGGCCGCGTCGAGGATGGCCCGGACGTCGTGCTCGCGCACATGGGCCCATCCGTCGCCGAACTGCCAGGTGCCGAGCCCGACGACGGAGACCTTCCGTCCGGTCTTGGTCAGTGGTCGCTTTTCCACGCGCGTGCCTTCCGCGATCGCTGGTACGAGGGGGTCACCGGGATTTGGGGGAGAACAGCCCGTCGACGAACTCGTTGGCGAACTTGCCGTCGGGGTCGGACTTCGCCAGCAGCTCCGCGAAATCGGAGGCGCGGCGGTAGCAGGAGCGGATGTCGGCCCCGGTCATGGCCGTGAGCTTCGCCCAGTGGGGCCGTGCTCCCAGCGGTGCCAGGAGTTCTTCCACGGCGTCGATCACCGGCCGTACGCGGGCGGCGTCCTTGATCCAGGTGAAGTGGAAGGCCACCGAGTCCCGTTCGTACGCCGGGCTCAGCCACAGGTCGTCGCCGCGCACGGTCCGGACCTCGGCCACGTGCAGGACGGGGCCGAGGAGCGCGCCGATCCCGCGCAGCGCGTCGAACGCGGCCGGGGCGGCGGCGCGCGGCAGGAAGTACTCCGACTGCAGTTCGTCGCCGGCGTCCGGGGTGGCGCCGGGGCGGAAGTGCGGCAGCCGCAGGTGCCAGGGGCCCGGAACGCCCAGCTGGGCCGTGCAGGGGGCCGGGTCGGCCCCGGGGACCGGGTGCAGCGGTCCCGGCGCGGGGGTCCCGAGGTCCAGTTCGGTGACGGCGCGGTCGGTGCGGCGCTTGAGCCACACGGACGCGTCGTCCCCCCACGTGGTGAACACGCTGACGCTGTACGCGGCGCCGGCGACTTCGTCGAAGCGGTCCCGGATCTCGTCGAGGGGCACCGCCGCCCGCACCGACTGGGCCACTTCGAACGCCGGCTCGATCTCCAGGGTGATCCGGGTGGCGACGCCCAGCGCCCCGAGGGAGACCACCGATCCGGCGAAGGTGTCCCGGTCCACGTCGCGGCGCAGCTCGACCAGGTCGCCCTCGGGGCCGACCAGTTCCAGCCCGGTGACGGCCGCCGACAGGCTGCGCCGGCCGTCACCGGAGCCGTGGGTGCCTGTGGCGGTCGCCCCCGCGACGGAGAGGTCCGGCAGGGAGGCGAGGTTCGCCAGGGCGTGGCCTGCCCGGTGCAGTGCGGCGGCCACGTCGGCGTACCGCATTCCGGCGGTCACCGTGGCGGTGCCGGCCGCGGTGTCGATGTCCACGGCCGGGGGCAGCCCGTCGAGCCGGACGAGGCCGCCCGCGGTCGCCAGGACCCCGCTGAAGGAGTGGCCGGCGCCGAGCGCGCGGACCCGTTCGCTGCCGGCGACGATACGGCGCAGTTCGTCGACGGAGCCGGGCCGCGCGATCGGGGCCGTACCGAAGTCGATGGTGCCCGCCCAGTTCCTCATGGGGCCGCCACCAGCCCGGGCCGGGTCCGCGCGATCATGTCGTCGGCCCGTACGAACGTGTAACCGCGCTCCAGGAGTCCTTCGATGATCGGCGGGAGCGAGGCCACGGTGGGCGAGCGGTCGCCGCCGCCGTCGTGGAGGAGGATCACGGAGCCCGGCCGGACCTCGGCCAGTACGTCGCGCGCGATGGCGTCGGCCTGCCGCAGGGCCCAGTCGTCGGGCGCGACGTCCCACAGAACGGTGGTGGCGTCGATGTCCGCGAGCCAGTCCAGCACCTGCGGTGTCCGCGATCCGTACGGGGGCCGGAACAGCCGGGGTGCCTCGCCGCCGCTCGCGCCGGCGATCGCCTCCGCCGTGCGGTTGATCTGTTCGGCCAGCTGGGGCCGGGTCAGCTCGGGCAGGAAGGGGTGCGACCAGGTGTGGTTGCCGATGGCGTGGCCCTGCTCGCGCATCCGGGCCAGGTCCTCGGAGAACCCGCCCGCGTTGATCCCGACGCAGAAGAAGGTCGCCGGGATGCCGTAGCGCTCCAGGACGTCGAGGATCTGCCCGGTCCAGGGCGGCAGCGGTCCGTCGTCGAAGGTGAGCGCGACCTCGCGGCGTTCGCGGCTGCCGTGGCTGAAGAGGCGGCCCGCCAGGTGCTGCTCGCGGTCCGCGCCGGCGGAGGAGGCGATCTGGGCGGCCAGTTCCTCCTCGCGGCCGGTCTGGGTGCCGCGGTGGGCCTCCAGCCGTACCAGGCCCCGTCCGCCGCGCAGGCTCGCGAGGGCCAGTTCCTCCGCCGGGACGGAGCCCAGCAGCGGCCGGTCCGGCAGCAGCCAGGGGTCGGCCCGGTGCACGCGCAGTCCGGCCGCCATCATGCGGCCGTCCAGGGTGCCGTTGGTGCTCTCCACGACGATCCCGAGCCGGTCGCCGAGCTCGCGCAGCCGCGCGATCAGCTCGTCCGCCCGGTGCGGGGGGTAGTCGCCGGGCACGGGGACGCGGCGGCCGTCGGGGCCGACCACGGCGAGGCGGTACCCGCCCGCGTGCCATGAGATTCCCGCGTGCAGCATCTCGTCCTCCCTCACTCGGGCCGGGTGTATTCGCCGAAGTGGTGCTCGGCGAAGAGGTCGGGCCAGTCCGCTCCGGCGAGCCCGAGCCGGCGAGCCCGCCGCAGCATCTCCCGCCAGTACGGCTTGACCGGCGGCCACAGCACGCCGGCCTCGCAGTAGGAGGCGTCGACGAAGTAGCGCGGGCGGCCCGGGAACTGCGGCTTCGCCCGGCGGGCGTGGAAGAGGGCGGAGTGCAGCAGCACGGTCGAGCCGGCCGGCAGCTCCTCGAGGTACACCTCGCCGGGCAGCACGTCGGTGCCCAGGTGGGCGCGCGCCGTCTTCGGCGCCGCCTCGAGGTGCGATCCGGGCAGGACGGCCAGTCCGGCCATGTCCGGGTCGATGCCGTCGAGGTAGTGCAGCGCGTGGACCATCGTGTGGGTCCGGCGCGAGGGGGAGCCCTGCTCGTAGTCGTGGTGCCACGCCTTGCCGGGGAGGTCGGGGGCGTGCCGGTCGCTGTGCATGTGGTGGAAGCCGAACCCCGGGCCGAGCAGCTGTCCGACCACGTCCAGCAGCGGTGCGTGGGCGAGGAGTTCGCCGTGCCCGGGGAGGTCGAGCTCCAGGACGTCCGGCACCCCGTGGGTGGCGTAGTCGAGTACGGCCGCGATGGACCGGGCCCGCAGCCCGGTGTCGACCCAGGTGTCGACCTCCTGTTTGACCCGGGTCACGAGATCGTCCGGGAGGAAGCCCGGCAGTACGAGGAAACCGGACCGTTCGAACTGGGCCCTCTGCGTGTCGTCGAGTTCGGGCAGCCGGGTGGGGGTGTGCAACGTCTGCACGGACATGGGTGAGAGCTCCGTTCTTCATTGATGAACTGGCCGGTCGCGCGCCCGGGGACACGACGAGGTGTCAGGCGATCTGGGGCGACCGGATGCTTCGGCTCAATCGAGCGGCTCTATCCCAAAAGAGTGACAGATGTTGCCTAGCTGGTCAATAATCTTGGCAACTGACATTGCCTTAACTGGCAACCAACTGCTCCGACGGAGGCAGCATGCGAGCTGATCACCCCTTGGTCGTCCTCGTCGACGCGTACGGCACGGGCAGGCACCTCCGGGCGGCCTTCGCCGGACTCGGCGCCGAGGTCGTGCACCTGTCCAGCACCCCCGAACCCCTGGAGTACCTGAAGGCGCCGGACCTGGGCGGCTACGCGGCGGCCCTGGTCGCCGCCGGCGGCCCGGCCGAGACCGCCCGGCAGCTCGCCGCACTGCGCCCGGCGGCCGTGGTGGCCGGGCAGGAGCCCGGCGTACCGCTCGCCGACCTGCTGTCGGAGATGCTCGGCCTGCCGACCAACGGATCCGCCCTGTCGGCGGCGCGCCGCGACAAGTACGAGATGATCGAAGCCGTCCGGAAGGCCGGCGTGCGCTGCGCCCGCCAGTTCCGGTCCGACGACGTCGACGCCCTCGCCGCCTGGGCGCGGGAGCAGGGCGGCCGTCCGGTCGTGGTCAAGCCGCTGGCCGCCTCCGGCTCCCAGGGCGTGTCCATCTGCGCCGACCCGTCCCAGGTGCGCGGCGCCGCCGAGGCGGTCCTCGGCACCGTCACCATGTACGGCGAGACCAACACCGAGGTCCTCGCGCAGTCCTACCTCGAGGGCACCGAGTACATCGTGGACACCGTCTCCTGCCGCCGGGCGCGCTACGACGCCGGTGTGTGGCGCTGCGACAAGCGGCGCCGCGGTGCCCGCAACATCCCCCACCGGGCCCTGCTCGTCGCGCCGGACGACCCGGTGGTCGCCGAGCTCACCGCCTACACCCACGACGTGCTGGACGCCCTCGGCATCGAGTTCGGCGCCGCGCACGCCGAAGTGATGATGACGGCCGACGGGCCCGCGCTCGTCGAGATCGGCGCCCGCATGAACGGGACGATGAACCCGGACTTCGACGCCGGGAGCTTCGGCGCGGACCAGGCCCGGGCGAGCGCGCTCGCGTGGCTGCGGCCGGACGCGTTCGCCGAGGAGTTCGCGGGCCGTACGTACCGCAAGCTCCGGGAGGGGTTCGTGTACCACGTGGCCACCGGCCTCGCCGGGGTCGTGGAGTCCGTGGACGCGTCGGTCCTGGCGGAGATCGACGCGGTGGAGTCCGTCCGGGCGGTCACGGTGAAGCCCGGCCCGGGCGACCGGCTGCGGCCCACCGTCGACCTGCCGTCCAGCCCGCTCACCGTGCACATGGCCCATGCCGACGCGGCCGCCCTGGCCCGCGACCAGGCCCGGGTCCTGGCGCTGTCCAAGGGGGTGTTCCGGCTCGCGTAGCCGCCGCGGGAACACAGGAGGAGGGGGGGGGGGGGGGGAGGGGGGGCCCCCCCCCCCCCCCCCCCCCCCCCCCCCCCCCCTCCTCGGGGAGCGGCCTCAGCCCGCGAGCACCTGCCGGATCACGTGGCGGGCGTTCGCGGAGATGACCGGGTTCGTCCCGCGGTAGTAGGGCAACTGGACGAGGGCCATGGACAGCGCCCAGCCCCGGCCGCGGGCCCACGAGGCGTCGTCGGTGTCCACGGCCTCGCGGAAGACCCGCCGCGCGGAGGACGGCAGCAGGTTCCACGCCGGGATCAGGTCCACGGCGGGGTCGCCGACGCCCGCGGTGCCGAAGTCGATCACCGCGGCCAGCCGTCCACCGGCGCCGAGCAGGTTGCTCGGCATGAGGTCGGAGTGGATCCACCGCGGCTCCCCGGACCATCCGGGGGCGGCGAGCGCCTCCTCCCACGCGGCGAGGGCCGCGCCGGCGTCGAACGGCTCGTCCGTGTGCCGCAGTTCCTCGATCGCGGCACGGGTCTCCGCGTCGGCGGCGGCCAGCGGCCGGCCCCGGTGGGCCCGGGGTCCCTCGCCGGGATCCACCCCGCGCAGCGCGGTGACGAACGCCGCGAGGTCCCGGGCGAGCCGCCCGGGGTCCTCCACCCGGCCCTCGGCCAGCACCTCGCCGTCGATCCACCGGTGGACGGCCCACCCCCACGGGTAGCCCTCGGCGGCCCGGCCCAGCCCGACGACCTCCGGGACGGGCACGGGCACCAGGGGCGCGAGCCGCGGCAGCCAGTGCGCCTCCCGCTCCAGCGTCCCGGCGCCGCCCTCGGTGAGCGGCAGCCGGACGGTCAGCCCGGCGCCGACCCGGTAGATCGCGTTGACGGTGCCACCGGACTCCAGGCGCCGCACCGGCAGGCCGGCCCACTGGGGGAACTGTCCGCGGAGCAGCCGCCGGACGAGGTCCTCGTCGGTCCGCGCTTCGTCTGCGTGCATCGTGGCCATGGGTCGTCAGGGCCAGTCGATGACGCCGGTGCCGCCGTCCCGGGTGCCGGCGGGGGCGGTGGGTCCCGCGGGCCAGTCGATGCCGTCGCCCTGCCCGGCGCCGACGATCCGGACGGAGGGCTCGGCGGGCCAGTCGATGCCGGGGTCGGTGGTGGTGGCGACGGTGGCCGCAGCGACGGAGAGCAGGGCTGCGGCGGAGGTGACGAGGATGCTTCTACGCATGAACGGCTCCGAACGAGGATCCCGTGATCGCGGGATCGGGGATGTGGGAGGTACTCGAGAGCCGCTGGAAGCGGCTCGGCCTCGATCAACCTAGAACTCCCGGCCCCCGATGGCAAGTCGATTTGCCAAAGGTTGCCAAGGGTTCTTGCGGGCTTCCTAGGGGTGCCCGGCGGTGCGCGGAGCCGCAAGGCACGCGTCCGGCAAATAATTTGCCTACGCGTGCGGGGAGCGCTACGATGCCCCCCAAAGCGTTGGCGGGCGCGATCAGGGTTGTATTCCGAGAATTGATTGCAGGACTCACATGACAGACGAGTCGTCTTTCGGCGCGCGCCTCAAGGCCTTGAGGCTCCAACGGGGTCTCTCCCAGGCCTCGCTGGCCGGCGAGGAGATCTCCACCGGCTATTTGTCCCGCCTGGAGTCGGGCGCGCGGCAACCCACCGAGCGAGTGATCACCTACCTTGCCAAACAGCTGGGGGTGGACCGTCTCGCCTTCGACGCCCTGCCCGGCGCCGCTGCCACCACTCCCGGCGGCAGCTCGCTGACGCAGGCGCTGAGCATCGCCGCCTCCTCCGACAGTGACGAGTCCGTCGAGCAGCTCATCGACGTGCTCGCGGCCTCCGGGGCGGAGGATCCGCTCCTGCGCTGGCAGGCCCTGTGGGTGATCGCGGGATACCGGTCCCGCCACGGCGAACGCGCCGAGGAACAGGCGTGCCTGGAGGAGCTGGCCGAAGTGGCCGAGGAGCTCGCGCTGCCGGCGCTGCAGTGCCGGTCCGGCACCCAGCTCGCCCGGTGTCTGCGCTCGGTCGGCCAGATCGCCCGGGCACTCGAACTCGCCGAGAACGCGTACCGCGTCGCCAAGGACGCCGGGCTCTCCGTCGCCGACACCGGGACCGCCCTGCTGGCGCTGGTGTCGGCCGAGGCGGAGTCCGGCCGTCTGGCCGAAGCCCGGGCGCACGCCCGGGAACTGGTCGAACTGGTGGCGGGCAGGTCGGACGCGCTGCGCGCCGAGGCCCTGTGGTCGGCTGCCACCGTCTGCTCCCGCCAGGGGGACGACGAGGCGGTCCACGCGTACCTGGAACAGGCCATGCAGGCGCTCGACAGCCGTGTCGACCCGATCCTGTGGGCGCGGCTGAGACTCGCCGCGGCCTCGCTGTACCTCCAGTCCAGACCCGCCCTCACCGAGCAGGCCCGCACCTGCCTGACGCAGGCCGAGGCGGCGCTCGCGCTCATCGGCACGCCCGTCCAGCAGCAGGAACTGCTGGTGCTCCAGGCGCACCTCGCGTTCGAGGAGGGCCGTTACGCGGACGCCCGCGCGGCCCATGGCCGGCTGGACTTCGACAACCTCCGCCTGACCTACCGCGACCGGATCCGGCTGCAGACGCTCGACAGCCTGCTGCTGATCGTCGAGGGCCACCAGCAGGAGGGCCGCGCCCGGCTGAAGCAGCTGGGCGAGGAGGCCCGCCGCGCCTCGAACATGGACCTCGCCGCCGAGATCTGGCGGGTCCTGGCCGAAACGCTGGAGAACGCCGAACGGGCGGGCGCCGCCCGCCGCTGACCGGCCGCACACGGGCCGCACACCGGCGGACGCACCGCCCGTCCGCCCCGTACGCGCGCATGCCCCGGGGGTCTGGCCCGAGCCAGGCCCCCGGGGCATGCGCGGGCGCCCTCCGCCCGGTTCTCCACCTCCCCTCCCCTGCCCCGATTAATAAATGAACCGCCATTTATTAATGTGTTACGGTCGGTCACGAGGAGGAGGAACCCATGCCACGACCACGCGCCACCAGCGACACCGAGATCCTCGCCGCCACCGCGCGCGCCATCGGCGCCCACGGCCCCGGCAGGCTGACCCTGGCGCACGTCGGCGCCGAGGCGGGCGTCTCCCCCGCGACGCTGTCGCAGCGCTTCGGGTCCAAGCGCGGCCTGTTGCTGGCCTTCGCCGCGGACGCCGCCGCGAACGCCGCCGCCCCCTACCGGAGGGCGCGGACAGCGAACGACTCGCCGCTGGCGGCCCTGCACGCGGCCGCCGACGAACGCGCCGGTCACATGTCCACCCCCGAGCAGATGGCCAACCACCTCGCCATGCTCCAGCTCGACCTCTCGGACCCGGAGTTCCGCGTCCACGCCGCCGAGCACGCCCGTGCGGTCGACGCGGCCCTGCGAGAACTGCTCGCCGACGCCGTCACGAGCGGCGAGCTCCCGTCCGGCACGGACGTGCCGCGCCTGGCGCGCGCCGTCCGGATCACCACCGACGGCTCCCTCCTGCAGTGGGCGCTCACCGGCGACGGCGACCCCGCCGCCCTTCTCCACGACGACCTCGACCACGTGCTGAGGAGCACCCCGTGACCTTCACCGCCACCGTCTTCATCGGCACCAGCCTCGACGGCTACATCGCCCGCCCCGACGACGACATCGCATGGCTGACCTCGCGCGGGGAGCGGGCCGGCGACATGGGCTACTTCGAGTTCCTCGGCTCGGTCGACGCCGTGGTCATGGGCCGCAACACCTACGAGAAGGTCGTCGGGTTCGGCGAGGAGAACTGGCCCTACGGCGACCGCCACGTCGGCGTCCTGAGCACCACCCTTCCCGAGGACGCCGACCCGCGCGTCACCGTCTACCGCGACATGGACGCCCTTGTAGCCGACCTCGAGGCGCACGGGACCCGGCACGTCTACCCCGACGGTGGACGCCTCGTCCAGAGCTTCGTCCGCGCCGGACGCGTCGACGCGTTCATCATCAGTGTCGCGCCGGTCCTGATCGGTGCCGGTCACCGTCTGTTCGGCGAGCTGACCGAGGACGTCCCGCTGCGCCTGGACTCGGCCGCGGACGTCGGCGGCTTCGCGCAGCTGCGCTACACCGTGGAGAAGCGGCGGCGCTGACCTCAGCCCGCCAGTACGCGGCGCATCCATGCCACCCGCGCCCGGTGCGCGGCCTTCGAGACGGCCGCGTCCGGGACCCACTCGTCGAAGCTGTGGAACGCCCCCGACCAGACGTGGAGTTCGGCCGAGCCGCCGGTCTGCCAGATGCGGGACGCGTAGGTGATGCCCTCGTCGCGCAGTGCCTCCACGGAACCGACCTCGATGAAGGCGGGCGGGAGTCCGGACAGGTCCTCGGCCCGGCCCGGAGCCGCGTAGCAGGAGACGTCCGGCGTGCCGCGCCGCTCGCCCAGCAGGGCCGTCCACCCCGCCCGGTTGGACTCGCCGTCCCACAGCCCGACGCGCGCCATCTGCCCGGCGGAGAACGTGCCGCACCGGTCGTCGAGCATCGGGAACTGCAGCACCTGGCCGATCGGGCGCGGGCCGGAGCGGTCCCGCGCCAGCAGCGCGAGGCCGGCGGCGAGGGCCCCGCCGGCGCTGTTGCCGCTGAGGAAGACGCGGTCCGCATCGAGGCCGAGGCCTTCGGCGTGCTCGGCCAGCCAGCACAGTCCGGCGTAGCAGTCCTCCACCGGCGCCGGGTCGGGGTGCTCCGGGGCCAGCCGGTACTCGACGGAGACCACCGCCGCCCCCAGGTCCTGGGCGCGGTCCAGCTCGCCGATCAGTTCGGTGCTGCGGTGGCTGCCGGCCACCATGCCGCCGCCGTGGGTGTGGTAGATGACCGGTACGGGCCCCGGGGCCGACGCCGGGCGGCAGATCAGCAGGGTGATCGCGGGGGCGCCGGCCGGGCCGGGCACCGTACGCTCCTCGATCTCGAACGCCCCGCCGCGGCGTATCCGTTCGTCGCTCAGCCGCCCTTCGGCGGAACGGCGGCGGCGGTCCGGGATCAGCTCGGGGGTCAGGGGCATGGGGAGCTCGCCGAGGATCCAGCCGATCGGCCCGGCCAGCTCGGCGTCGAAGGGCGGCGGCGGGGCCTGCAGTCCGGCGTCCCGGAGGGAGGCGGAGGCGGAGGGGGAGGTGGTGGGAGTCATGGTGTGTGTTCCGGTCTACTCGACGGGCAGCAGGGCGAGGGCGTCCACCTCGAGCAGCAGATCGGGGCGGTAGAGCGCCACGATCTGGACCACCGTGCTCGCCGGCGGGCGCTCGGTGTCGATGAACTCGTCGCGCGCGGCCAGGATCTGGGGGACGGAGGCGATGTCGGTGACGAAGTAGGTCAGCTTGATGACGTCGTCGAACGTGGCTCCGGCGGCGGCGAGGCAGCGCTGCATGTTGGTGAAGACCTGCCGGGCCTGCGCCGCGGGGTCCCCGGGGCCGACCAGTTCGCCGTCGGCGTCGAACGGCATCTGGCCGGCGATCGCGGCGACCCGCCCGGGCCCGGTGACCACATGGGTGTACCCGGAGCTGGGGTAGACCCCGGCGGGGTGCGACAGGTGTACGAGGCCGGGCCGTTCCTTCTTGTCCGTCATGTGTTCACTCCTGGACGGTTCGTGGGGTGCGTGATCGGTCGGGGGGAGGCGAGGGAGGGGGCGTCGCGGCCGCGGTGGCCGTCACTTCGCGGTGAGGCGCACCGGCAGCGTCTCGGGGCCGCCCACCTCGATGGACCGCAGCCGCCGTACGGGGCCGTTCTGCTCGATCCGGCCCACGGTGTCGAGCAGCTCGGTGAACAGGACGCGCATCTCGGCCCTGGCCAGCGTGCTGCCGATGCAGAAGTGCTCTCCGGCGGCCAGGGCGATGTGCCGGTTGGGGCTGCGGGTGATGTCGAAGAGGTACGGATCGGTGAACACGTCCTCGTCGCGGTTGGCCGAGGGCAGCCACAGGGCGACGCGGTCGCCGGCCTCGATGCGCGTGCCCCGGACCTCCACGGTGCGGGTGGCGACCCGCATGCTGTGCGTCGCGCTGGAGGTCCAGCGCAGGACCTCCTCGATGGCGCCGGGCATCAGGGAGCGGTCGGCGGCCAGCCGCTGCCACTGGTCCGGGTGCTCCAGGAAGGCCTGCATGCCCCCGATCAGGGCCAGCCGGCCGTTCTCGGTGGCCCCGATGAGGTTCTCGCAGTTGAAGACCGCTTCCTCCTCGGTCAGCAGCTCCCCGTCCACCGTGCCGTTGACGAGGGCGCTCACCAGGTCGTCGGCGGGCTCCTCCATCCGCTGGTAGAGCAGCTCCATGAAGTACTCGACGAGCTGGGGGTGCGAGACCAGGGAGGCGTGGGCCTCGAACGCCTCGTTCGTCCACCGGTACAGGTCCTCGTGGTCCCGCTCGGGGATGCCCAGGATGTGGCAGATCACCGACAGGGACAGCCGCCCCGCCACGTCGTCCGCGAAATCGCAGCCGCCCAGTTCCAGGGCCCGCCCGAGGACGCTGCGCGTCGCCGCCCGGATGTAGCCCTCCAGGCCCCGTACGGCACGGGTGTTGAACCAGTCCGCCATCAGCCCGCGCAGCTGCTTGTGCCGCGGGGCGTCGGTCAGGGCGAGCGTCATGCCGCCGCCCGGGTCGTCGCCGGAGCGCAGCAGTACGCCGCGGGCCGAGCTGAAGGCCGCGGCGTCCCGGTACACCGACCGGATGTCCTCGTGACGGGTCAGCGACCAGAACGCGGGGAGTTCCGCCGCCTCGTGGCGGTACACCGGGGCGTGCGCGCGCATCCACCGCCACACGGCGTGCGGATCACCGCTCGCGTGGAGTCCGGGATCGGTCAGCAGGGCGGGCGATACGGCGGTGGTCGTCATGGCGTGACTCCTGGGACGAGGGCTCCGGGGACGGCTCCGGGGACGAGGGCTCCTGCGCCGCGGGCTCCCGGGGCGAGGGTGCGCACCCGCTCCGCGAAGCGCTTGGAGACCTCCCGCGCGGTGCTCTCCGCGACGGCGTCGGGCCTGAAGGCGGTGTGGACGAGCAGCCCGCCGTCGTCCGCGGGCCACAGCTCCGTGTGCAGTTCGAGGGGCAGGTCCAGATAGGGCTGCCGCAGCAAGGTGGTCCTCGTGCCGACGAGTTCCAGCCTCGGCGGGACGTTGTCCTGGCAGGCGAAGAGGGTCTGGTACAGCGGGGGCCGACCGTCGCGCGGCGGATCCACCAGCGCCAGGACGTCCGGGAACGGCACGTCCTGCGCGGCGAAGGCGCGGGCGGTGGTCCCGGCGACGCGCGCGACCGCGGGGCCGTCGCCGTCCAGGGCCGCCCCGCGCAGCCGCAGGGCCAGCATGTTGATGTGGCAGCCGACGGCGCGTTCGAGCTCCGCGCCGTCGCGCTGGGCCACGGGGACGCCGACCGCGAAGTCCCGCTGCCCGGTCGCCTCGGACAGGCCGGCCGCCCACAGGGAGAGCAGGACCACGAAACGGGTGACCCCCGCCGCGGCGGCCGCGGCGTCGGCCCCGGCCACTGCCTCCGCGTCCAGTACGGTCTCGACGAGCCCCGGTGCCCCCGCCTCCCGCGGCTCGGGGCCGGCCGGCCACCTCATCGCCGGTACGTCCGCCAGCTCGGCCCGCAGCCGGGCGTGGTGGGTCTCCAGCGCGGCCTCCCGCAGGTGTGCCCGGCGCTGCCGGTGCACCGCGGCCAGCGTCGGGCGGTGGCTCAGTACGGGGGTGCCGGTGGCCACCGCGGTGCGGTAGGCGGCGCTCAGGTCCTCGGCGAGGACGCCCTCGGACCAGCCGTCGAAGGCGACGTGGTGCACCACGCAGCCGAAGACGGCGGTGCCGGCGTCCGGCTCCGGGCCGGTGACGGGGACCAGGACGGTGCGCCACACCTCGCCGGCGTCGGGGGCCAGCTCCCCGGCGAGCTCGGCGCGGGCGGCGCGGGCCGCCGCGGCGACGGACTCGCGGGCGGGCAGGACCTCCAGGGGCGGCGGGGGGACGTCCACGAGTTCCGCGGCGGGCCGCGGGTCGAGGACGTACGCGGCGCGAAGGGACTCGTGGATCCGGTGCACCTCGGCGACGGCCGCCTCCAGGGCGGCGCGGTCCAGGCGGCCCTCGACCGCCCAGGTCATCAGGCAGTGCCCGGTACGGTCCGCCGGGTCCAGCAACCCGGGGGTGAGGTGCACCAGCTGCATGGCGGACAGCGGCGTGCCGGCGGAGCCCCCGCGCTCGCCGGGGCCGGCGGCAGCCGCGTCCGGTTCCGGCTCCCGCTCCGGCGCGGCGGCCAGCCGGCGGGCGAGTCCCGAGGCCGTCGGGTCCTGGTACAGCCAGGAGACCGGGACCGGCCGGGACAGGGCGGCGCCGAGCCGTGCGCAGAGCCGGCCCGCGCCGAGGGAGGTCCCGCCGAGGTGGACGAAGGGCACGTCGAGGGGGACCGCGTCGAGTTCCAGGACGGAGGCGAAGCATTCCGCGACGGCCCGCAGCACGGGATCGCGCAGCTCGGCGGGGCGGATACCGGCCCGGACGCCGGGCCGCGCCGGGTGCGCCGCCTCCGGCGACGGGCCGCCGGGGGCGGCCGGTCCGGCCGCACCGGCCAGCGCCAGCAGGGCCCGTTCGTCCAGCTTGCCCCGCGCGGTGACGGGGAAGGCGTCGACACTGACCAGCGCGGCGGGCCGCTGGTAGGGGACCAGGGCCCCGGCCAGCACGTCGGGGGCGCCGTCCAGCGGGTCCCCCGGCCGCACCGGCACGCAGAACGCGACCAGTTCGAGCTCGCCGCGGGCGGCGTCGCCGCGGGCCAGTACCCGGCAGTGCCGCACCGCGGGCAGGAGCCGCTCCACCTGTCGCTCGACCTCGGCCGGCTCGACGCGGTGGCCCCGGATCTTCAGCTGCCGGTCGGCCCGGCCCTGGTAGTGCAGGAGGCCGTCCCGGTCCCAGCGGCCGAGGTCGCCGGTGCGGTAGACGCGCACCTCCTGCCCGTCGATCCGTACGTCGGTGAACTTCCGTGCGGTCAGGGCCTCGTCGCCCAGGTAGCCGAGTGCCAGTCCGTCGCCCGCGAGGCAGATCTCGCCGGTCTCGCCGACCGCGCACGGCCGGCTCCCGTCCAGGACGTGGACCCGCGTGCCGGGCACCGGGCGGCCGAGGGGGATGCCGCCGGGGAGGTCGCAGTCGGCTTCCGTGACGCGGTGCGTGGTGGCGAAGACCGTGGATTCGACCGGCCCGTAGCCGTTGAGGAGCGCGATGCCGGGGTGCCGGCGCAGGAACCGGCGGACGTGGCCGGCCGAGAGCCGTTCCCCGCCGATCGCGACCTGGCGGAGCCCGTGGAAGGCGTCCGGGGCCTCGTCCACGATCATGTTGAACAGGCTGCTGGTCAGCCAGACGGTGTCCGCGCCGTGCCGGGACACGGCCTCGGCCAGGGCCACGGGCGACAGGTAGGGGTCGGTCACGATCACCGAGGTGCCGCCGTTCAGCAGCACCGCCCACAGTTCGAGCGAGAAGGCGTCCCAGGGGGTGGCGGCGGCCAGCGGCATCACCGTGGCGGCGGTGAACTCGGCGAAGGTGCCCGGCTGGAAGAGGCGCGCGGTCGCCCGGTGCGGGCTGAGCACGCCCTTGGGCCGGCCGGTGGTCCCGGAGGTGAAGAAGACGCACGCCGGATCGCCGGCGTCGACGGCCACGGGCGTGAAGCCGGCCGGTTCCGCCGCCCGACCGGCCCCGGCCGTCCGCCGGGCCGGCGGCGACCAGACGGGCGGCGTGGCGCCGTGCGGCACGCCCAGGCCGTCGCGGGCGATGAGGAGGGGCGGCCGCAGGTCGCGCAGCACGTCCCGCAGCCGGTCCGCGGGCCAGTCGGGGGGCAGCAGGGCGTAGGCCGCCCCGGTCTTCAGGACCGCGAGCAGCGCGGTGACCAGATCCGTGCTCCTGGGCAGCAGTACGGGCACCAGCGCGCCGGGGGTGACACCCGCGGCGACGAGCCCCGCGGCCCAGGCGTCGGCCGCCGCGTCGAGTTCGGCGTACGTGGTGGTGCGGTCCCCCTCGACGAGGGCGACGGCCCCCGGGCACTGTGCCGCCCTGCGGGCGAACGCCTCGTGCAGTCCCCCGCCGGGCGCCGTGTTGCGCGGGCCGGCGGTCCACTTCGGGTCTGGTCGCACGCCGTCCTCTCCCCTCTGTTCCGGTTAACCGCCTGTCAGACAAGTCGATGACAAGGACATTGCCATCAACTTGCCTAATCTGGCAACCTTGCTGATCCGTACTGGCGCGACACGAAGGTGGATGCATGACGCGCGACCGTTCCCTCGACATAGCCGTGACCGGGCTGTCCGGCCGGTTCCCGGGCTCCGCCGATCTGGCCGGGTGGTGGGAGGCCCTCCTGGAGGGGCGGGTCCTCACCACCCGGTACGACAAGCAGAGGCTGCGGGAGGCCGGGGTGCCGCGGAGCCTGGTGGACGATCCCGCGTTCGTGCCGGTGCACGGGCACCTCGCCGACGCCGACCGCTTCGAGAACGCCCTGTTCCGGATCAGCCCGCGCGAGGCCGAGATGATGGACCCGCAGCACCGGATGATGCTCGAGTGCGCGTGGGCGGCCCTGGAGGACGCCGGGACCGGCCCGCTCGACACCACGCTCACCACCGGCGTGTACGCCTCCGCCAGCGGCAGCGGCTACCTGCGCGCGATGCTGGCCGGCGGCGGTCTGGACCCCATGACCCTCGAGGACGCCGTCCACGGCAACGAGCCGGACTTCATGGCGAGCCTCATCTCCTACAAGCTCAACCTCACCGGGCCCGCGATCGCCGTCCAGACCGCCTGCTCCTCCTCCCTGGTCGCCCTCCACACGGCCGTCCAGGCGCTGCTGAACGCGGAGTGCGACCAGGCCCTGGTCGTGGGCGCCGGCGTGGCCTACCCCCAGGCCGGGCACCTCCACGTGCCCGGCGGCATCCACAGCGCGGCGGGGGCCTGCCGGCCGTTCGACGAACACGCCGACGGCGTGGTGGCGGGCTCCGGGGTGGCGTGCGTCGTACTGCGGCGCCTGGAGGACGCGCTCGCGGAGGGGGTGGAGCCGTACGGCGTCGTCCTCGGCACGGCCGTCAACAACGACGGTTCGGCGAAGGCCGGTTACTACGCCCCCTCCGCCGGCGGCCAGGAGGCCGTCATCCGGGCCGCCCTGGAGGCCGCGGACGTCGACGGCGCGAGCATCGGCTACCTGGAGACGCACGGGACCGGCACCCGGGTCGGCGACCCCATCGAGTGGTCCGCCGCCTCGGCGGCCCTGCGCGCCGCGGGCGCCGCCCCGGGCCAGGTCGCCGTGGGGGCGCTCAAGGCGAACACCGGCCACCTCGACAACGCCGCCGGACTCGCCGGACTGATCAAGGCCCTGTTCGTGGTGCGCGAGGGCGTGGTCCCGCCGGTCGCCGGATTCAGCCGGCTCAACCCCCTGCTGGACACCGCGGACTCGCCGCTGTACGTACCCGCCGCCGCCGCGCCGTGGTCCGGCCCCGAGCCCCGGAGGGCCGGCGTCAGCTCCTTCGGCGTGGGCGGCACCAACGCGCACGCCGTCGTGGAGGCGCCGCCGGCCCCCGCGCCCCGCTCCGAGGACCGGGACCGGCCGCGGGCCGGGTACCTCGCGCTGCTCTCCGCCGCGGACGGCGAGGCCCTCGGGCGCTCCGCCGACCGCCTCGGCCGCCACCTGGCCGCGCACGCCCCGGCGCCGGCCGACGTCACCCGTACCCTCGCCACCGGCCGGACCGCGCTGCCCGAACGCCTCGCCGTCGTGGGCCGGGACACCGCCGGCCTCGCCGAACGCCTCGCCGCCGGCACCGGGGTGGTGCGCGGCCGTGTCCCCGAGGCCGGCCCGGCCCCCCTCGTCCTCGCCTTCCCCGGCCAGGGGTCCCAGCGCCCGGGCATGGCGGTGCCGTTCGCCGAGGCCCTGCCCGGTTTCGCCGAGGCCCTCGCCGAGTGCCTCGGCGCCTTCGGGCCCGGCCTGGCCTCCGAGGTCGACCGTGCCGTGCACGACCCCGCGTTCCCCGAGGAGGAGCTCGCCCGGACCCGGCTGGCCCAGCCCGCGCTCTTCGCGGTCGAGTACGCGGTCGCCGCGGCCCTGCGCGGTCTCGGCCTGGTCCCGCGGGCCGTGATCGGGCACAGCCTCGGCGAGGTCGCGGCGGCCTGTGCGGCGAGCGTACTGGAACTGCCCGACGCGGCCCGGTTCGTGGCCCTGCGCGGGCGCGCCATGCAGGACTGCCCGGAGGGCGCCATGCTGGCCCTCGGCTGCGGCGAGGACGCCGCCCGCGAGCTGCTGGCCTCCTGCGGCCTGCCCCTGGAGCTCGCGGCGGTCAACTCCCCGGAGGGCAGCGTGGTGGCGGGTGCCCCCGGGGCCGTCGCGGAGTTCGAGGCCCGGCTCGCCGGGCGCGTCGTCACGCACCGGCTGCGCACCACGCGGGCCTTCCACTCGGCGCTCGTCGAGCCGGCCGTCCCGCTGCTCGCCGCGGAGCTGTCCGGGACCGCCGTGCACCCGCCGGTGATCCCGTGGGCCGCCAACGACGGCCGGCTCCTGCTGCCGGGTACCGAGGTCGCCGCGGACTCCTTCGCCGCCGCCGCGCGCAACCCCGTCCGGTTCGCCCGGGCCCTCGGCGCCCTCGCCCGGCACCTGCCCGGCGCACTGGTCGTGGAGGCCGGTCCGGGCCGTACGCTGTCGGCCCTGGCGGAGGCGGCGGACCTGACCGCCGTCCCGCTCGCCGCCGCCCGCGCCGCCCGCGCCGAGGACGTGCTCACCGCGCTGGGCGCCCTCTGGACCGTGGGCCAGCCGCTCGCGGCCGGCCGGCTCTGCGACGGGGGCCGCCCCGTACGCCTGCCCGGCTACGCCTTCGCGGGGCCGCGCCGGACCGCGCCCGAGGCCGCGCCGCCCTCGGAGGCCCCCCGCCGCATCGCGGGCGCCCCCGGGCCGGCGGCCCCGGAGCCCGGCACCGGCGAGCGGTCCCCTGACCCCCTCGACGTGCCCGCGCTGGTCGCCGGGGTCTGGGCGGAGCTGCTGGGCCATCAGGAGATCGCCCCGGACGCCGACTTCTTCGCCCTGGGCGGCGACTCCCTGCTCGTCACCCGCCTCGCGCGCAGGCTCGGTGCGCGGCTGGGCGTCCGGGTCCCGATCCGCGAACTGCTCCTCGCCCGTACGCTCGGCCGCCAGACGGAGGTGGTCGCCGCCCTCGCCGCCCAGGCCGCGGCCGCGGCCGGCTGACCGTACGCGAACGCCCGGTACACGGAAAGCCGCCCCCGGATGTCCGGGGGCGGCTTTCCGTGTACCGGGCCGGGCGGCCGGCGGGTGCTCAGCCCGGGTGCCCCGCCGAGAGCTCGGTGCGGGGGATGCCCGGGGCCTCGAAGCCGAACACCTGCCCGTAGGCGGAGAGCTCGGCGTGCAGGCAGTCGATGACGGTCCGCGCCATGCGGAAGCCGTGCTGCTCGTCCTTGAACGCGAGGTACGCGTGCGGCACCCCGTTCTCCCGCATCCGTTCCAGGAACCGCTCGGCCTGGACCGGTGGGCACACGGCGTCGTCGAGCCCCTGGAGCAGCACGAACGGCGCGCGCACCCGGTCGGCGCGCCGCAGCGGCGACACCCGCGCGTAGCGTGCGGCGGCCCGCGGCCACGGGCCGATGAGGCTTTCGAGGTAGCGGGACTCGAAGTCGTGCGTGCCCTGCGCGCGCCACTCCTCCGGGTCCAGGAGCGGGAAGTAGATCCCGGCGACCCGGTACAGCTCCGGTTCGGCGGCCAGCGAGGCGGCGGCGGTCCAGCCGCCCGCGCTGCCGCCGCGGATGCCGATGCGCCCGGGGTCGGCCTTCCCCTGTGCGACCAGGCCGCGGATCGCGGTGGCGCAGTCGCGTACGTCGACCACGCCCCAGGCCTCCCGCAGCCGTTCGCGGTAGGCGCGCCCGAAGCCGGTGGACCCGCCGTACTGGACGTCCACCACGCCGACGCCGCGGCTGGTGAAGAAGGCGGTGGAGAGGTCCGCCACCAGCTGGCTGCGGGTGGTGGGACCGCCGTGCGCCTGGACCACGTACGGGGGCAGCTCGCCCTCCGGGGCGGTGAAGCCGGGGTTGTGCGGCGGATACACGTACGCGTGCACCTCCTCGCCCTCCGGGCCGCGGAACACCGCGTGGTAGCCCGGGGGCAGGTGGTCCTCGTACGAGGTGTCCGCCGGGCGCAGCACCTCCGGCGCCCCGCCGTCCGGTCCGATCAGCAGCAGCTCGCCCCGGTTGCGCGGGCCGGCGGCCGAGGCGGCCACGCGGCGGCCGTCGGTGGCCAGCACGGCCCATTCGGTGAGCTCCTCGCGGGCGTCCAGGTCCCGTAGCGAGCCGTCGGCCTCCAGGAGCGCGAGCCGCCGTGCGCCCACCCCGTGCGTGACGAACATCCGGCCGCCGCCGACCGGGAGGAACCACTGCGCTCCGATGCGCCACAGCGCCTCGCCGAACTCCTCCTCCCGTGCGCACAGGGGGCGTACGGAGCCGTCGAGGGACAGCTCGTGGAGGTTCCACCAGCCGGTGCCGTCGCTGAGCGCGTACAGGACGCCGGGCCGGTCCGGGGCCCACTCCGCCTGGCTGACGGCGATGCCGGGCCCGCCCGCCAGGACGCGGGCGGGGCCCAGGGTGCCGTCCGGGCCGACCGGCGCGCACATCAGCTCCGTACCGTCCCAGGGCATCCTCGGGTGGTCCCAGCCGAGCCAGCACGCGTACCGGCCGTCCGGGGAGACCTTGGGGCCGGTCATCAGGTGGTGGCTCGCGGCCAGGACCCGTACGGCCGCCGGGTCCGCGGCCGCGGCGCCGTCCAGCGGCAGGGCGACCAGGTCCCGGCGGACCTCGGCGCGGTCCGGGGTGAGGGCCGTCTCGCGCAGGCACCAGACCTCGTCCCCGACGCGGGAGAAGTCGGCGTAGTGCGCCCCGCCGGGCAGCGCGGGCTCCGGGCTGATCGGCTCCGGACGGCCGCCGGGCACCGCCCGGTACACCCGCTGGTCGTCCCAGTGGGTGAAGACGAACCCGGCGGCGGGCTCCGCGCCCAGGGGCAGCCACGGCCGCCCTCCGTATTCGATGACCCGGGTGCGGACGTTCCACCCGGGGTCCAGCACGTCGGCGACCGAGCCGTCGGGCGCGCGCCGCACCAGTGCCACGCGTCCCGATTCGCCGGGGCGCCACTCGGTCCACCAGACCTCTTCGCCGATGAACGCGGCCCACTCGACCTTCTTCTGTCCGGCGGCGGCCGCGTCCGCGCCGATCGGTGAGGTCCAGGTTCCGTAGGGGGACGTGCGCACCTGTGTCTCCGTCATGTCCGGGATCGTGGTCTTCGTGTCCGGGTGGCGCCGGCCGCTCAGTCCCGGCCCGTGCTGTAGGCGGAGGTGTCACCGCGCAGGGCCACGCTGGGCCGGCCGTCCACGCCGACGGGGGTGGGGGCCACGACGGTGACGCGCTCGCCGCGGCGGTACTGGTTGCCGTAGTCGTAGATGGCGTAGTGCGCCGTCGACTGGTTGTCCCAGATGGCGATGTCGCCGACCTTCCACTGCCAGCGCACGGTGTGCTCCGGCTTGGTGAGGTACTCCTGCATGACCCTGATCAGGTCGCGGGAGGCCTGCGGGGGGTAGCCCACCACCCTGCGGGCGAACCCGCCGAGCAGGAGGGAGCGTTCGCCCGTCTCGGGGTGGACCCGGACCGCGGGGTGTTCCGCCTCGTAGGGGGTGGAGATGTAGGCCCCGCGCTCGATGACGGTGTCGTCGGTGAAGTCGCAGTCGTTGCTGTGGACGATCCGCAGCTGGTCGGCGAACTGGCGCAGTTCCGCCGGCATGGAGGCGTACGCGGTCGCGGCGTTGGCCCACACGGTGTCCCCGCCCACCGGGGGGATGACCTTGCTGTGCAGGAACGCGAAGGCCGGCGGGCGCTCGATGAAGGTGAGGTCCGTGTGCCAGTGGTTGGCGCGGGTGCCCTGCTTGGAGTCCATCTCCCTCAGGTTCGGGCGGCCTTCGGGGGCGTCGTAGATCGGGTGCCCGAGCGTCAGCTTGCCGAAGCGCGAGGCGAAGGCGGTCTGCGCGGCGTAGTCCAGGTCCTGATCGCGCAGGAACACCACCTTGTACTGGAGCAGGGCCGCGCGGATGGAGGCGATCGTCCCGTCGCTCAGCGCGCCGCCCGCGTCCACGCCGCCGATCACGGCGCCGATGTTCCCGGTCAGCGGAGTGACCGTCACACCGGCCGGTGCCTGAAGGGTTTCAGTCATGGCTCTTGCCCTTCCCATGGTGATTCCGGTTCACCGGGCGTCCCGGCTCACCGAGTTGACTTTCCAGATCTGGCAAGAGGTTGCCATAATTGTGACTCGCCTGGCAATGTTGTTGGCATGAAGCTCCTGAAGACGCGGACCGGCCCTGCGCCGTCTGGACGAGCAATGGAGGACTCCTGATGGCCACGCCGACCCTGACCGCTCCTTCCGGGCCCCCGGCCGGCGCGCCCCGCCCCGCGGGAGAGGGCGAGCCCCTCCCCGCCGGCCCCCGGCCGCCGGTGCACGAACTCGTGGCGGGGTTCGCCCGCACCCGCCCCGCCCGTACCGCCGTCAGCTGTGGCGCGAGCAGCATCGCGTACGGGGACCTCGACGCCTGGGCCGGCCGCCTCGCGGCCGCGCTCACCGAGGCGGGCGTCCGCCGCGGCGGACGGGTCGGCGTGCTCGTCGAACCGTCCCTCGCGATGGTCGCCGCCGTGCTCGGCGTGATGCGCTGCGGAGCCGCGTACGTACCCGTGGACGCCTCGAACCCCGACGCCCGCCTGACCGCCGTCCTGACGGACGCCCAGGTCGACGCCGTGCTCGTCACCGACGCCACCCGCCCCCGCCTCACCGGGCTCGACGTACCCCTGGTCGACGCCGGCTCCACCGCTCGGGAACCGGCGGGCGGCCCCGCGAGCGGCGCGGCCCGCGGCCGCGAGCCGGAGTCGCCCGGCGTTCCGGTGGCGGCCCACGACGCCGCCTACCTCATCTACACCTCGGGCAGCACCGGCGAGCCCAAGGGCGTCGTCGTCGAACACGGACAGCTGGCGGCCTCCACCCTGGCCCGCCGCACGGTCTACCCCGGCCGGCCCGTCTTCCTCCTCGTCTCACCGCTGGCCTTCGACTCGTCGGTGGCCGGGCTCTGGGGCACCCTCACGGCAGGCGGCCACCTGGTGGTCGCCACCCCGGACGAAGTGCGCGACCCGGAGCGGCTGGTCGCCCTCGTCGAGCGCCACCGGGTCACCCGGCTGCTGTGCGTGCCCTCCCTCTACAGCGTCCTCCTGGACGCCGCGCGCTCCCTCGGCGGCGAGCGCCTGAGCTCCCTCGAGACCGTCATCGTCGCGGGCGAGGCGCTGCCGCCCGAACTCGTCGACCGCCATTTCGCCCTGCGCACCGCCCCCACCGCGCTGGTCAACGAGTACGGGCCCACCGAGGCGACCGTCTGGGCCACCTACCGGCGCTTCGACGCCCCGGGCCCCGTCTCCATCGGCCGGCCGGTCCCCGGCGCCCTGCTCCACCTGCTCGACGACGAACTGCGCCCGGTGCCGCCCGGCACCGAGGGCGAGCTGTTCATCGGCGGCGCCGGGGTGTCCCGCGGCTACCACGGCCGGCCGGAGGCCACCGCCCGTGCCTTCCTCGACGACCCCTTCGCGGACGCGCCAGGAGCCCGGATGTACCGTACGGGCGACCGCGCCCGCTGGAACGCCGACGGCACCCTCGCCTTCCTCGGCCGCCGCGACCACCAGGTCAAGATCCGCGGCCACCGCGTGGAACTCCCGATGATCGAGGCGCAGTTGGCCGCCCTGCCCGGCGTACGGGAGGCGGTCGCCGTCCCGGACGCCGCCGGCACCTCCCTGACCGCCTTCGTCCTCGCCCCGTCCGGGCCGGTACCGGCCCCCGAGGCCCTGCGCGAACGGCTCGCCGCCCGGCTGCCGGCCGTCATGGTCCCCGCCCGGATCGTCCGCCTCGACGCGTTCCCCCGTACCGTCAACGGCAAAGCGGACCGGGCGGCCCTGCGGGCCCTGGCCGACGAGCCGCGGCCCGTCGCCGCCGACGGCGCCGGCGCCGTCGGCGCGCCGGGGTCCGGGGGCGACCTGACCGCACAGGTCGGCGCCGCCTGGGCCGAGATCCTGAAGACCCCCCACGTGCCGCTGGACGTCAACTTCTTCGACCTCGGCGGCCACTCCCTCGCGATGTTCCAGCTCCGTGAGGCCCTGGAACGCCATACCGGCAAACGGCCCCCGGTCGTCGCCCTGTTCAAGCACACCACCGTCGCCGCGCAGGTCGCGATGCTGCGCGACGGCGACGGTGCCACCGAAGGCGCCGACGGCACCGTCTCGGCCGAACGCCGCGCCGCCGCGCGCCGCGCCCGTGCCCTGCGCGCCCGCCGGCAGGACCCGGCACAGGAGACCTCCCAGTGACCACCGACCTCACCGCCCCGTACGACGCGACCGCCGGCACCGCCCTGTGGCTGCACCGCACCGCACCCGTCGCCGACCCGGTCGCCCGTCTGATCTGCTTCCCCCACGCCGGGGGATCCGCGTCCTTCTTCCGCGACTGGGGCCACCAGATCCCCGGGGTCGAGGTGTACGCGGTCCGCTACCCCGGCCGCGCCGAGCGCCTCGCCGAGCCGGTGGCGGCCGACCTGCGCGAACTCGCCCGCGCGGTCGCCGACGCCGTGGCGCCCCTGGCCGACCGCCCCCTGGCCCTGTTCGGGCACAGCATGGGCGCGCCGATCGCCCTGGAGACCGCCGCGGCGCTGGAGGCCCGGGGGATCGACCCCGTCCACCTGTTCGCGTCGGGCTCCCGCGACGCCCCGTACCCGTCCGCCGAGGAGTGGGCCGACCCGGACGCGGACGACGACCCGGCCGTCATCGAGCGGCTCCTCACCCTCGGCGGGACGGATCCCGAACTGGCCGCCGACCCCGAGTTCCAGGAGCTGGTCCTGCCGTACGTACGGGCGGACGCGCAGATGTTCCACTCCTACGCCCCCGGCTCGGGTGCCGCACCGAGCGTGCGGTGCCCGGTCACCACCCTCACCGGGGACGCCGACGCGGACGCGGACCGCCGGCCCTGGAGCGAGCTGACCACGGGCGGCGTCCGTGAACGGGCCGTGCCGGGCGACCACTTCTACCTGGTGGCCGCGCCTCCCCTCGCCCTGATCCGGGACACGCTGGCGCCCGTCCCGACGGCCGGCTGACCCGCCGCACGCCCCCTCACCCACCCGTCACCTACCGCTCACCCACCCGTCCCCCACCGAGCAGACCCGGAGCAGCTGTGGACATCCTCCAGGCGGACGCACCCGGCCGCGCCCCCGCCGGCGGGCTCGCCGGCCTGCTGTACCCGCTCGCCGAGCCGGAGTTCCTCCGCCACCGGCTGGGGTCCGAACCCGTCCTGATCCGGGGGCGGGAGGGCCGCTTCCGCGGCCTCTTCGGCTGGCCCGAGCTCAACGAGGTCCTCGCGGCCGCCCGTACCGACTCCTCCCGCGTCCACCTGGTGCGGTCCGCCGACGGGGTGCCCCTCGCCTCCTGCGCCGAGCCCGTCCCGCAGCTGTCGCCGCGCGGGCGCCCCTCGCGGCTGCGCCCGGAGCGGCTGTACGAGACGCTCCGCGCGGGCAGCACCCTCGTCATCGACGGCATCGAGGAACTCCACGCCCCGCTGCGGGCCCTGGTCACCGCGGTGGAGGGCACCCTGCGCTCCCTCGTGCAGGCCAACCTGTACGTGAACCTGGGCGGGGCCGAGCAGGGGTTCCACACGCACTGGGACGACCACGACGTGTTCGTCCTCCAGGCCGAGGGCGCCAAGCACTGGGACGTCCACCCGCCGACCGAGGACCACCCCGTCGGGGTCCTCAGCGCCCCGGCCCCGCCGGCCCCGGACGCCGCCACCTGGTCCGGGGAACTGACCGACGGCGACGTGCTGTACCTGCCGCGCGGCTGGTGGCACACCGTCAAGGCGGTCGAGGGCCGCCCCTCGCTCCACCTGACCCTCGGCACCCGGCTGCCCTCGGCCGGGGACCTGCTGCGGCGGCTCCTCGTCCACCTGGCGCGCACCCGCTCCCGCGTACGCCAGGACCTGCCGAGGTTCACCACCGCGGACGACGCGCGGGACTGGTACGAGGGCCTGCGCGAGGTCCTGGTGGCCGCCGCCCGCGAGCCCGGTCTGCTGGAGGAGCTGGCCGGGCAGGCCGACGGCGGCGCCCCGGTCCGGCCGCGGTTCGGCTTCCCGTACGGCGGGCCCGCCGCCGGCGACCCGGCCGGCAGCCGGTGACCCGCCCGCGGGGGGCACGGCTGAGGGCCCCGGCGGCCGTACGCGGCCTGCCGACGGCGTTCTGGTGGATCTGGCTGAGCGTCCTGGTGAACTGGATCGGCGGCTTCGCCGGTCCCATGCTGGCCCTGTCGCTCACCGCCGGGCACGGCTACTCGGCTTCGTACGCGGGGCTCGTGATGTCCCTCGTCGGCCTCGGCGGGATCGCGGGCACGTTCCTCGGCGGAGCGCTCGCCGACCGGATCGGGCGGCGCACGACCATGTTCGCCGCCCACCTCTGGACGGCGGTGAGCATGGCCCTGCTCGGCGTGAGCACCGCGCCGTGGGCGGTGGCCGCGTCCGCCCTGGCCATGGGGCTCGGCGCGACCGCGGTCCGGCCGGCGATGCAGGCCTCGCTCACGGACCTGGTCCGGCCCGAGGACCGCCAGCGGGCCTTCGCCCTGAACTACTGGGCGCTGAACGCGGGCGGTGCGATCGCGGCGGTGCTGGCCGGCCTGATGGTCGCGCACGGCTACGCCCTGGTCTTCCTGGCCGACGGCGCCGCGACGCTGCTGTGCGGGATCCTGGTGCTGGCGAAGGTCCCCGAGACCCGGCCCGGCCCGGCCGGGCGGCGGCCGGCGCCCGCGGCGGGGGCGGAGGCCGTGCCCGTGCACCGCGACGGCTCCTTCATGCTCTTCGTCCTGATGACCGCCCTGTTCGCCGTGGTCTTCAAGCAGGGGACCTCCACCCTGCCCGTCGTCATGACCCGCGAGGGGCACTCGCCCGAGATGTTCAGCCTGGTCAGCGCCGTGAACGGGCTGATGGTCGTCGCCCTGCAGATCCCCCTGACCCGGCTGGTGAGCGGCCGCTCCCGTCCGGGGGTGCTGCTCGCCGCCTGCCTGCTCCTCGGCTGGGGGTTCGGCCTGACGGTGTTCGCGGACGGCGTCGCGGCCTTCGCGTGCACCGTCCTCGTCTGGACGCTGGGCGAAATCCTCCAGGCGCCCGCCGGGATCGCCGTCACCGCCGGCCGCGCCCCCGCCGAGAGCCGCGGCCGGTACCAGGGGATGTACGGGGGCGCCTGGTCGGCCGCCGCGTTCCTGGCCCCCGCGGCCGGCGGCTGGGTCCTCGACCAGTGGGGTGCCACCACGCTGTGGACCCTGTGCGCGGTCCTCGCCACCACCGCCGGCGCCGGCTGCGCGCTGGTCACCGCCCGCGAAGACTTCCGTACGGGCTCCGCGAGCCCCGTACGGGACGGCAGCGGCACCCCGCCGCTCCCGACCGCCTCCTCCGGAACCGGAAGAGGACACGCAACCGAAGGGAACGCGTCATGAACCTCGTGGACCTCGTGGACGAGCAGTTCGTCGTCGACAACTGCGTCGCCGCCTACGTCGGCGCCGAGGAGTTCGTCGTCAACAACTGCGTGGCGGCGTACGTCGACGCCGAGCAGTTCATCGTCGACAACTGCGTCGCCGCGTACGTGTGAGCCGATGACAGCCACCCGTACCGCGGAGCCCGGCCCGGACAGCGACCGCTGTCCGGCGCCGGGCGCCGGCCCGCACCCGTCCGTCATCTCCCGTACGCGGGTCCTCACCGGCCCCGCCGGTACCCCGCCCGCCCTCCACCTGGCCGTGTGCGACCTCACCGACCCCGGCCCCGGCAGGCCGTGGCAGGCCGACCGGCAGGCGTTCGGCACCTCCTGGGACGGCCCCGGACGGGCCCGCCGCTCCGCCGAGGGGGAAGCGGTCGAGCGGTTCTGCGGCTCCGTACCGCCCGCCCCGGAGCGGGTCCGGTACGCGAGCCACGACGAGCTGTCCCGCCGGGGCGTCCCCGCGCTGGACCCCCGCCGGCTCGTCCTGTACTCGCCCCGCCAGTACGCGACCCCCGGCTTCCCGTTCCGCCCCTTCCTGCGGGACTCCCCGGCCCACTGGGTCGAGGGCCGCTACGCCGATCGCGACGAGCCCGTCCACGTACCGGCCTTCCTCGTGTACACGCCCTGGCGGCGGATGCCGCACCAGGGGCCGGAACCGCTGTACGCCTTCCCCGCCCTGGGCGGCACCGCCGCCGGCCCCACCCCCGAGGACGCGCTGCGCGCCGGGCTGGAGGAGGTGGTCGAACGTGACGCGGCCGCCGTGTGGTGGGCCCATGCCCGGCCGCTGCCGGCCCTGGAGCCGACGGCGTACCTGCGCGGCCTGACCAGCGGCGCCGCCCGTGACTTCGACGTCCGGCTGACGCACATCGACAACGAGTTCGGGGCGCCGGTGCTCGCCGCCGGCGTGCGCAGCCGCGCGGAGGGCTGGCTGACGTACGGGTTCGCCGTGCGCCCCGACCCGGTCGAGGCCGCGGCCAAGGCCCTGGCCGAGGCGTACACCCTGCAGCTGACCTGCCGCACCCTGGACGACCCCGCGGCCACCGTCCGGACCCCGGGCCGGCCCTCCCCGCTCAAACCCTGGCGGGCCGACCGCCGCTACCTCGACTCCTACCGCGAGGACGCGTCGGACGTCGTGGAGCAGCTGTGCCAGCAGCAGCTCTACCTGGACCGGAGGGCGGCCGACCGGGTCGCGCCGTGGACCTGGGACCTCCCGGCCGGCCGCTGGAGCGACGTACCGCGCGTCGGCGCGGGCGGCGGCCTGGCCGACCGGGTCCGTGCGCGGGGGTACGAGGTCATCACCGTGGACATCACCGCGCCGGAGGCCGCCGCCGGGGGCCTGCACGCGGTGCGCGTCATCGTCCCGGGCACGGTCGGCGCCGCCCCGGCCGCCTACCCCGCCCTCGGCGCCGGCCGCCTGCGACGGGCCGGCACCCGCCTGGGCTGGACGCCGTCCGGCCTCCCCGGGACCGGCCTCAACACCTTCCCCATGCCGCATTCCTGAACGGCGCCCCGAATGATGCGGGCGGCCCGGGGTACGCCGTCGGGAGTGCGGGGGTGTGCGGGGCAGGGGGTCTGAGGAGGAGGACGGCTCGATGGGCATCGTGGTGACCACACCGACCGGACACGTGGGATCGCGCGTGGTGCGGTTGCTGCTCCAGGCGGGCGTCCGCCCCCGCGTCCTGGTCCGCGACCCCGCCCGCCTGGACGAGGAGACCCGCGGGCGGGTCGACGTGTGCCCGGGCGACCTCACGGACCCCGGGTTCGTCCGGAAGGCGGTGGCGGGGGCGCGTTCCGTCTTCTGGGTGGATCCCACCCCGCACACGGCGGCGGACCCGATCGGGACCTCGCTGGCGACCGCGGCGCCGTTGGCGCGGGCGGTCCGGGCCGGTGACGTGGGGCGGGTCGTGCTGCTCAGCAGCGTCGGGGCGGAGAAGCGGCACGGCGTCGGGCACATCGACGGGCTGGCCGGGATCGAGGCGGAACTCGACGCCGCCGGAGCCGACGTGCTGCACCTGCGGTGCGCGTACTTCTTCACCAACCTGCTGCTCGACCTCGAGGGGCTTTCCCGCGGCGTGCTGAGCACCGCGTTCGACCCGGGACGGCCGATGCCGTGGGTGGATCCGCGTGACGTCGGGGACGTGGTCGCGGCCCGGCTGCTGAACGACTCGTGGCGGGGCCGGGTGGTACAGGCCGTCCACGGGCCCGAGGACCTCACCTTCCACCAGGTCGCGCGGATCCTGACCGCCGCGCTCGGGCGCACCGTCCGGGTGGACCGGGTCGGCGACGACGCGGTGCGGGACGCCCTGCGCGCGGCCGGGCTGCCCGACTCGGCGGTGGAGGGCATCGTCGGGATGGCGGCCGGCTCACGGGACCTGGTGCCGGAGCAGCCCCGTGACCTGCTGACCACCACGCCCACCCGGCTCGCCGGCTGGGCCCACGCCGAACTGCGCCCGCTGCTGCACGGGTGATGCCCCTCCCGGCCTCCGGGAGGCCCTCGGAGCCTTCCTCCTCGCCGGGGACGAAGGGGTGTCCGTCCCCGGTTCGGAGCCTGCGCCGTCGACCGGGGCGGGTCAGCGGTTGTCGCCGAGTTCCTGGTGCATCTGGGGCTGGTCGTCCTGGCCCTGGGTGAGCGCGGCCTTCTCCATGTCGCGGAACGCGGTCGAGGCGAGGCCGAGGACGTCCTTGTAGGGGTTGACCCCGGTGGCCTTCTCCGCGCCGCCGCCCAAGAGGCCGCCGCCGATCCCGCTGACGGCCTTGTGCCCGGCGGCGAGGGGCTTGCCCGCGGCGGACAGCAGGCCCTTGGGCAGGCCGGCCATGTCGGCGTACTTGTCGCCGAGGGCGGTGCGGACCATGGCGAGGAACGCGTCGTGGGAGGGGCCGGGCAGGAACTTCTTGTAGTACTCGGTGGCCTGCTTGGTCATGAAGACCCCGTCGTCGGTCTTCATCCACTCCTTGTCGCGCTCGGAGGTCCACAGCCGGTGCACCTCCTCGGCGTCCTTCGGCAGCACCCACTTCTCGGGGGTGCCGAGGTAGTGGTTGACGTAGTGCCACGCGCACATGAAGCCGTGGGCGTCGTCCTTGGAGACGTCGAGGCCCAGGTTCCGCATGGCCTCCAGGACCTGGACGGAGAAGACGCAGGCGGCGCCGGTGGTGTACTTCTGCGAGACCGGCTCACCCCACTTGCCGTAGTCCCACTGGCCGCTCTTCTTGTGCAGCTGGCGCACCGAGGCGTGCACGAGGCGGACCTTGGTGACGTTGGCCTTCAGCGTGCCGTCGGTGAGCGCGTTCTTCTTGTCCATGTCGACGAACAGGCGTGAGGACTGCGACAGTCGCCGGCCCGGGCCCTCGACCCCGCCGAGGCGGCCGGTGGAGCGCAGGGTGAACGCACCGGTCGGGGAGAGGTACGTACCGATCAGGCCGACCGTGCCCTGGAGCATGGCCACCTCGCCGCGGTGGCGGTCGAAGAACTTCTCCGCGGCCTTGACGTCCGCGTCGCTCCAGCCCGGCGGGTCGGCCTCCGCGCTCTTGAGGAACGCGCCCAGCTTCGGGGGGAGATGGGAGTGGTCCTGACCGGGCTTGAGGGTCGCGATCGTACGGAACAGGGCGTTGACCCCGTCGATCTCCTTCTTGTCGATCAGCTCGGAGACCAGTTCGTCGGCCTCCGGATCACCCACCTTGCTCGCGGCCTCGAGCTCCTGGGCAACGTCCTGGGCGGTCAATGGCACGGCGCGTCCTTCCTCTGGCACTGGCACGGATCCGCTCGCGCGGCCGGCACCGCGGGAGGACCCCCGGCGGCGGCCGGGCCGGCGAGCACTGACATGCTCCCGGCCCCCCGCCGCCCGCTCCCGCGCGCCCCGGAAACGGATCGTTTCCCCCTCACCCGAACGGCGCCGTCGGTGACCGCCGGCGTCCCGGGTGTCCCGGTTCGACTCCCCTTCGAGGGGTCCTCGTTCGCGGACTGGCAGCTTCGGAGCTCCAGCACCGGGGACGAAAGGACAAGGGGAATGACCAAGTCGAGGCGCAGGTTCGGTATCGCCGCTGTGGTGGCCGCGTTGGTGGCCGGCATCACCGTTGTGGGGCCGCAGGGAGCGAGTGCGCAGGACACGGCGCGCCGCGGCTGGGACCACTTCGGGTTCGGGGTGTCGTGGGAGGAGACCTACGGCTACTCGCAGGCCATCAAGGCCGGGGACACGGTCTACATCTCGGGTCAGCTGTCGCACGACGCGGCCGGGAACCTGGTGGGCGTCGGCGACTTCGAGAAGCAGGTCCGCACGTCGTTCGAGAACATGGACAAGGTCCTCGCGCACTACAAGATCCCGCGCAGCCAGATCGTCAGCATGAAGATCTACACCAAGGACCTGCGCCAGAACTTCGACACGGCCGCGAAGCTGCACAAGGAGTACGTCGGCAAGCACCGCACGACCGACACCATCATCGGGGTCAGCGACCTGGCGTTCCCCGAGCAGCTGGTGGAGATCGAGGCCGTCGCTCTGGTGAAGCCGCGCTCCTGACCCCCGGGCGGGCCGCGCGGTGACCGCCGCGCGGCCGCTCGGCGCGTCGCGCGGTGACCGCCGCGGCGACGCCCGATGACCCGCCGACGTCGGGCCGTCCCCGCTCGCGGCCCGGCACGGGCGTCACCGGATCCGGTCCGGCCGCGGCCGGCACAGCGCGCGACGCCAAGGGCCCGGGCACTCGTTGCCCGGGCCCTTCCGCGTGCCCGGCCGGCCCGGACCACGCACCGCCGTGCCCGTACGGGGGTGTTAGCTTGTCTCCCATGGCGGAACACCAGGACGAGACCCGGGCGGCCTACGACGGGGTCGTCGATCTGTACGCGTCCTTGTTCGCCGACCGGTTGGAGACGCGGCCGTTCACGCGGGCCATGGTGACCACCTTCGCCGGGCTGGTGCGCGGGACGGGGAACCCGCGGACGGCCGATGTGGGGTGCGGGCCCGGACATCTGACGGCCGTACTGCACGACCTGGGGCTGGACGCCTTCGGCCTGGACCTCTCCCCGGGCATGGTCGGCCACGCCCGGCGGGCCCATCCCGCGCTGCGGTTCGACGAGGCGCGGATGGAGGCGCTGCCGGTCGGGGACGGCGTGCTCGGCGGTGTGCTGGCGCACTACTCGATGATCCACACCCCGCCGGGGGAACTGCCCGCGCTGCTCGCGGAGCAGAAGCGCGTCCTGATGCCGGGGGGACTGCTCCTCGTCTCGTTCTTCGGGACCGGGGGACCGGAGCCGGTCCGATTCGACCACAAGGTGGCTCCCGCCTACGGCTGGCCGGTGGACCGGTTCGCCGAGCTGCTGGCCGGGGCCGGGCTGGTCACGTTCGCCCGGCTGCTCCACGACCCCGCCTCCGAGCGGGGTTTCCTCGACGCCCACCTGATGGCCCGCCTCCCCGAGGGGTGAGCGCCCGGCGGGTGACACCTCGCCGTCCTGCGGCTGGACGGTACGGTCTCCGGCGGCGGCTCCGTTGATCGCCGCAGCTGATGGTGCGTGAGCTCCCTGGTGTTCACCGCCGGACGTGGCTGACGGTCCGCTCGCCCACCGCGTCGGCGAAGGTGCGGGCCAGCGGGGCGAGGGCCTCCCAGCGGCGGACCGCCCAGCCGACCGCGAGGGGCGGCAGGGCGGGTACGGGAACCAGGCGCAGGGGGCCTTCGGGTGCGGCGCGCAGGCCGGGGACGAGCGGTACGACCGTGTGGCCCAGGCCGAGTTCGGCCAGCAGGAGCGCGGTGTCCCAGTCCGCGACGCTGGTGTCGGAGCCGACCCGGACGCCCAGTTCGGTGAAGGCCGCGTCCAGACGGGCGCCGGAGAGGGAGTTCGGGGGCAGCCGGACGAGGCGGAGGTCCGTGAGGTCGGCGGCGTCGATGGTCCGGCGGGCGGCGAGCGGGTCGCCGGCGCGGACGGCGAGCACCCAGGGCAGGTCGGCCACCGGGCGCTGCTCGATGCCGGGCACCGGGGGGCCGATGGTGACCCAGGCCAGGTCCAGGGTGCCGGCCAGGAGGGCTTCGAAGCAGCGGCGGCTGGAGGTCTCGGTGCGGAACTCCAGGCTGGTGCGCGGGTGGTGGCGGCGGAAGTCGACGATGGCCTCGGCCATGAAGTGGCGGACGGTCGCCCCGCCGGTGCCGACGCGTACGGATCCGCCCTCGCCGTTCGCCAGGTCGCCGAGGCGGCGCAGCGCCTGGTCCAGGCCGGTGATCCCGTCGGCGGCGGCCTCGTAGAGGATCCGGCCGGCGGGGGTGGGCGCCACTCCGCGGGGCCGGCGTTCGAGCAGGGTCGTCGCCGTTTCGCGTTCGAGGCGCTTCACGTGCTGGCTGACCGCCGACTGGGTGCGCCCCAGTTCGCGTGCGACAGCGCTGAGGCTGCCCGCGCGGCATACGGCGATGAAGACGCGGAGATCGTCCAAGGTCATGAACCCCAAGGTATTGCTTGGGTGTTGGCAAGGAAACCCCAGGATTGACTGGATGCCCGGCAGGGCGGACGATTCCGGTGGGCCCGGACCCAGGCGGCAACCCTGTCCGGTGGCCACGGCCGGGTCCGGAACCGGCGTGGGCGCCGGACGGGTGCCGACCACGGGAGGGTCGCATGACCGCTGTGCCGTCCGCCGACGAGCGGGCCCTGGAGTTGCTGCGGCGGTGCGGGGCGCAGGGGGTTCCCCATCCGGGCGGCGACCTGGCGGCCCACCTGCTGCGGGTACGGGAGCGGCTCGCCTCGTGGGGGGCGCGGCCGGCGCTCCGGCTCGCCGGGCTGTGCCACGCCGTGTACGGGACCGACGGCTTTCCCGAGGCGCTGCTGCCGCTGGAGCGCCGTCCGGAGGTGGTGGCGGCGATCGGAGCCGAGGCCGAGGGTGTGGTGTACCTGTACGCCGCGTGCGACCGGGGGGCGACCTACCCGGGCCTGGGGCGGGCCGGTGCCGTGTTCACCGACCGGTTCGACGGCGGGCGGAGCCTGGTGCCGGGGGAACGGGCTCGGCGTGACTTCGCCGAGCTGACGGCGGCCAACGAGCTGGACCTCGCGGCGGAGGACTCCGCCTTCCGGGCCGCGTACGGGCCGGACCTGCTGGTGCTGCTCGGCCGTGTCCGGCACCTGCTCGGTCCCGGTGCGCGGGAGGACTGCCGGGCCTTGGCGCGGGACCTCGGGGTGCGGTGGTGAGGGGCCGCCGTGCGCGGCCGGCCCCTCGGTGTTCCCGGGCGGCGCGGGCCGGGTTCAGCCCGTGGGCCGGGCGGGGTGGGGGGTCGTGGCGGGGCAGCGCAGGGTGTCCGCGGTGACCGGGGCGCCGTCCGCCTTGTTGCGGTCGTAGGTCACCGTCCGGACCTGGACCGGGGTGGTGCCGACGGTGACGTCGAAGGTCTGGTCGTGGTCCGCGGCGGGGTGGAGGCGGGCACCGGGGAGGGCTGCCGCGAGGGTGGCCGCGTCCGCTCCCCGGCCGGGGGCGTACGTGATGACGGGCGGGCCGGAGGGCCGTACGAGGGGTGCGGGCCGGGGGGTGACCTTGAAGCCGCTCCGCGTCAGGGCCGCGGCGGCGGCGGGCTCGTCGACGCGGACCTCGATGCCGGCCGGGTTGGTGTCGGCGGGGGTTTCGGGGACGGGCTGGATGCGGGGGTCGCCGGTGATCGGGCGGTCTTCGGCGAGGGCGTCCCAGAGGGCGGCGGCGCGGGCTTCGTGCCAGACCAGGGTGGATCCGACGCCGGGGACGCGGTGGTCGAAGAGGCGGATGGGGACGGTGGCGAACTCGGTGCGCTCGGCGCGGAGCCGGCCGAGGGCCCAGCCGATGCGGACGAGGTCGCGCAGGTCCGTCCGGTCGTCGGTGCGTACGGTCTTCAGCAGGGTGCGGGCGGTACGGGCCGTGCTGAGGGGGCCGGCGAGGGCGCCTTCGGCGGTGAGGCGGGCCAGCAGGTCGTTGACGGTGCGCTGCTGGCGGCGGACGCGGCCGAGGTCTCCGGGCCGGTTGGTGATCTTCCGGGCGCGGACGTAGCGCAGGGCCTGGTTGCCGTCGGTGCGGTGGACGCCGGCGGGGATGTCGAGGCCGGAGCCTTCGTCCTGGAGGGGCCGGTCGGTGCAGACGGTCGCGCCGCCGAGGTTGTCGACGGTCTGCTCGAAGCCGGTGAAACCGGTCTCCAGGTAGTGGTCGACGTGGAGGCCGGTGGCCTGTTCGACGGTGCGTACGGCCAGCGGTCCGCCGCCGATCGCGTACGCCCCGTTGATCTTCCCGAAGCGGGGCGGGCCGGGCAGCGGGTACTGGACGTAGGAGTCGCGGGGGATGGAGACGATGCTGGCGCGGCGGCCGTTCGCGGAGAGGTGGACGAGCATCATCACGTCGGTGCAGTCGCAGCCCTTGCCGCCGACGTGCAGCCGGCGCTTCTCGGCGGCGGAGAGGCCCGCGCGGCTGTCGACGCCGACGACGAGGACGTTCGTGCCCCGGTGGCCGGCGTCCGTGCCGTGGTCGGCGGACAGGGCCCGGGAGCCCGAGTGGGCGCCGGCGGCGAGGGTGGCCAGCAGCGTGAGGGCAACGGTGAGTCGACGCAACGCGCATCCCCTGACGTGGTGGTGGTGAGGTGGTGGCGGAAGCCGCGGGAGGACCGTACTGCCGCGGCCGGTGGGGGGTGGGGTTACGCGCCGGGGAGGGTGTCCAGATTGTCCCGGGCGGGTCTGGTCAGGCCGGCCGGGCCGCGGGCGAACGCGCGCAGGACGTTGGCGGTGACGGTGCGGGTGAAGTGCCCGGCGCGGGCGTCCAGGCCGTGGTTGGCCTTGCCGCCCGCGGGCCCGGTCGCGTCGAGGGCCTCGACCCAGCGCATGGTGCCCGTGGCGAAGACGGCCGCCCCGCCCGGCAGGGTGAGGTAGGCGGTGTCCGCGTACGAGGCACGGCCCTTGCGGACGACCGGCGAGCGGGCCAGGACCTCGATGGGGCGGGGGGTGGGGTGGCGCGGGTTCACCCGGTCGTACTCGACGCCCACCAGGTGCGGGAAGCTGTCGCCGGCGCGGGCTCCGGTGCCCTCCAGGAGCCAGTGCCCGGGGTGGGTCACCACGTAGGGGGCGTCGACCGGGTAGCCGTCGTAGATCACGCCGAGCAGCGAACTCTCGGGGTCCGCGGCGGGTGCCCGCCGGAAGTCGTGGGTGGGCGGGGATCCCCGCTGGTAGCCGGGGTCCTGGGCGTAGTCGTCCTTGTAGCAGACGACGACCCGGTCCGGGCCGGCCGGGGAGGCCTCGAGGCGGATCCGCCGGTAGCAGCAGTTCGCGCCGAGCACGGCCAGGTTGGTGCCGGTGTCGCGGGCGAGCGTCACGTGCCGGCGCTGCTCGGGGCTCCAGTACTCGTCGTGGCCCATGGAGACCACCGCGGCCGCTCCGCACAGCAGTTCCGGGTCCCGTGCCACGTCGATGCCGGTCGCGTAGGCGAGGGGCAGGCCGAGCCGTTCGGCGAGGGCGACCACGGGTGCCTCGTAGACGAGGAACTGGCCGGCGCCGTTCCTGTTGGAGTAGGGCCGGTCGAAGGTGACCCGCAGGGACCTCGACGCCTTCTCGCGCGTCCTGCCCTTGTACAGGTCCGCGCCTCCCCAGCGGTTGTAGGCCTGCCAGGTGGCCACGGCGTGCGTCAGTACGGTACGGCCGGCCGTGGCGGCGGAGCGTACGGTGACCGGCACGAACCGCTGGGCCAGCCCGTCGGTGGTGTCCAGGCGCAGCAGGTAGGCGCCCTCCGGCCAGCCGGAGGTGTCCACCAGCGCCGTCCGGCGCCAGGGGGCGCCGGCCGTGCGGGTCTCGGGGTCCGTGGTGGCGGGGGGCTGGCGGACGCCGGGGAGCGGGGCGGAGCGCCACACCAGGCGGGCCCGGGCGCCGCCGTACCAGCCCATCCGGTAGGCGGAGACGGTGTAGGACGCGGAGGTGGTCGACACCCTCAGGCCGAGCGGTTCTCCGGGGCGCAGCGACACCCGCTCGGCGAAGCCCTCGACGGCCCGGGCCGGGCCGGGGCGGGTGATCCGCCAGCCCGGGGAGCCGGGGAGCGCGTTCTCCGCCGTGACGTCCAGGCCGCCGTCCGGGGGTTGCCGGCGTACGGGGCCCTCGGGGCGGGTGGCCGCACGGGCCGGCGGGCCGGGCCGTGCGGTGATCGCGGCGGCGGCCAGGCCCAGGATCAGCCGGCGTCGTCCGGGCCGTCCCTCGCTCTCGTGCACGCCCTCCGTTGTAGTCCACCGGCGGACGCCGGCCCGGCAGACGCGCCCGTCCGGCCAGGGGGCCGGCCGGCCCGGAAAGACCGTGCAGGGGGCACTGATCGACGGGATCCGGCCTTCTGGTACTTCTTCAGGCCATGAAGAAGATCACTCGCCGACAGGCTCTGGGGATAGGTGCCGGGACGGCCGCGGCCCTGGGGCTGGGCGCCTGCTCGTCCTCGCCGGATCCGGCCCCGGCTGCCGGGGCGTCAGGTGCCCCCGGGGCCTCCGGGGCCCCGGGGAAGCCGCTTTCCCTGCCCACCGGCGGCATCGACGAGGTGTACGAGGGGCGCCGCATCCAGATCACGGTGGGCGCCGGCGGCCACCACGGCGTCGCGGTTCCCACCGTCAGGATCGACGGCAAGGAGCTGCACCTGATGGGCAACGCGGACGGCAGCTGGGTCACCGTCGTCAACCACTACGAGAGCTTCCCGGACCCGGTCGCGGCCGCCCGCGCCGCCATCCGTGATCTCCAGGGCGCCGAACTCGCGCCGTTCGTCGCGAAAGAGGCTCCCCGGCTGTGACCGTACGCAAGAACCAGGCCGTGCTGACCCCGGACGAGAAGCGCGCCTTCGTCAACGCGCTGCTGGAGCTGAAGCGGACCGGCGTCTACGACCGGTACGTCAACGCCCACAACTACTACCTGATGAACGACACGGACTTCGGCAACCGGATCGGGCACCGCACGCCGTCCTTCCTGCCCTGGCACCGGCGCTTCCTGCTGGACTTCGAGGCGGCCCTGCAGCGGGTGGACCGCAACGTCGCGCTGCCGTACTGGGACTGGACCGCCGACCGGGCGCCCGACTCCTCCCTGTGGGCGGCCGACTTCATGGGCGGCACCCGGCGGGGCCGGGACGGGCAGGTGCTCGACGGGCCCTTCGCCTCCACGGGCGGGAAGTGGGCCGTGACGGTGGGCGTGGACCGGCGCGACTACCTGCGGCGCGTCCTGGGGTCGGGGGTGCCGCAGCTGCCGACCAGGGCCGAGGTCGACGCGGTGCTCGCCATGCCGGTGTACGACACCGCGCCCTGGAACAGCGCCTCGAGCGGGTTCCGCAACCACCTGGAGGGCTGGCGCGGGGCCAATCTGCACAACCGGGTCCACGTGTGGGTGGGCGGCCACATGGCCTCCGCGGCCTCCCCCAACGACCCGGTGTTCTGGCTGCACCACGCCTTCATCGACAAGCTGTGGGCGGACTGGCAGGCCCGCAACCCGAAGGCCGGCTACCTGCCCGCGACCCGGACGCCGAACGTGATCGACCTGCGGGGCGCGCTGCCCCCGTGGAACAACGTGACCCCGGCCGACATGCTGGACCACCGGCGGTTCTACACCTTCGACAAGCCGTGACACCCCGCGGCCGCCGGCACCGCCGAGCGGCCGCCGGCACCGCCGTGGCGCCTCCCGGCCGCTGAGCCGCGCGGTGCGGGAAGAGGCCCGCGCCCCCCTCGGGGCGCGGGCCTCTTCGTACGGCGTGGCGGGCGCCGGTCAGGCGGCCGCGGGCGCGGACGGGGCGGGCTGGGTGGGCTCGGCCTTCTTGTGGTCCCGCATGACCACGACGGCGAGGACCGCAGCGGCCAGGATGGCGGCGGCGCTGATGGTGAAGGTCGTGGACATCGAGGTGACGAAGGCTTCGCGGGCCGTGCGCACCATGCCCTGGTCCCCGCCGGCGACGGCCAGGGCTCCGGCGATGGAGTGCGTTGCCTCCTCGGGCAGTCCGGCCGGCATCTCGGCGGCGAACCCGGAGGCGAGGAGCGAGCCGAGGATCGCGATGCCGAGGGCGCTGCCCGCCTGCCCGATGGTGTCGTTGAGGGCCGAGCCGACGCCCGCCTTCTCCTCGGGGATGGTGGCCATCAGGGCGCCGACGGCGGCCGGCATGGCCGCGCCCGCGCCGAGGCCGAGCAGGCCGAGGGCGACCGCCGGGACGGTGAAGCCGGAGTCGGGGGAGGCGGTGGTCAGCAGGGCGAAGGAGGCGGCCATCACGATCATGCCGCCCACGATCAGGGGGCGGTTGCCCACCTTGGAGGCGAGGCCGGCGCCCGCTCCGTTGCCGACCAGGGCGGCCACGGCGAGCGGGACGAAGGCGAGGCCCGCCTTGAGGGGCGAGTAGCCGAGGACGAACTGCAGGTACTGCGTCAGGACCAGCAGCAGGCCGCCGTTGCCGATCTGGACGAGGGTCAGGGAGAGCGAACCGCCGCTGAAGTTGCGGTTCTTGAAGAGGAGCAGCGGGACCATCGGGGAGGGGGTGACGTTCTCCCAGATCACGAAGCCGGCGAGGCAGGCCGCGGCGACGGCGAGGGTGAGCGAGGAGCGTCCCTCGAAGGCGCCGTGCTTCGGGATCTCGATGATCCACCAGACCAGGGCGGTCATGCCGACGGCGGAGAGGACGGCGCCCAGCGGGTCGGGCTTCTGCCAGGGCCCCTTGGACTCGGGCATCAGGGTGAGGGCGGCGATCACGGCGAGGACGACGACCGGGACGTTGATGAAGAAGATCGACTGCCAGGAGAAGTGGTCGATCAGGACGCCGCCGAGGACGGGGCTGCCCACGAGGCCGAGCATGGAGACCGAGCCCCAGGCCGCCATCGCCTTGGGCCGCTCGTCCTCCTCGAAGACGGTGATGAGGATGGAGAGGGTGGACGGCATGATGAGCGCGCCGCCGACGCCCATCGCGACGCGTACGGCGATCACCTCGCCCGGGTTGGAGCAGTAGGTCGCGGCCAGGGACGCCGCGCCGAAGAGGACCAGCCCGACCAGCATGACCAGGCGCCGGCCGAAGCGGTCGCCGAGGCTGCCGGAGGTGAGCAGGAGCCCGGCGAAGACCAGGATGTAGGAGTCGAGGATCCACTGGGTGTCCTGCGCGCTCGCGCCGAGGTCCGTGGTCAGGACCGGCACCGCGACGGTCAGGGCCATGGAGTCGACCACCAGGACCAGTGAGCTCAGGCACAGCACGATCAGGATCCACCAGCGGCGGGGGTTCCTGGTTTCCATGGGTCGTTCCCTTTCGTCCTTCGTCGGTGCGTCCCGTTGATGAGGCCCACTCGGCGCGTACACCGTTCCAGCGTTGCGCACACTGTACGCACAATGGGTACGGTGTACGCAAGGGGGCGTGCGGCGCTCTATGCTCCACGCATGGGAACGGGGCCGGCGGGTGCCGGTGGAAGCGGGGAGCGGGTCCTCCTGTACGGCCCGGGAGGGCTCGTCGAGGGCGAGGCGGCCGGGGAGCCGGAGGTGGCCGACTCCTGGCTCGTCGAGGACGGGCGGGTACGGGAACTGCCCGCGCACTGGCGGCGGTTCGGCGCGTCCGTGGCCGAGGCGGGCGGGCCCGGACCGGAGGGTTTCCCGGAGGCCGTCGCCCGGGCGCTGCCCCGGCGGGGGTGCTGGTTCCCCCGGGTGGAGCTGGTGGGCGGACGGCTGCTGCTGCGGCTGCGCGTGGCGCCCGCGCGGACGAACGCGGTACGGCTGTGGACCGGGGGCGAGGATCCGCGGCGCACGCCCCGGCGCAAGGGGCCGGACCTGTACGCGCTGGGGGCGCTGCGGGCGCGGGCCGTCGCGGCGGGCGCCGATGACGCGCTGCTGGTCGGCGACGACGGCGTCGTACGGGAGACGGCCACGGCGAACCTGGTGTGGTGGGACGGGGACGTGCTGTGCGTGGTCGATCCCGCGCTGCCGGTCCTGCCGGGGGTGACGGCGGCGTGGGCGGTGCGGCGCGCCGGCGGGCTGGGGATCCCGGTGCGGCGGTGCCGGGTGCGGCCGGGTGAGCTGAGCGGGCGCGAGGTGTGGGTCGTCAACGCGCTGCACGGGCTGCGGCCGGTGACCGGGTGGGTGGGGGCCGGCGTGGCCGCCGGCCCCTCACCGCGGGTTCAGGAGTGGCGGGCCGCCTGGGCGGCGGCCGCCGAGCCCCTGCCCCGGTAGCGGCACAGGTTCAGCAGGAGGAGGGCCAGCTCGACGCCGGGGCGGCCGAGGCTGTTGCTGTACCGGGCGATGACCCGCGTTTCCCGGGACAGGCGGGTGCCGGGGCCGCCGGCTGCGGTCCGGTCGCGCTGGATCTCGTGGACGAGGGCGGCGCGGTGGGCGATCAGGCCGATGATCTGGTCGTCGAGGGCGTCGATCCGGTGGAGCAGGACCTCCTCGTTGAGCCGGGTGAGGAAGGCCGTTGTCTCCGTGGGGGCGGGCTCTGTGGTGACGGGCATGCGGGTTCCCCTCAGCGGGTGGGTTCGGGGGCGGCCGGACGGCGTTGGGCCCGGACGAGCAGGACGGCGGACAGCACGGCCACGGCGGCGAGGGCCAGGGACCATCCGAAGGTGACGGCGAAGGCGGAGGCCTTCTCGCGCGGGTGGCCGTCCGCACCGTCGAGGCCGCGCTGCAGGACGGTGACGAGGACCGCCGTGGCGAGCGAACCGCCCAGCCGTTGCAGGATGCTGAGCTGCGGTGAGGCGTCGCTGATCTTCTGCGGGTCGAGGCTGCGGAACGCGCTGGTCATGGCGGGCATGACGGACAGGCCGGCGCCGAATCCGGAGACGGTCATGGCCGTCCCGATCACCGCGTAGGACGTGCCGGCGCCGACGAACACGAACGGCACCGCGGCCGCCAGGCTGAGCCCGGCGCCGACGAGGGCGGTCCGGCCGGTGCCGAGGCGTTCGGCGGCCCGGCCCGAGAGCCAGGTGGCCGCCGCCGCGCCGATGCTCGACGGCACCAGCAGCATGCCGGTCGCGACCGGGTCCTCGTGCCGGACGTCCTGGAAGTACAGCGGCATCAGCACCATGCCCGCGTACATGCCCATGGAGAGGAAGAACGTGGTGAGGGAGGCGGCGCGGAAGACCCGGTCCCGGTAGAGGCGGATGTCGAAGAGCGGGTGGGCGGTGCGGAGGGTACGGATGGTGAAGAGGACGAGCAGGGCGGTACCGGCGGCGACGGAAAGCAGGGGCACGGTGAGGGAGCCGGTGTCGGTGCTGCCCAGGCCGTAGGTCAGGACGGCCATCCCGGTGGAGACCGCGGCCAGGCCCGGGACGTCCAGCGGCGGGGCCGCCTCGGGGCGGTCGGCCGGCAGGAGGCACACGGCGCACAGGACGGCGGCGGCGCCCACGGGCAGGTTGACCAGGAAGATCCACCTCCAGTCGGTGTAGTGCAGCAGGAGCCCGCCGATGAAGGGGCCGAAGACCGGGGCCAGGACGATGGGTACGCCCACCGTCGCCATGACCCGGGACATGTTCCGCGGCCCGGCCGTGCGGGCCAGGATCATCTGCCCGACGGGCATGATGAGCCCGCCGCCGAGGCCCTGGACCGCGCGGAAGGCGATGAGCTGTCCGGCGTCCTGGGCGGCCGCGCAGAGCGCGGAGCCCAGGGTGAACAGGACGACGGCGGCCACGTAGGTGCGGCGGGCGCCGAAGCGGCGGGCCGCCCAGCCGGAGACGGGGATGACCGCGGCGACGGCGAGGAGGTAGGCGGTGACCACCCACTGGACGGTGTTCAGCGGCGCCCGGAAGTCCGTACCGAGCGCGTTGAGCGCGACGTTGACGATCGTCGAGTCGAGGAACGACATCGTCGCTCCCACGATCACGACCGTGGCGGCCTTCCAGACGTCGCGGCCGAGGCCGGTGCGGGGTGCGGGTGCGGTGCGGGTCGTCATGCCACGGTCTCCGTCAGCCAGTGGCCGACGACGGCGGCAGCGGCGCGCGCGTCGTCCTCCATCATCGTGAAGTGGTCACCCGGCACGTCCACGGCCGTGTGGGGCAGCGGCCAGGACGCCTGGTGGTCCCCGCCGTCGACCAGGGAACGGCCCGCCCTGACGAGCAGCGTCGGGACGTCGGTGGCGGTGGGCCGCCAGGCCGGGAAGAGCCGGAAGTAGCCGCCCATGGCCGTGAGCCTGAGGTCGGTCATCCAGCCGAAGGCGTCCTCCCGTTCGAACATGGCGTCCGTCATCCGGGAGCGGAACGCGGGCCGGGCCGCGTCGCCGGGCAGGAACGTGTCGAGCAGCACCAGCCCGGCGGGGGCGGTGCCGCCGCGTTCGAGGTGGGCGGTGACCTCCTGGGCGAGCCAGCCGCCCGAGGAGTACCCGGCCAGCGCGAACGGTGCGCCGTCCGCGAGGCGCAGGACCGCGGCGGCCACGTGCGCGACGAGGGCGCCGGCGGTGGCGGGCAGCGGCTCGCCCTCGCCGTAGCCCGGGAGCGGGAGGACGTGGACGTCCCGGTGCCCGCGGAAGGGCGCGGCGAAGCGGGCGAACTGGTGGGGGCTGGAGAGTGCGGTGACCGAGGGCAGGCAGATCAGCGCCGGACCGCCGGATCCGCCAGTGCCGCCGGACAGGGTGACCGGTGCCGGGGCGCCGTCCGTGCCGTCCGCGGTGAAGGACGGGCGCAGCAGGGAGGCCGCGACGAGCAGGTCGGTGGCCTCCTTGACCTTGCCGTCCGCGCAGGCCTGCCGGTAGAGCGCGGCGATGGGCTGCGCCGGCTCGGGCGGCCGTACGGGTTCCCGTGTCCGCGGGGTCCGGGCCGCCGCGAGTTCGCCGCGCATGTGCTCGGCCAGGTCGGCGGGGGTGGGGTGGTCGAAGACGGCCGTCGCGGACAGTCTCAGGCTGGTCGCGGCGTTGAGGCTGCCGCGCAGGCGCACCGAGGTCAGCGAGTCGAAGCCCATCTCCAGGAACGTGCGGTCCGGTTCGATCCGGTCGGCGGAGCCGTGCCCGAGGACGGCCGCCGTGTGTGCCCGTACGAGGGCCGGCAGGTCCTCCGGGTCGACGGCGGGGACGGCGGACGGGGTGCCCGCCGTCCGCCGGAGCGGGGCCGGCACCAGGCCGTGCAGCAGGGGCGGGAGCGCCTCGTGCCGGGCGCGGGTGCGCAGGGCGGGCAGGTCCAGGCGGATCGGCACCGCCAGGGCCCGGTCGTGGGCGGGGGCCGTGTCGAGGAGGGCGAGGGCCTCTTCGGTGGTGAGGGCGGCCATGCCGCCGCGGTGGATGCGGTCGACGTCACCGGCGTCGAGGGATCCGGTCATGCCGCTGCGCTCGGCCCACAGGCCCCAGGCGAGGGAGATACCGGGCAGGCCCAGGGAGCGCCGGTACTGGGCGAGGGCGTCCAGGTAGGCGTTGGCGGCCGCGTAGTTGCCCTGGCCGGGGGCACCGAGCAGGCCCGAGGCGGACGAGAAGAGAACGAACGCCGACAGGTCCAGTCCGGCGGTGAGCTCGTGGAGGTTCCGGGCGGCATCGGCCTTCGGGCGCAGCACCGCGTCAAGGCGTTCCGGGGTGAGGGACTCGATCACCCCGTCGTCGAGGACGCCCGCGGTGTGGATGACGGCGGTGAGCGGGTGCGCGGCCGGAATCCCGGCCAGGAGGGCGGCGAGGGCCTCGCGGTCGGCGGCGTCACAGGCGGCGACGGTGACCGAGGCCCCCAGCTCCGACAGCTCGGCGACCAAATCCCCGGCACCGCCCGAGCGGCTCGCCAGCAGCAGGTGGCGGACGCCGTGTTCCCTCACCAGGTGGCGGGCCACCGCCCGGCCCAGCGTTCCGGTACCCCCGGTGACCAGGACCGTGCCGCCGGGGGTGAAGGACAGGCCCCCGGAGACGGGGGCGGCGGAGGCCCGGGACAGGCGCGGAACCCGCACCACTCCCCGGCGCACCGCCGCCTGCGGCTCCGCACGGGTCAGGTACGGCGCCGGGTCCACGTCCCCGTCCAGGTCCAGGAGGTGGAAGCGGCCGGGGTGTTCCGACTGCGCCGAGCGCACCAGGCCCCACACCGCCGCACCCGCCGGATCACCGGCGCCGTCGCCCACGGCCCCGCGGGTCACGAACACCACGCGCTCCTCCCCCGCGCCCGCGAGGGAGTCCTGGAGCACCTCCAGGGCCCGGCCCACGGCCGCGCGCACACCGGCGGAGGTGTCCACCTCGCACACCGCGCCCGCGGGCACGGGCTCGGCCGCCGGGGCCGCGACCCAGTCCACGGTGAACAGGGTGTCCCGGTGCGCGAGGTGTTCCGTGGCCACCGGGCGCAGGGCCAGTGAGTCGACGGTGGCCACCGTCGAGCCGGCCGTGTCGGTGACGGTGAGGGAGACGGCGTCGCCGCCCGCGGGGCTCAGCCGGACGCGCAGGTCGCGCGCGCCGGCCGTGTGGAGGTGGACGCCGTTCCAGGAGAAGGGGAGGCGGACGCCGGGGCCGTCGAGGAAGGAGCCCAGGCCCACGGCGTGCAGGGCGGCGTCGAGGAGGGCCGGGTGGAGACCGAAGCGGCTCGCGGCGTCCTGCCGGCCGCGGTCGAGGCCGACCTCGGCGTACACCTCGTCGCCGAGCCGCCAGGCGGCACGCAGGCCCTGGAAGGCGGGCCCGTAGCCGAGTCCGGAGTCGGTGAGCCCGTCGTAGAAGCCGGTCAGGTCCACGGGTTCGGCGCCGGCCGGCGGCCACTGGCCGCCGGTGGTGGCGGGCACCGGGGAAGTGGCCGGGGCGGTGGACAGGACGCCGGTGGCGTGGCGGGTCCAGGGTTCGCCGTCCTCCTGGTCGGAACGGGCGTACGTGACGATCGTGCGCCGGCCGTCCGGGCCGGCGGGGCCCACGGCGAGCTGGACCTGGACGCCGCCCCGCTCGGGCAGCACCAGCGGGGCTTCCAGCGTCAGTTCCTCCAGGTGGCCGTGGCCGGTCCGGAGGCCCGCGTGCAGGGCCAGTTCCACGAAGGCGGTGCCGGGCAGCAGGACGGTGCCGGCCACCGCGTGGTCGGCCAGCCAGGGCTGCGCGGCCACCGACAGCCGGCCGGTGAACAGGAGGTCGTCGGAGGCGGCGACCGTCACCATCGCGCCGAGCAGGGGGTGCCCGGCCTCGCCCAGGCCCGCGGAGGCCATGTCGCCCGCGGCATCGGTGCCCTCCAGCCAGTACCGCTCGCGCTGGAAGGCGTACGTGGGCAGGTCGACCCGCCGGGCGCCGGGGAAGACGGTGTCCCAGTCGACCGGCACGCCGTGGACGTGCGCCTCGGCGAGGGCCGCCGTGAAGCGGTCGGGGCCGCCGTCGCCGCGGCGCAGGGAGCCCAACGCCGTGTCGGGCAGACCGTGGACGAGGACGGGGTGCGGGCTGACCTCGATGAACACGCCGTAGCCCGCGTCGACGAGGGTGTCGGTGACGTCGGCGAGCAGGACGCTCTGGCGGAGGTTGCGGTACCAGTACCGCCCGTCCAGTTCGGTGCCGTCCAGCCAGGTGCCGTCGACCGTGGACAGGAACGGGATCCCGGCCGGGCGGGGGGCGATCCCGGCGAGGGCGTCCAGGACGTCCGTACGGATCTCCTCGACGTGGGCGGAGTGGGAGGCGTAGTCCACGGGGATCCGGCGGGCGCCCTCGACGCCGGCGAGTACCGCGTCGAGGGCCTCGGGATCGCCGGAGACCACCACGGAGCGGGGGCCGTTGACGGCGGCGAGCGAGAGCCGCTCGCCCAGGTGTGCGGCGGCCTCCTCGCGGGACAGCGGCAGGGAGACCATGCCCCCGCGGCCTGAGAGGGCCAGGAGGGCCTTGCTGCGCAGGGCGACGACGCGGGCCGCGTCGTCGAGGGTGAGCGCTCCGGCGACGCAGGCGGCGGCGATCTCGCCCTGGGAGTGGCCGACCACGGCGGCCGGTTCCACTCCGTGGGAGCGCCACAGCTCGGCGAGGGAGACCATCACCGCCCACAGGGCGGGCTGGACCACGTCGACCCGGGCCAGGGCGGTCTCGTCGGCGAGGGCTTCGCGCAGCGACCAGTCCACGTAGGGCGCGAGGGCCCGTTCGCAGGCGGCCAGCCGGTTGGCGAACACCGGTGCGGAGGCGAGCAGTCCGTGGGCCATGCCGGCCCACTGGGAGCCCTGGCCGGGGAAGACGAAGACGGCTTTCGCGGCGGTGCGCGACGATCCTCGCAGCAGGCGCGGGGAGGGCTCGCCCGCGGCCAGGGCCGTCAGCCCTTCGGCGAAGGCGGCGGGGTCGTCGGCCACCACGGCGGCCCGGTGCTCCAGTGCGGCGCGGGAGGTCGCGAGGGAGCCGCCGATGTCGGCGAGGGGGTGGTGGGGGCCGTCCCCGGGGGACCGTGGCGCGGTCAGGCCGCCCAGGGCGGCGAGGAGGTTGCGGGCCTGGTCGCGCAGGGCTTCGTCGGTCTTGGCGGACAGCACCCACGGCAGTGCCGTGCCCGGTGCGGGGGCCGGCCGGGGGGCGGGCCCGGCGGGGGCGGTGGCCCCGTCGAGGGGGGCCTGTTCCACGATGACGTGGGCGTTGGTGCCGCTGACCCCGAACGAGGACACCCCCGAGCGGCGGGCCCGTCCGGTCTCGGGCCAGGGCACGGGCTCGGTCAGCAGGCGTACGCCGCCGGCCGTCCAGTCGACGTGCGGGGTGGGCTCGTCGACGTGGAGGGTGCGGGGCAGGAGGCCGTGGCGCATCGCCTCGACCATCTTGATGACGCCGCCGACGCCGGAGGCGGCCTGGGTGTGGCCGATGTTGGACTTGAGGGAGCCCAGCCACAGCGGCTGGTCCGCGGGCCGGTCCTGCCCGTACGTGGCGAGCACGGCCTGCGCTTCGATCGGGTCGCCGAGCTTGGTGCCGGTGCCGTGGGCCTCGACGGCGTCGACGTCCCCGACGCTCAGGCCGGCGTTGCCCAGGGCCTGGCGGATGACGCGCTGCTGGGAGGGGCCGTTGGGGGCGGTGAGCCCGTTGGAGGCGCCGTCCTGGTTGACGGCGGAGCCGCGGATCACCGCGAGGACCCGGTGGCCGTTGCGGCGGGCGTCGGAGAGCCGCTCCAGCAGCAGCATGCCCGCGCCCTCGCCCCAGCCGGTGCCGTCCGCGGCCGCGGCGAAGGACTTGCAGCGGCCGTCGAAGGCGAGGCCGCGCTGCCGGGAGAACTCCACGAACGTGTTGGGGGTGGCCATCACGGTCGCGCCGCCGGCCAGGGCCATCGTGCATTCGCCGGACCGCAGGGCCTGGGAGGCCAGGTGCAGGGCGACGAGGGAGGACGAGCAGGCGGTGTCGACGGTGACGGCCGGGCCCTCCAGGCCGAGGACGTAGGAGATGCGGCCGGACAGGACACTGCCGGCGTTGCCGGTGCTGAGGTAGCCGTCGATGCCCTCGGGGACCTCGCCCAGGCGGGAGGCGTAGTCGTGGTACATGACGCCGGCGAACACGCCGGTGGCGGTGCCGCGCACGGACGTCGGGTCGATGCCGGCGCGTTCGAAGGCCTCCCAGGCGGTTTCCAGGAGGAGCCGCTGCTGCGGGTCCATGGCGAGGGCCTCGCGGGGCGAGATCCCGAAGAAGCCGGCGTCGAACTCGGCGGCGTCGTAGAGGAAGCCGCCTTCGCTGACGTACGAGCGGCCGGCCGCGTCGGGGTCGGCGTCGAAGAGGCCGTCCAGGTCCCAGCCGCGGTCGGTGGGGAACGCGGCGATGCCGTCGCCGCCCGCGGCCACCAGCTGCCACAGGTCCTCGGGCGAACGCACTCCGCCGGGGTAGCGGCAGCTCATGCCGACGATCGCGATGGGGTCGTCGGTGCCGGCGCCGGGGACGGCGGCGGCCGGGGCGGGGGCGTCGGCGGCCGGTGCCCCGGTCAGTCCGGCGCGCAGGTGCTCCACGAGGGCGGCCGGGGTGGGGTAGTCGAAGATGAGGGTGGCCGAGAGCCGCAGGCCCGTCTCGGTGGTGAGCCGGTTGCGGAGTTCGACCGCGGTGAGGGAGTCGAAGCCGAGCTCGGTGAACGCCTGGCCGAGGTCGACCGCCCGCGTGCTCGCGTGGCCCAGTACGGCGCTGACGTGCGTACGGACCAGCTCGGCGAGCTGCTGTCCGGTCCACTGGGTCCGCGGGGTGGACGGGCCGGACGCGGCCGCCCGGCGGGCGGGGCCGCGGACGAGGCCGCGCAGCAGTGCGGGGGGTGTGGCGTTGCGCGCCGCGCCCGGCGGCCGGTCGAGGTCCAGGCGGGCGGGGACGAGGAGGGGCTCGTCGAGGCCGCCCGCGAGGTCGAAGAGTTCCAGGCCGTCGGCGGCGGACAGCGCGCCGACGCCGGAGCCGGTGATGCGCCGGCTGTCGCTGTCGGCCAGTCGGCCGCCCATGCCGCCGCCCTCCGCCCACAGGCCCCAGGCCAGGGACACGGCGCTGAGGCCCTGCGCGGTGCGGTGCTGGGCGAGCGCGTCGAGGAAGGCGTTCGCGGCGGCGTAGCCGGCCTGTCCGGGGGCGCCGAAGACGCCGGCGGCCGAGGAGAACAGCACGAACGCCGCCAGGTCGGCGTCCCGCGTCAGCTCGTGCAGGTGCCAGGCCGCGTCGAGCTTGGGGCGCAGCACGGTGTCCAGCCGGTCGGGTGCCAGCGAGCCGATCACGCCGTCGTCGAGGACGCCGGCCGCGTGCACGACCGCCGTCAGCGGCCGTTCGGCGGTGATCCGGGCGAGCAGCCGCGCCAGGTCGGCGCGGTCGCCGACGTCGCAGGCCTCGATCCGCACGTGGGCGCCGGCGGCGGTGAGCTCGGCGGCGAGTTCGCCGGCGCCCTCGGCGGCCGGGCCGCGCCGGCCGGCCAGCACGAGGTGGCGTGCGCCGTGTCCGGTCACCAGGTGGCGGGCCAGCAGGGCCCCGAGGCCGCCGGTGCCACCGGTGATCAGGACCGTGCCGTCGGGGTCCCAGGCCCGCGGCTCGGCGGGGGCGGGGGCGGGGACTCGGGCCAGCCTGGGGGCGTACGGCGTGCCGTCACGGAGCGCGAGTTGCGGTTCGTCGAGGGTCAGGAGGGCGTTCAGTGCGGCGGAGAAGTCCCGGTGGTCGTCCGGGGTGCCGTCCGGGGTGCCGTCCGGATCGTCGTCCCGGTCGTCCTCCGGGGCGGTGACGTCGATCAGGCGGAAGCTGCCCGGGTTCTCGGCCTGCGCCGACCGGACGAGGCCCCACAGCGGCGCCTGGCCGAGGTCGCGGACCGTCTCGCCCCGCCGGACGGCCAGGGCGCCGCGGGTCACCAGGACCAGCTGCGAGGAGGCGCACCGGGGGTCGGCGAGCCAGGCCTGGAGGAGTTCCAGAACGCGGTGCGCACCGGTGTGGGCCGCGGGGACCAGGTCGCCGCCGGTGCGGGGGCAGCGGACGAACACGGCGTCGGGCACGGTGTCCAGCGCGGCCAGGTCGGCGGCCGAGGCGATCCAGCGCGGCGGGGCGCCGGCCGGCTGCCCTGCCCCGGCCGGCCGGGGCAGGGCGGCCCAGTCGACGCGGAAGAGGGAGTCGCGGTGCCGGTGCGTGCGCTGTGCCGCGGCCGGGCGCAGGGCGAGCGCCTCGACGGTGGCCACCGGGGCACCCGTGCGGTCGGCGGCGTCCAGGGACACGCTGTCGGGGCCGGCCGGCGACAGCCGTACGCGCAGCGCCGCGGCTCCGGCCGCGTGGAGGGTCACGCCGCGCCAGGAGAACGGGAGGCTCGCGGCGCCGTCGGTGACGAAGTCACCGAGCCCGACGGCGTGCAGGGCGGCGTCCAGCAGGGCGGGGTGGAGGCCGAAGCGGGCGGCTTCGGCCTCGGCCGGCAGACGTACCTCGGCGAACACTTCCTCGCCGCGGCGCCATGCCGCCCGCAGCCCCTGGAAGGCGGGTCCGTAGCCGAAGCCGACCTCGACGAGGTGGTCGTAGAGCCCCTCGACGGACACCGGTTCGGCGCCCGCGGGGGGCCATGCGCTCAGGTCGGGGCCGGCGGGCGGGGCGGTGGCCGGGGAAGGGGCGGCCGTCAGGGTGCCGGTGGCGTGCCGGGTCCACGGCTCGTCGGCGCCGCGGGAGTGGAAGGTCAGGGAGCGGCGGCCGTCCGCGTCCGCGGGTCCGACTCCGACCTGGAGCTGGACCGCGCCCTGGTCGGGGAGGACCAGCGGCGCCTCGATGGTGAGTTCTTCGAGGCGGGCGCAGCCGACCTGGTCGCCGGCGCGGACGGCCAGCTCCACGAAGGCGGTGCCGGGGACGAACACGGTGCCCAGGACGGCGTGGTCGGCGAGCCAGGGGTGGGTCCGCAGGGAGAGGCGGCCGGTGAACAGGACCTGGTCCGCCTCGGCCAGCGTGACCATGGCTCCGAGCAGGGGGTGGTCGGCCGGTCCCAGGCCGGCGGCGGTCACGTCGCCGGGCGCGGTCGTCCCGGGCCAGTAGCGCTGCCGCTGGAAGGGGTAGGTGGGCAGGTCGACGCGGCGTCCGGGGAGCAGGGGCGTCCAGTCGACGGGGAGGCCGCGGGTCCAGGCTTCGGCGAGGGCGCCCAGGAAGGCCTCGGGCTCGGGACGGTCCTTGCGCAGGACGGGGGCCAGCAGTCCGGAGAAGGCGTCGGGGAGGGACTCCCCCGCCATGGCGGCGAGGACGCCCTGCGGGCCGAGCTCCAGGAAGTGGGCGACGCCCTGTGCGGCCAGGTGGGCGACACCGTCGCCGAAACGGACAGCTGCCCGGACGTGCTCCACCCAGTAGTCGGCCGTGAACTCCTCGACCTGCCCGCCGGTCACGTTGGAGACGACCGGAATGGCGGGCGCGGCGTAGGTCAGGGACTCCGCGACCTCGCGGAACGCCTCCAGCATCGGCTCCATCAGCGGCGAGTGGAAGGCGTGCGAGACCGTCAGCCGCTTGGTCTTGCGACCCCGCGCGGCCAGTTGCGCGGCCACGGCCAGAACCGCGTCCTCCGCACCCGAAACCACCACCGAAGGGGGGCCGTTGACCGCCGCGATGTCCACCTCGGCCGACAGCAGCGGGCGCACCTCGTCCTCACCGGCCAGCACGGACACCATCGCCCCGCCCTCCGGCAGCGCACCCATCAGCGCACCGCGCGCCGCCACCAGACGGGCCGCGTCCGCCAGGGACAGCACCCCCGCCACATGCGCGGCCGCGATCTCACCGATCGAGTGACCCGCCACGAAATCCGGACGCACACCGAAGGACTCCACCAGCCGGTACAACGCCACCTCGAGAGCGAACAGGGCCGGCTGCGTGAACTCGGTGCGGTGAACCGCCTCCCCCTCCCCGAAGACGATCTCCTTCAACGGGAGGTCGAAGTGGGCGCACACCTCGTCAAAAGCCGCCGCGAACACCGGCTGGGCCGCGTACAGCTCACGCCCCATCCCCGCACGCTGCGCACCCTGCCCCGAGAACAGGAAGGCGCACGTGCCGCCGGAGGCCACGCCCTCGACGAGTTCCTCCCGGTCGGCGCCCGGGACCACGCCCCGGTGGGCGAAGGGCGTCGACAGGGAAAGGGAGTGGGCCAGGTCGGCGGGGTCCAGCTCCGGGTGGTCCTGTGCGTACGAGCGGAGTTGGGCGGCCCGCGCGCGCAGTGCCTCGGGGGTGTGGGCCGACAGCAGCCACGGGGCGGCGGTGGTGCGCGGCGCCCGCGGCTCGTGCGTACGGTCCTGGGGCCGGGCGTCCTCGGGCGCGGCCTGCTCGACGATCAGGTGGGCGTTGGTGCCGCTGACGCCGAAGGCCGACACGCCGGCGCGGCGCGGTTCGCCCGTCTCGGGCCAGGGCGTGGGCTCGGTCAGCAGGCGTACGCCGCCCGCCGACCAGTCCGCGTGCGGCGTCGGCTCGTCCACGTGCAGGGTCTTGGGCAGGGTGCCGTGCTGGATGGCGAGGACCATCTTCATCACCCCGGCGACGCCCGCCGCGGCCTGGGTGTGGCCCAGGTTCGACTTGACCGAGCCCAGCCACAGCGGCCGGTCGGCGTTGCGCTTGCGGCCGTAGGTGGCGAGCAGGGCGTGCGCCTCGATGGGGTCGCCGAGCCTGGTGCCGGTGCCGTGGGCCTCGACCGCGTCGACCATGTCCGGGGACAGCCGGGCGTTGGCCAGGGCCCGGCGGATGACGCGCTGCTGGGCGGTGCCGTTGGGGGCGGTGAGCCCGTTGGAGGCGCCGTCCTGGTTGACCGCCGAGCCCCGCAGGACCGCGAGGACGGGGCGGCCGTTGCGCCGGGCGTCGGAGAGCCGTTCGAGGACGAGCAGGCCCGCGCCCTCGCCCCAGCCGGTGCCGTCCGCGGCGGCGGCGAAGGGCTTGCAGCGGCCATCGGCGGCGAGCCCGCGCTGCCGGCTGAACTCGACGAAGACCCGGGGGGTGGCCATCACCGTGGCGCCGCCCGCGAGGGCCAGGGCGCATTCGCCGCGGCGCAGTGCCTCGGCCGCCAGGTGCAGGGACACCAGGGAGGACGAGCAGGCGGTGTCGACGGTGACCGCGGGGCCTTCGAGACCGAGTACGTAGGACAGCCGGCCGGAGAGCACGCTCGCCGCGTTGCCGGTGCCGATGTAGCCTTCGAGGCCCTCTTCCGGGGCCGAGCCGAACAGGGTGCCGTAGTCCTGGCCGTTGGTGCCGACGAAGACGCCGGCCCGGCTGCCGCGCAGGGCGGCCGGGTCGAGGCCGGATCGCTCCAGGGCCTCCCAGGCGACCTCGAGCAGCAGCCGCTGCTGGGGGTCCATGGCGCGGGCCTCGCGCGGGCTGATGCCGAAGAAGGCGGGGTCGAAGTCGGTGGCGCCGGCGAGGAAGCCGCCCTCGCGGACGTAGCTGGTGCCGGCCCGGTCGGGGTCCGGGTCGTAGAGCGCGGCGAGGTCCCAGCCGCGGTCGTCGGGGAAGGGGGCGAGCGCGTCGGTGCCGTCGGCGAGGAGGGTCCACAGCTGTTCGGCGGAGTGCACGCCGCCGGGGAAGCGGCAGCCCATGCCGACGATGGCGATCGGCTCGTGGCTGAGGTCCTCGGCGTCCTTCAGACGCCGGTTGGCCTCGTCCAGGTCGGCCGTGACCCGCTTGAGGTATTCCAGGAGCTTGGTCTCGTTCACCATGTCAGCGGGTCCCGTATTTCTGGTCGATGTAGGCGAATAGGTCGTCCGCCGTGTCCAAGGTCGGCCGGGTGTCGGCCGCCGTCGCGCCGTCCGGGCCGGAGCCGGGTCCGGGTGCCGCGGCGGCGCGGGCCAGCAGGCTCTGGAGGCGGGTCGCGACCTCCGCCCGTACGTCGGGGGCGTCGAGGACCGCGAGGGCGTCCTCCACGCGGTCGAGGTCGGCGAGGACGCGGGCGGCGGCGGTGCCGCCGAGTTCGGCGTCGAGGTGCTCGGCGAGGGCCTGCGGGCTGGGGTGGTCGAAGACCACGGTCGTGGCGAGGTCGAGCCCGGTGCGGACGCCGAGGACGTTGCGCAGGTCGACGGCGGTCAGGGAGTCGAAGCCGAGCTCGCGGAAGGGCTGGGTCGGGGTGACCGACTCGGGGCCGCCGTGTCCGAGGACGGCCGCGGCCTGGGTGCGTACGAGGTCCAGCAGGGCGGCGGCGCGTTCCGTGTCCGGGAGCAGGGTGATGCGTTCGCGCCAGTCGGGTTCCCCGGTGGTGCGGGGGCGGGCTTCCTCGATTCCGGTGAGCAGCGGGCTGGGCCGGACGGTGGTGAAGCCGGGGGCGAACAGGGCCCAGTCGATGTCGGCCACCGCCAGGCAGGCGTCGCCGTGGTCCAGGGCCTGTTGGAGCCCTTCGATGGCGTGCGGGGGCCGCATCGGGCGGATGCCGTGGCGGCGCAGGCGCTCGCCGACGGCCGCCTCGTCCTCGGCCATGCCGCCGTCGGCCCATGCGCCCCAGGCCACGGCGGTGGCGGGCAGTCCGTCGGCGCGGCGCTGGTCGGCGAAGGAGTCCAGGAAGGCGTTGGCGGCCGCGTAGTTGGCCTGGCCGGAGCCGCCGACCGCGCCGGCGAAGGAGGAGAAGAGGACGAACGCCGTCAGGTCCAGGCCGGCGGTGAGTTCGTGGAGGTTGCGGGCCGCGTCGGCCTTGGGGCGCAGGACCGCCGCGAACCGTTCGGGGGTGAGGGAGTCGATGACGCCGTCGTCGAGGATGCCGGCGGTGTGCACCACGGCCGTCAGGGGCAGTTCGGCGGGGATCGCGTCGAGCACCGCCGCGAGCGCGTCCCGGTCGGCCGCGTCGCACGCCGCGACGGTCACCCGGGTGCCCGCGGCGGTGAGTTCGGCGGCGAGTTCGCGCGCGCCGGGTGCCCGCTCGCCGCGGCGGCTGGTGAGGAGCAGGTGTTCGGCGCCGGACGCGGCGAGCCAGCGGGCGATGTGGCCGCCGAGGGCGCCGGTGCCGCCGGTGACCAGGACGGTGCCGGAGGGGCGCCAGGGCGTGACGGCGGCCGAGGCCCTGCGTACGCGCACCAGCCGGCGGGCGAGGATGCCGGCGGGGCGGATGGCCAGCTGGTCCTCGGCGTCGGTCCCGGCGGGAGTGCGGGCCAGCAGGAGGGTGCCGAGCCGGTCGAGGGCGGGGGCGTCGAGCTCCGCGGGGAGGTCGACGAGCCCTCCCCACCGGGTGGGGGTTTCCAGGGCGGCGGCCCGGCCCAGGCCCCAGACCTGTGCCTGGCCGGGGTCGGCGGGCCGGTCGCCGGGGCCGGTGGAGACCGCGCCGCGGGTGGCGCACCACAGCGGTGCCGTGATCCCGGCGTCCCCGAGGGCCTGGTGCAGCCCGAGGGCCGCGTCCAGGCCGGGGTCGCCGGGGCCGGCGGGCAGGAGCAGGACGCCGGCACAGCGGTCGGCGGCGGCCAGGGCCGTGAGCAGGCGGACGGTCAGGGCCTCGCGGTCGTGGCCGGTGCCGGGGGTCAGGTCCAGGCGGGCGGTGGTGGCGCCCCGGGCGGCGAGCGCCCCGGTGACCAGGTCGAGTTCCCGCAGGCGCGGGCCGGCCACGAGCCAGGTCCCCTCGGGGGCGGTGGCGGCGGGGGCGGGGGCGGTGGCGGCGGGGGCGGGGGCGGCGAACGGCTGCCACTCGATGCGGTACTGGAGGCCGGCGGCGGGGTCCTGGGCGGTGGCGTCGGGCCGGCCGGCGCTCTCGCCGGGGCGGGCCCAGTAGCGGGTGCGCCGGAACACCGTGGTCGGCAGGGGCACCCGGTGTACGGGGTGCCCGGCGAAGACGCCGGTCCAGTCCGGGGCCGTGCCGTGCACGAAAAGCTCCCCCAGGGCGGCGGTGACGGTCTCCCGCTCGGGCCGGTCGCGGCGCAGGGCCGGTACGAGGACGGGACCGGGGCCGCTGACGCAGTCCTGTCCGGCGGCGGCCAGCACGCCGGAGGGGCCCAGCTCGAGGAAGCGGCGTACGCCCCGGGCCTCCAGGTGGCGCATGCCGTCGTGGAACCGGACGGCCGCGCGCACGTGCCGGACCCAGTACTCGGGGCCGGCGACCTCGGCCGGGTCGGCGGTGCGTCCGGTGACGTTCGAGACGATCGGGACGGACGGCTGGTGGAAGGTGAGCGTCCGCGCGACGCGGCCGAATTCGGCGAGCATCGGCTCCATCAGCGACGAGTGGAAGGCGTGGCTGACGTTGAGCCGCTTCGTGCGGTGGCCGGCGGCCTCCAGGAGGCCGGCGGTCCGCGCGACCGCGTCCTCGGGGCCGGAGACGACCACCGCGCGGGGGCCGTTGACCGCGGCGATGTCGACGCCGGCCGTCAGCAGGGCGCGCACCTCGTCCTCGGCCGCCTGGACGGAGACCATCGCCCCGCCCCCGGGCAGCGCCTCCATCAGCCGGCCGCGGGCGGTGACCAGCGTGGCGGCGTCGGGGAGGGTGAGCACGCCGGCCACGTGGGCGGCGGCCAGTTCGCCGACGGAGTGGCCGAGGAGGAAGTCGGGGCGTACGCCCCAGGACTCGAAGAGGCGGTACAGCGCCACCTCGAGGGCGAACAGCCCGGCCTGGGTGTACCGGGTCCGGTCGAGGAGTTCCGCCCCGCCGCTCATCACCTGCCGCAGCGGGCGGTCCAGGTGTGCGTCCAGGGCGGCGCAGGCCGCGTCGAGGGCCCGCGCGAAGACCGGGAACGCCGCGTACAGCTCGTCCCCCATGCCGGCGCGCTGGGCGCCCTGGCCGGTGAACAGGAACGCCAGCCCGCCGGGGGCCGCGCTGCCGTGCAGGACGCCGGGGTCCGTGGTGCCGTCGGCGATCGCCGCCAGCCCCTTCAGGAGGGCGTCGCGGCCGTCGGCGACGACGGCGGCGCGGCGGTCGAGGGTGGCGCGGGTGGTGGCGAGCGAGTGGGCCACGTCGCGGGGGGACAGGTGCGGGCCGTCCAGGAGGTGGGCGTGGAGGCGGGCGGCCTGTGCGCGCAGCGTCTCGTCCTCGCGGGCGGAGAGCACCGCGAGGACGGGGGGCTCGACGGTGGCGGGGGCGGAGCCGGCGGGGGCCGCGCCGGTCGCGGGGCTCCGGTCGTCCGGTGCGGCGGGCTCGGGGTCGGGCGTGTGCTCCTCCAGGATGACGTGGGCGTTGGTGCCGCTGATGCCGAACGAGGACACCCCGGCGCGGCGCGGCTGCCCGTCGGGCGCGGGCCAGTCGAGGTTCTCCGTCAGCAGCCGCACGGAGCCGGCCGACCAGTCGACCTGGGGCGTGGGCTCGTCCACGTGCAGGGTGCGCGGCAGGACGCCGTTGCGCATCGCCTGCACCATCTTGATGACGCCCGCCACCCCCGCGGCGGCCTGCGTGTGACCGATGTTCGACTTGACCGACCCCAGGCGCAGCGGCCTGTCCGCCGGGCGGTTCTGCCCGTAGGTGGCCAGCAGGGCCTGCGCCTCGATGGGGTCGCCGAGGGTGGTCCCGGTGCCGTGCGCCTCGACCGCGTCGACCTGGTCGGGCGTCAGGCGGGCGTTGGCGAGCGCCTGGCGGAGCACGCGCCGCTGGGACGGGCCGTTGGGGGCGGTCAGGCCGTTGGAGGCACCGTCCTGGTTGACGGCGGAGCCGCGGATCACCGCGAGGACCCGGTGGCCGTTGCGGCGGGCGTCGGAGAGCCGCTCCAGTACGAGCACTCCGGCGCCCTCGCCCCAGCCGGTGCCGTCCGCGGCCGCCGCGAAGGCCTTGCAGCGGCCGTCGCGGGCCAGCCCGCCCTGGCGGCTGAACTCCGCGAACAGGGTCGGTGTCGACATCACGGTGGCCCCGCCGGTGAGGGCCAGCTCGCACTCGCCGCGCCGCAGCGCCTGGCCCGCCAGGTGCAGGGCGACGAGGGAGGCGGAGCAGGCGGTGTCGACGGTGACGGCGGGGCCCTGGAGCCCGTAGACGTAGGAGAGGCGGCCGGAGAGCACGCTGGCGGCGTTGCCGGTCATGATGTGCCCGGCCAGGTCGTCGGCGGAGTGGACGGCGACGGGGGTGTAGTCCTGCCCGTTGGTGCCGATGAACACGCCGGTACGGCTGCCGCGCAGGGTGTCCGGGGCGATCCCGGCGCGCTCGAAGGCCTCCCAGGAGGTCTCCAGCAGCAGCCGCTGCTGGGGGTCCATGGCGAGGGCCTCGCGGGGCGAGATCCCGAAGAAGGCGGCGTCGAACTCGCCCGCGCCCTCGAGGAATCCGGCGCGGCGGGCGTGGGAGGCACCGGCCCGCTCCGGGTCGTCGGAGAGCAGGCCCGCCAGGTCCCAGCCCCGGTCGGTGGGGAAGCCGGACAGGGCGTCTTCCCCCGAGACGAGCAGCCGCCACAGGTCTTCGGGGTTCTGGACGCCACCGGGGAAGCGGCAGCTCATGGCGACTACGGCGATCGGCTCGCCGTCCCGGTTCTCGCTCTCGCGCAGGCGTTCCCGGGTCTGCTCCAGCTCGGCCGAGACGCGCTTGAGGAAGTGGCGGAGTCTTTCTTCGTTGGACACGTGAGGGTTCTCCCTGGCGGAGGTGCGGGCGGCGGCGGTCATGAGATGCCGAACTTCTCGCCGAGCAGGCCGAACAGTTCGTCGTCGGTCGCCGCTTCGTACGCGTCGGCGGCGGCGCGGTCCGGGTGGCCGGAGGCTTCCGGACCCTGCGCCAGCAGGGCCCGGAGCCGCTGCATGATCGTGGTGTGCTCGTCGGTGCCGGGCTCGACCCGGGTCAGTGCGCGTTCGAAGCGGGCGAACTCCTCCAGCGCGGACGGGCCGTCCGCGCCGGCGTGCCCGCACAGCTCGGAGCGCAGGTGCCCGGCGAGCGCGGCCGGGTCGGGGTGGTCGAAGACCACGGTGGCGGGCAGGGCCAGTCCGGTGGCCGTGCTCAGCCGGTTGCGCAGCTCGACCGCCGTCAGGGAGTCGAACCCGGCCTCGCGGAAGGCCCGTCGGGGGGCGACCTCGTGCGGGGTGCCGTGCCCGAGGACGGCCGCCACGTGCGTACGGACCAGCTCGAGCAGGGCCCGTTCCTGCGCCTCGGCGGGCAGGCCGGGGAGGGTGTCCCGCAGGGAGGTGCCGGTGGCCCGGCCGTCCTCCAGGGCCGCGAGCACGGTACGCGCCTCGGGTACCCCGGTCAGGAGCGGGCTGGGGCGGCCCGTGACGAAGGCCGCCGCGAAGCGCTCCCAGTCGACGCCGGCGACCACGAGGGTGGTCTCGTCGCGGTCCAGTGCCTGCTGGAGTGCGGTGATGGCCAGGTCGGGGGCCATCGGCAGGAGGCCGCCGCGGCGCATGCGGGCGGTGACGGCATCGGATCCGGTGGCGAGGCCGCTGTCCCCCCAGGCTCCCCAGGCGAGGGAGGTGGCGGGCAGTCCGTCGGCCCGCCGCTGCTCGGCCAGCGCGTCCAGATGGGCGTTGGCCGCCGCGTAGTTGCCCTGACCCGCGCCACCGACCGTGCCCGCGAACGACGAGAACAACACGAACGCCGACAGCTCCAGCCCCAACTCACCCGTCAGCTCGTGCAGATGACGCGCCGCATCCGCCTTCGGACCCAGCACCGTCGCCAAACGCTCCGGCGTCAGACCCTCCAGCACCCCGTCATCCAGCACACCCGCCGCATGGAACACCGCGGTCACGGGGTGCTCGGCCAGCAGCTTCCCCACCGCATCCCGGTCCGCCACATCACACGCGGCGACGGACGCCGTGACCCCCGACCCGGCAAGCTCCGCCACCAGATCGGCGGCACCCGGAGCCTCAAGACCCCGACGGCTCGTCAGTACGAGCTCCGTCGCACCCACCGAAGCCAGCCAGCGCGCCACCCGCGAACCCAGCGCACCCGTGCCACCCGTCACCAGCACCGGACCGTCCGGCCGCCACCCCTCCCCCACCACCCCGGCGAAGGGCGCACGCACCAGACGGCGGGCGAACGCACCCTCCGCCCGCACCGCGACCTGATCCTCACCACAAGCACCGGACAGCACAGCGGTCAACCCGGCGACAACCCGCTCGTCCAGCACCAGCGGAACGTCCACCAGACCGCCCCACCGCTCACCCCACTCCAGCGCCGCCACCCGGCCCAGACCCCACACCTGCGCCGCCACCGGATCCGCGAGACGATCCGACACACCCGTCGACACCGCACCCCGCGTCACACACCACAGCCGGGCACCCACACCCGCGTCACCCAGCGCCTGCGCCAACGACAGCGAACCCGCCACATCCAGCAGCGACACCACACCGTCGACCGCGCCCACACCCGACAGGGCCCCCGCCAGCTCCCCACGCGAAAGACCACCCCCGACCAGCTCGACCACATCGGCACCCGAGCCCGACAGCACACCCGCCAACTCCGCACCCGACTCCCCCGACACCACCAGCCACCGGCCCGGCAGGTGTCCGGGGGCGTCCGCGGCCGTGGGTTCCCAGACCGCCCGGTAGCGCCAGGAGTCGACGGTGGACCGCCGGCGGCGTCCCGCCCGCCAGGCGGTGAGGACGGGCAGGGTGGCCTCCAGGGCGTTCAGCTCCGGCCCTGCGGCGCCGAGCGCGCCGGACAGGGCGGGCAGGTCGGCGCGTTCGACGGCCTCCCAGAAGGCCGACTCCGCCGGGTCGGACCCGGCCGTGCGGCCCGTGCCGGGGCGGGGCCAGTACCGCCGGCGCCGGAAGGCGTAGGTGGGCAGGTCGACGTGGGCCGGGCCGGCGTCCGGGAAGGCGGGCGACCAGTCGACGGCGACGCCGCGCACGTGGGCCTCGGCCAGCGAGAGCAGGAACCGTGCCGGTCCGCCGTCCTGGCGGCGCAGCGACCCGACGGCGCCGTCCCCGAGGCCCTGGATCAGCACCGGGTGCGGGCTGCTCTCGACGAACACGCCGTACCCCTGCTCGCGCAGGGCGCGCGTGGACTCCTCGAAGCGCACGGTCCGGCGGGCGTTGCGGTACCAGTACTCCGCGTCCAGCTCGGCGGTGTCCTGCCAGTCGCCGGTGACCGTGGAGAAGAAGGGCACCTCCGCCGGGCGCGGGGAGAGCCCGGCGAGGACGGTGAGGAGTTCGTCCCGGATCTCCTCCACGTGGGCGGAGTGGGAGGCGTAGTCGACGGCGATCCGGCGGGCGCCCTCGGTCGCGGCGAGCAGCTCGTCGAGTGCCTCGGGGTCGCCCGAGACGACGACCGAGCGGGGCCCGTTCTCCGCGGCGATGGACAGCCGCGCGTCGAGGCCGGCCGCCACCTCCTCGCGGGGCAGGGGGACGGACACCATGCCGCCGCGGCCGGAGAGGGCGAGGAGGGCTTTGCTGCGCAGGGCCACCACCCGTGCGCCGTCCTCGAGGGAGAGGCCGCCCGCGACGCAGGCCGCGGCGATCTCGCCCTGCGAGTGGCCGAGGACGGCCGCCGGTTCCACTCCGTACGAACGCCACAGGGCGGCGAGGGACACCATCACGGCCCACAGGGCGGGCTGGACCACGTCGACGCGGGCCAGGGCGGCCTCGTCGGTGAGTACCTCGCGCAGCGACCATGCGACGAACCCGGACAGGGCCCGCTCGCACTGCTCCATGCGGTCGGCGAAGACGGGGCTCGTGGCCAGCAGTTCCGTGGCCATGCCCGTCCACTGGGAGCCCTGGCCGGGGAAGACGAAGACGACCTTGGCGCGGCCGTCGGGTGCCTGGCCCTCGACCAGGCCGGCGGCCGCCGTGCCGTCGGCCAGCGCCGACAGCGCGGCGTCGAAGGCGTCGGGGTGGCCGGCGACGAGCACGGCGCGGTGGTCGAAGGAGGTCCGCGAGAGCGCGAGCGAGCGGCCGACGTCGGCCGGCGCGTGACCGGGGCGGGCCGACAGGAAGGTCCGCAGTTCGCGGGCCTGCGCGCGCAGCGCGTCGGCCGACTTGGCGGACAGCGGCCAGGGCAGGGCCGGGGTGGCGCGGGGGGCGGCGGGGACGGAGGGAGTGGCCGCGGCGGGCTCGGGGTCGGGCGTGTGCTCCTCCAGGATGACGTGGGCGTTGGTACCGCTCATGCCGAACGAGGACACCCCGGCGCGGCGCGGCTGCCCGTCGGGCGCGGGCCAGTCGAGGTTCTCCGTCAGCAGCCGCACGGAGCCGGCCGACCAGTCGACCTGGGGCGTGGGCTCGTCCACGTGCAGGGTGCGCGGCAGGACGCCGTTGCGCATCGCCTGCACCATCTTGATGACGCCCGCCACCCCCGCGGCGGCCTGCGTGTGACCGATGTTCGACTTGACCGACCCGAGGCGCAGCGGCCGGCCGGGCGGGCGGTTCTGCCCGTATGCCGCGATGAGGGCCTGTGCCTCGATGGGGTCGCCGAGGGTGGTCCCGGTGCCGTGCGCCTCGACCGCGTCGACCTGGTCGGGCGTCAGGCGGGCGTTGACGAGCGCCTGGCGGAGCACGCGCCGCTGGGACGGGCCGTTGGGGGCGGTCAGGCCGTTGGAGGCACCGTCCTGGTTCACGGCGGAGCCCCGGATCACCGCGAGGACCCGGTGGCCGTTGCGGCGGGCGTCCGACAGCCGCTCCAGTACGAGCACTCCGGCGCCCTCGCCCCAGCCGGTGCCGTCCGCGGCCGCCGCGAAGGGCTTGCAGCGGCCGTCGGGGGCCAGGCCCCGCTGGCGGCTGAACTCGGTGAAGGTGGTCGGGCCGGCCATGACGGTCACACCGGCCGCGAGCGCCAGCGTGCACTCCTGCTGGCGCAGCGCCTGTGCGGCGAGGTGCAGGGCGACGAGGGAGGAGGAGCAGGCGGTGTCGACGGTGACGGCGGGCCCCTCGAAGCCGAACTCGTAGGAGATCCGGCCGGACAGCACGCTGGTGGCGTTCCCGGTCGCCAGGTATCCGTCGACCTCCTCGGGACCGCCGACGAGGACCGTGCCGTAGTCGCTGCCGTTGGTGCCGACGAACACGCCGGTGCGGCTGCCGCGCAGGGCGTCCGGCGTGATCGCGGCGCGCTCCAGCGCCTCCCAGGAGGTCTCCAGCAGCAGCCGCTGCTGCGGGTCCATGGCGAGGGCCTCGCGGGGCGAGATCCCGAAGAAGGCGGCGTCGAAGTCGGCGGCGTCGTGGACGAACGCGCCCTCGCGGACGTAGGAGGAGCCGGGGCGGTCCGGGTCCTCGTCGAACAGTTCCTCCAGGTTCCAGCCCCGGTCGGTGGGGAACGGCGACACGGCGTCACGGCCGGCGGCGACCAGGTCCCACAGTCCCTCGGGCGAACGGACGCCGCCGGGGAACCGGCAGCTCATCGCGACGATCGCGATGGGCTCCCGGGCCGCCTCGGTGAGCCGCCGGTTCTGTTCGCGGAGCCGCTCGGCCTCCTTGAGGGAGGTCCGGAGCGCGGCCACGAGCTTCGCTTCGGGCGTCACCGTGCCGGATGTCACTGCTTCGGGCGTAACCATGTGTCAGCTCCTCACTTCCCGGACCGTCAGGAGTCCGTGTTGTCCATGGCGAGACGGATCAGGGCGTCGGCGTCCATCACGTCGATGTCCTCCGGGGCCGTTTCGTCCGGGTCGGCCGCCGCTTCCCGGGTGCCGCCCGCTTCGAGGCCGGCGAGGTCCAGCAGCACTTCCAGCAGGCCGGCCTCTCTGATCCGGGAGAGCGGCATCGAGGCGAGCGCCCGGCGGATTTGGTCCTCCTCCGGGTCGGTATCGCCGAGGTCCCCGCACAGCTCGGTGAGGAGGTACGCGGCGAGCGCGGCCGGGTTGGGGTGGTCGAAGACGGCGGTGGCGGGCAGGGCCAGTCCGGTGGCCCGGCCGAGCCGGTTGCGCAGCTCGACCGCCGTCAGGGAGTCGAACCCGATGCCCTTGAACGGCTGGTCGGCGGTCACGCGCTGCGGCGAGCCGTGGCCGAGTACGCCGGCCACGTGGGTACGGACCAGGTCCAGCAGTAGGTCGGTCCGCTCGGCGGCGGACGGCAGCGCCGCCAGCCGTGCGGCGAGGCCGGCGTCGGCGCTGTCCGGTTCTGCGGGACGGGCGGCTTCCGGGATCCCGGCGAGGAGGGGGCTCGGGCGGGCGGAGGTGAAGCCCGGCGCGAAGCGCTCCCAGTCGATGTCGATGACGGTCAGGGTGTCGTCGCCCCGGCCGAGGGCGCGGGCGAGTGCGGCGAAGGCCGTGCCGGTGGCCAGTCCGGTCATGCCGGCCAGGCGCATGCGTTCGGCGACGGTCTCGTCCGCGGCCATGCCGTTGTCGGCCCACGGGCCCCAGGCGAGGGAGGTGGCGGGCAGTCCGTCGGCCCGCCGCTGCTCGGCCAGCGCGTCCAGATGGGCGTTGGCCGCCGCGTAGTTGCCCTGCCCCGCGCCACCGACCGTGCCCGCGAACGACGAGAACAAAACGAACGCCGACAGCTCCAGCCCCAACTCACCCGTCAGCTCGTGCAGATGACGCGCCGCATCCGCCTTCGGACCCAGCACCGTCGCCAAACGCTCCGGGGTCAGCCCGTCCAGCACACCGTCGTCCAAGACACCGGCCGCGTGGAACACCGCGGTCACGGGGTGCTCGGCCAGCAGCTTCGCCACCGCGTCCCGGTCCGCCACGTCACACGCGGCGACGGACGCCGTGACCCCGGATTCGGCAAGCTCCGCGACCAGTTCGGCGGCGCCCGGAGCGTCCGGACCCCGGCGACTCGTCAGCACCAGCTCCGTCGCGCCCGCCGAAGCGAGCCAGCGCGCCACCCGCACACCCACCGCACCCGTACCACCGGTCACCAGCACGGGACCGTCCGGCCGCCACCCCTCCCCCGTCACCGGCACGAAAGGCGCACGCACCAGACGACGCGCGAACACACCCCCGGCGCGCACCGCCACCTGATCCTCACCCGTGGAGCCCGACAGCACGGCCGACAGGTGGGCGGCGGCCTGCTCGTCCAGCACCTCCGGGACGTCCACCAGACCGCCCCAGCGCTCACCGAACTCCAGTGCCGCCACCCGGCCCAGACCCCACACCTGCGCCCGGACCGGATCCACCACGCGGTCGGAGGCGTCCGTCGAGACCGCACCACGGGTCACGCACCACAACCGGGCCGCGACACCCGCGTCACCCAGCGCCTGCACCAACGACAGCGAACCCGCCACATCCAGCAGCGACACCACACCGTCGACCGCACCCACATCCGGCAGGAGCCCGGCCAGCTCGCCACGGGAACGACCGCCCCCGACCAGCTCCACCACATCGGCACCCGACGCCGACAGCAGGCCCACCAGCTCGGCACCCGCCTCCTCCGCCACCACCAGCCACCGGCCGGGCACGGTGGTCCGCGCCGTGTCCACCGGCTGCCAGGTGACCCGGTAGAGCAGGTCGTCGAGGGCGTCCGTACCGCGTCGCGGTACGAGCCAGCCGGGCACCGCGGGCTGTTCCGCGATGCGCGGCCAGTACCGCTCGTGCTGGAAGGCGTACGTAGGGAGGTCGGCGGGGGCCGCCGGTGCGCCCGCGAAGAGGGCGGGCAGATCGAGGGGGACTCCGCGCGCGTAAGCGCGGCCGAGGGCTGCGAGCAGGGTGCGCGTTTCGGAGCGGTCGCGCCGCAGGAGCGGCAGGAGGGTCGCCGGTTCGGCGAGGCAGGTCTGGCCCATGGCGGTCAGGACGGCGTCGGGGCCGAGTTCGAGGTAGGTGTCGACTCCGGCGGCTTCCAGCCGACGCATGGCGTCGTGGAAGCGGACGGCCTCGCGGACGTGGCGCACCCAGTAGTCGGGCGAGGTCATGTCCCCCGTGAGGGCGGAGACCACCGTGATCCCGGGCTCGGAGTAGGTCACGGACTCGGCGACCTCGCGGAACGCGTCGAGCACGGGTTCCATGAGGGGCGAGTGGAAGGCGTGCGAGACCGTGAGGCGCTTGGTCCTGCGGCCCTGGTCCGCCAGCTGCGCGGCCACGGCCAGAACGGCCTGCTCGGCACCCGAGATCACCACGGACCGCGGGCCGTTGACCGCCGCGATGTCGGCGTCCGCCGACAGCAGCGGACGGACCTCGTCCTCGCCGGCCTGGACGGACACCATCGCCCCGCCCTCCGGCAGGGCACCCATCAAGGCGCCGCGGGCCCGGACCAGTGCCGAGGCGTCCGCGAGGGAGAAGACACCGGCGACGTGCGCGGCCGCGATCTCACCGACCGAGTGACCGGCCACGAAGTCCGGGCGGATGCCGTAGGACTCCAGCAGCCGGTACAGCGCCACCTCAAGGGCGAACAGGGCCGGCTGGGTGATCTCGGTGCGGTGGACCTCGTCGCCGCCGCCGAACACCAGGTCCTTCAGCGGCAGGTCGAAGTGTCCGCACACCTCGTCGAAGGCGGCCGCGAACACCGGCTGCGCCTCGTACAGCTCGCGCCCCATCCCGGGACGCTGCGCGCCCTGACCCGAGAACAGGAACGCGGACGGGGCCGGTGCCCGGAACAGGTCGGTGTCGGCTTCGCCGCGTGCCACGGCGTCGAGCGCGTCGAGGTACCCGGCGCGGTCGGCTCCGGTGACGACGGCGCGGTGCGGGAACAGGGTGCGTGCCGTGGCCAGGCCGCGGCCGACCGCGCCCGGGTCGAGGCCCGGCCGGTCCGCGAGGTGGTCGCGCAGGCGGCGGGCCTGTGCGCGCAGGGCCTGTGCCGAGGTGGCGGACAGCAGCCAGGGCACGGGGTTCCCGGGGGGCACGGGGGTCTCCGCGCGCTCGTCCGGGGTGTCGAGCGGGCTCTGTTCGAGCAGCAGGTGGGCGTTGGTGCCGCTCATGCCGAAGGAGGACACGGCCGCGCGGCGCGGCTGCCCGGTCTCCGGCCACGCCAGGTTCTCGGTGAGCAGGGAGACCGCGCCGGCCGTCCAGTCGACGTGCGGGGTGGGCTCGTCGACGTGGAGGGTGCGGGGCAGGACGCCGTGGCGCATCGCCATCACCATCTTGATGACGCCGCCGACGCCCGCGGCGGCCTGGGTGTGGCCGATGTTGGACTTCAGGGAGCCCAGGTGCAGCGGCCGGTCCCCCGGGCGGTCGTGGCCGTACGTGGCCAGCAGCGCCTGCGCTTCGATCGGGTCGCCGAGCGGGGTGCCGGTGCCGTGGGCCTCCACGGCGTCGACCTGGCGGGCGGTCAGGCCGGCGTTGGCGAGGGCCTGGCGGATGACGCGCTGCTGGGCGGGGCCGTTGGGGGCGGTGAGCCCGTTGGAGGCGCCGTCCTGGTTGACGGCCGATCCGCGGATCACCGCGAGGACCCGGTGGCCGTTGCGGCGGGCGTCCGACAGCCGCTCCACGAGGAGCATGCCGACGCCCTCGGACCAGCCGGTGCCGTCCGCGGCCGCCGCGAACGGCTTGCATCGGCCGTCGGGCGACAGGCCGCGCTGTCGGCTGAAGTCGATGAAGGACTGGGGGGTCGACATGACGGTCACGCCGCCGGCCAGCGCCAGGTCGCATTCGCCGCGCCGCAGCGCCTCCGTGGCCAGGTGCAGGGCGACGAGGGAGGACGAGCAGGCCGTGTCGACGGTCAGGGCGGGTCCTTCGAGGCCCAGGGCGTAGGCGATGCGGCCGGAGGCGACGCTGCCGGCGCCGCCGGTGCCGAGGTAGCCCTCCAGGCTTTCGGAGGACCGCGAGACCAGGGCCGTGTAGTCCTGGCCGTTGGTGCCGACGAAGACGCCGGTGCCGCTGCCGCGGGCCGCCCCCGGGGTCAGTCCGGCGCGTTCGAACGCCTCCCACGCCACCTCCAGCAGCAGGCGCTGCTGGGGGTCCATGGCGAGGGCCTCGCGCGGGGAGATCCCGAAGAAGGCGGCGTCGAAGTCGGCGGCGTGCCGGAGGAAGCCGCCGTGCCGGGTGTACGTGGTCCCCTGGTGGTCGGGGTCGGGGTCGTAGAGCGCCCCGATGTTCCAGCCCCGGTCGTCGGGGAAGGGCGAGACCGCGTCGGTCCCGGACGCGACGAGGCGCCACAGGTCCTCGGGAGAGCCGACGTCTCCGGGGAAGCGGCAGCTCATGCCGACGATGGCGATGGGCTCGTCGCTGCCGGCCGCGCGGCGTACGCGGGCCGGGCCGCTGCCGGTGCCGCCGAGGAGTTCGGTGCGCAGGTACCTGACGAGGGCGGCCGGGGTGGGGTGGTCGTAGACGAGGGTCGCGGGCAGCGCGATCCCGGTCGTGGTGGCGAGCCGGGTGCGGAACTCGACGGCGGTCATCGAGTCGAAGCCGAAGTCGCGGAAGGACCGCTCGGGGTCGGCCGTCTCCCGCGCGGTGTGCCCGAGAACGGTGGCGATGGTGTCGCGGACCAGTCCGAGCAGGACGCGTCCGGGGTCGCCGGCCGCCTCCAGGCGCTGGGCCAGCGGCGAGGCCGGCTCCGCCGCGCCGGCCGGGGCGGGGTCGGTGCCGGGCCAGTAGCGCTGCCGCTGGAAGGCGTACGTGGGCAGGCCGACGCGGCGTCCGGGGAGCAGGGGCGTCCAGTCGACGGGGAGGCCTCGGGTCCACGCTTCGGCGAGGGCGCCCAGGAAGGCCTCGGGCTCGGGGCGGTCCTTGCGGAGCACCGGGGTCAGCAGCCCTGGGAAGTTCTGCGGCAGCGACTCCCCCGCCATGGCGGCGAGGACGCCCCGCGGGCCCAGCTCCAGGAAGTGGCCCACGCCCTGCTCCTCGGCGAGGTGCCGGACCCCGTCGGCGAAGCGGACCGCGCCGCGGGCGTGGCGCACCCAGTGGTCGGCCGTGAACTCGGTGATCTGCTCGCCGGTGACGTTCGAGACGACCGGGATCGCGGGGGCGTGGTGGGTCAGGGACTCCGCTACCTCGCGGAACGCTTCCAGCATCGGCTCCATCAGCGGCGAGTGGAACGCGTGCGAGACGGTGAGGCGCTTGGTCTTGTGCCCCTGGACGGCAAGCCGCTCGGCCACGTCCAGGACGGCCGCCTCGGCGCCCGAAACCACCACCGAGGAGGGGCCGTTGACGGCCGCGATGTCCACCTCGGCGGAGAGCAGCGGGCGCACCTCGTCCTCACCGGCCTGGACGGAGACCATCGCGCCGCCCTCCGGGAGGGCGCCCATCAGCGCACCGCGCGCCGCCACCAGGCGGGCCGCGTCCGCCAGGGACAGCACCCCCGCCACGTGCGCGGCGGCGATCTCACCGATGGAGTGGCCGGCGACGAAGTCCGGGCGCAGGCCCACGGACTCCGCCAGCCGGTACAGGGCCACCTCGACGGCGAAGAGGGCCGGCTGGGTGTTCTCGGTGCGGTGGATCTCCTCGCCTCCGCCGAGGACGAGGTCCTTGAGGGGGCGCTCGAAGTGCCCGCACACCTCGTCGAAGGCGGTCGCGAACACCGGCTGGGCGTCGTACAGCTCACGACCCATCCCCGGCCGCTGCGCGCCCTGCCCCGAGAACAGGAAGGCCGACTTGCCGCCGGAGACCGCGCCCTCGACTGCTCCGGATGCCGGGCGGCCCTCGGCCAGGGCCTCCAGCCCGGCCAGCAGACCCGCGCGGTCCCCCGCCACCACGGCCGCCCGCGTGCCCAGCGCGGCCCGCGAGGTCGCCAGGGAGAAGGCCACATCGGCCGGGTCCAGCTCCGGATCGGCCGACACCCGCTCCAGCAGCCGGGCCGCCTGCGCTCGCACCGCCTCCCCGTCCCGCCCCGACAGCACCCATACGGGCCGTGCCGGTGCGGGGGTGGTGCCGGGGTCGGCGGCGGGCTCCCGCGGGGCCTCCTGGAGGATGGTGTGGGCGTTGGTGCCGCTGATGCCGAACGAGGACACGGCCGCCCGGCGCGGTTCGCCCGTCTCGGGCCAGGGCACCGGCTCCGTCAGCAGGCGCACGGCACCCGCCGACCAGTCGACGTGCGGGGTCGGCTCGTCCACGTGCAGGGTCATCGGCACCACGCCGTGGCGCATCGCCATGACCATCTTGATGACGCCGGCCATGCCCGCCGCGGCCTGGGTGTGGCCCAGGTTCGACTTGACGGAGCCCAGCAGCAGCGGCCGGTCCTCCTCGCGGTCCCGGCCGTAGGTGGCGAGCAGGGCCTGCGCCTCGATCGGGTCGCCGAGGGTGGTGCCCGTGCCGTGCGCCTCCACCACGTCGACCTGCCGTGCCGTCAGCTCGGCCTTGGTGAGGGCTTGTTCGATGACGCGCTGCTGCGAGGGGCCGTTCGGGGCGGTCATGCCGTTGGACGCGCCGTCCTGGTTCACCGCCGAGCCCCGCACGACGGCGAGGACCTGGTGTCCGTTGCGGCGCGCGTCGGAGAGGCGTTCCAGCAGGACCATGCCGACGCCCTCGGACCACGAGGTGCCGTCGGCTCCCGCGGCGAAGGGCTTGCAGCGGCCGTCGGGGGCCAGGCCGCGCTGGCGGCTGAACTCCACGAAGGTGTTGGGGCTGGACATGACGGTCACGCCGCCGGCGAGGGCCATGGTGCACTCGCCCTGCCGCAGGGCCTGGCCGGCGAGGTGCAGCGACACCAGGGAGGAGGAGCAGGCCGTGTCCACGGTGACGGCGGGGCCTTCGAGGCCGAGGGTGTAGGCGATGCGGCCGGAGGCGATGCTGCCGGCGCTGCCGTTGCCGGCGTAGCCCTCGAGGCCCTCCTGGTCGTGGAGGAGGTTGACGTAGTCGTGGTACATGACGCCGGTGAAGACGCCGGTGCGGCTGCCGCGTACGGAGGCCGGGGAGATCCCGGCGTGTTCGAAGGTCTCCCACGCCGTCTCCAGCAGCAGCCGCTGCTGGGGGTCCATGGCGAGGGCCTCGCGCGGGGAGATCCCGAAGAACACGGGGTCGAAGTCGGCGGCCCCGTCGAGGAAGCCGCCCTCGCGGACGTACGAGGTGCCGGGGTGGGCGGGGTCGGGGTGGTAGAGGGAGTCGATGTCCCAGCCCCGGTCGGCGGGGAAGTCGGCGATGGCGTCGCCGCCGGAGAGCACCAGCCGCCACAGGTCCTCGGGAGAGCGGACCCCGCCGGGGAAGCGGCAGCTCATGCCGACGATGGCGATCGGCTCGTCGGCGGGCAGCGGGGCGGCCGCGGTGGCGGGTGCCTTCGCGTCGCCGGTGTCGACGAGGCGGGCCTTCAGGTAGGCGACGAGGGAGGCCGGGGTGGGCTGGTCGAAGATGAGGGTGGCGGGCAGCCGCAGGCCGGTGGCGGCGCTGAGCCGGTTGCGCAGCTCCACGGCGGACAGGGAGTCGAAGCCGAGGTCCTTGAACACCTGCGTCGGCTCCGGGGCGCCCGGTGCGCGGTGGCCCAGTACGGCCGTCACCTCGGTGACCACCAGGTCGTGGAGGGTCCGTGTCCGCTGGGCTTCGGGCAGGCCGGCCAGCCGCTGTCCGAGGGGGGAGCCCCCGGTACGGGGTGCCGCGCCGGCGGTCGGCCGCGCCGGGGGTGCCGCGGCGAGTCCGCGCAGGACGGGCGAGAGGGAGGGGCCGGTGGGGAGCGCCTTGAGGTCGAGGCGCATGGGGAAGAGGACGGCCCGGTCGTGGGCGGGGGCCGTGTCGAGGAGGGCGAGGGCCTCTTCGGTGGTGAGGGCGGCCATGCCGCCGCGGTGGATGCGGTCGACGTCACCGGCGTCGAGGGATCCGGTCATGCCGCTGCGCTCGGCCCACAGGCCCCAGGCGAGGGAGATACCGGGCAGGCCCAGGGAGCGCCGGTACTGGGCGAGGGCGTCCAGGTAGGCGTTGGCGGCCGCGTAGTTGCCCTGGCCGGGGGCACCGAGCAGGCCCGAGGCGGACGAGAAGAGGACGAACGCCGACAGGTCCAGTCCGGCGGTGAGCTCGTGGAGGTTCCGGGCGGCATCGGCCTTCGGGCGCAGCACCGCGTCAAGGCGTTCCGGGGTGAGGGACTCGACCACCCCGTCGTCGAGGACGCCCGCGGTGTGGATGACGGCGGTGAGCGGGTGCGCGGCCGGAATCCCGGCCAGGAGGGCGGCGAGGGCCTCGCGGTCGGCGGCGTCACAGGCGGCGACGGTGACCGAGGCCCCCAGCTCCGACAACTCGGCGACCAAATCCCCGGCACCGCCCGAGCGGCTCGCCAGCAGCAGGTGGCGGACGCCGTGTTCCCTCACCAGGTGGCGGGCCACCGCCCGGCCCAGCGTTCCGGTACCCCCGGTGACCAGGACCGTGCCGCCGGGGGTGAAGGACAGGCCCCCGGAGGCCGCCGGGGCGGGGGTGCGGATCAGGCGGGGGACCCGTGCCTCTCCCCCGCGCACCGCGAGCTGCGGTTCCGGGGAGGTGAGGTGGGGGGTCGGGTCGGCGTGCTCGTCCTCCAGGTCCAGGAGGTGGAAGCGGCCGGGGTGTTCCGACTGCGCCGAGCGCACCAGGCCCCACACCGCCGCACCCGCCGGGTCGCGCGGGTCGTCACCGACGGCCCCGCGGGTCACGAACACCAGGCGGTCCTGGCCGGCGTCCGCGAGGGATCCGCGGAGTGCCTCCAGGACCCGGTGCAGGGCGGGGCGGACGCCGTCGGAGGTGTCCACCTCGTACACCGTGCCCGCGGGCAGGGGCCCGCCCGCCGGGGCCGCAGCCCAGTCCAGCGCGAACAGGGTGTCGGCGATCCGGGTCAGCCCGCCCGGAGTCATCGGGCGCAGGGTGAGGGAGGCGATGGTGGCCACGGGGAGGCCGGCCTCGTCGGTGGCGGTCAGCGCGACCGCGTCCTCGCCGGCCGGGGTCAGCCGGACGCGCAGGGTGCGCGCGCCGGTGGCGTGCAGGGCGACCTCGCGCCAGGCGAACGGCAGTCGGGGCTCGCCGCTGTCGGGGAGCGGGCTGCCCACGCCGGCCGCCTGGAGGGCGGCGTCGAGGAGGGCCGGGTGCAGACCGAAGCGGCTCGCGGCGTCCTGCCGGCCGCGGTCGAGGCCGACCTCGGCGTACACCTCGTCGCCGAGCCGCCAGGCGGCGCGCAGGCCCTGGAAGGCGGGCCCGTAGGCGAATCCGGCCTCGGCCAGGCGGGGGTAGAAGGAGTCCAGGTCGACGGCCTCGGCTCCGGCGGGGGGCCAGGTCCCGCCGAGGCCGGTGGCGGTGGCGGTGGGGGCGGCCGGGGCGAGCACGCCCTGGGCGTGCCGGGTCCAGGCGCCGTCCTCGTGGCGTGCGTACGCGGTGACCGTGCGCCGGCCGTCCGGGTCGGCGGGGCCCACGGCGAGCTGGACCTGGACGCCGCCCCGCTCGGGCAGCACCAGCGGGGCTTCCAGCGTCAGTTCCTCCAGCAGCCCGCAGCCGACCTGGTCACCGGCCCGGACCGCGAGCTCCACGAAGGCGGTGCCGGGCAGCAGGACGGTGCCGGCCACCGCGTGGTCGGCCAGCCAGGGCTGCGCGGCCACCGACAGCCGGCCGGTGAACAGGAGGTCGTCGGAGGCGGCGACCGTCACCATCGCGCCGAGCAGGGGGTGCCCGGCCGCGTCGAGGCCGGCCGAGGTGACGTCACCGGCCGCGCCGGCGCCCTCCAGCCAGTACCGCTCGCGCTGGAAGGCGTACGTGGGCAGGTCGACCCGCCGGGCGCCCGGGTACAGGGCGTCCCAGTCCACGGTGACGCCCTGGGTGTGGGCCTCGGCGAGGGCTCTGATGAAGGCGGCCGGCTCCGGCTGGTCGCGGCGCAGGGCGGTGCTCCAGCGGATGCCGGCGTCCTCGTCGAGGCAGTTCTGCCCCATGGCGGTGAGGACTCCGTCGGGGCCGAGTTCCACGAAGGTGGTGACGCCGTGGTCCGCGAGGGTGCGGACGCCGTCGTGGAAGCGCACCGTCCGGCGGACGTGGCGCACCCAGTACTCGGGCGAGCCGAGCTCTTCGGCGGTGGCGATGCGGCCGGTCACGTTGGAGACGACGGGGATGGCGGGCGGGCGGAAGGCGAGCCGGGCGACGACCGCGCGGAACCGGTCGAGCATCGGTTCCATCAGCGGGGAGTGGAACGCGTGGCTGACCTTGAGCCGCTTGGTGCGGTGGCCGGCGGCGGCGAGGCGCGCGGCGGCGTCGAGTACGCCGGTTTCGGTACCGGAGAGGACCACGGACGTCGGGCCGTTGACGGCGGCGATGTCGACGCCGGGCGTGAGGAGCGCGCGGACGTCTTCCTCGGCCGCTTCCACGGCGACCATGGCGCCGCCTTCGGGCAGTGACTGCATGAGCCGGCCGCGGGCGGCGACGAGCGCGGCCGCGTCGGCGAGGGGGAGCATGCCCGACACGTGTGCGGCGACCAGTTCGCCGACCGAGTGGCCGAGGAGGAAGTCGGGGCGCAGGCCGTGGCTCTCGGCGAGGCGGAACAGGGCCACTTCGAGGGCGAAGAGTCCGGCCTGGGTGTACTCGGTGCGGTCGAGGAGCGGGGAGCCGCGGAGGACGACGTCCCGTACGGGGGTGTCGAAGTAGCGGTCGAGGTGGGCGCAGGCCTGGTTGAAGGCCTCGGCGAAGACGGGGTACGCGGCGTGCAGCTCCCGTCCCATGCCGGGCCGTTGCGCGCCCTGGCCGGTGAACAGGAACGCCGTGCGGGGGTCGGGGCGGGCCGTGCCGTGGACCAGGTTCTCGGCGGGCGCGCCGTCGGACAGGGCCCGCAGGCCCTCGCGGAGCTCGTCGGCGGTGGTGCCGACGACCACGGCGCGGTGGCCGAGGGCGGCGCGGGCGGTGGCGAGGGTGTGGCCGGTGTGGGCCACGGGGGCGCCGTCGGTGGTGTGGTCCAGCAGGCGGCGGGCCTGGGCGCGCAGCGCTTCGGGACTGCGGGCCGAGAGGGGCCAGGCCGCGACCGGGGGTGGGGCCGGGGCGGTCTCCGGCTCCTCGTCGGGGGTGTGCGGCTCGGGCCGTTCGAGGATCAGGTGGGCGTTGGTGCCGCTGATCCCGAAGGAGGACACCGCGGCGCGGCGGGGTGCTCCGGTGCGCGGCCAGTCGGTGTTCTCGGTGAGCAGGGAGACCGCTCCGGTGCTCCAGTCGACGTGCGGGGTGGGTTCGTCGACGTGGAGGGTCTTGGGGAGGACGCCGTGGCGCATGGCCTCGACCATTTTGATGACGCCGGCGACGCCCGCGGCGGCCTGGGTGTGGCCGAGGTTGGACTTGACGGAGCCCAGCAGCAGCGGCCGGTCCTCCGGGGTGCGGTCCTGGCCGTAGGTGGCGAGGACCGCCTGGGCCTCGATGGGGTCGCCGAGGGTGGTGCCGGTGCCGTGGGCTTCCACGGCGTCGACCTCGCGCGGGGTGAGGCGGGCCTGTTCCAGGGCCTGGCGGATGACGCGCTGCTGGGAGGGCCCGTTGGGGACGGTGAGGCCGCTGCTGGCGCCGTCCTGGTTGACGGCGGAGCCGCGGATGACGGCGTGGACGGGGTGGCCGTGGCGGCGGGCGTCGGAGAGCCGCTCCAGCAGGAGGAGACCCGCGCCCTCGCCCCAGCCGGTTCCGTCCGCGGCCGCGGCGAAGGGCTTGCAGCGGCCGTCGGGGGCCAGGCCGCGCTGCTGGCTGAAGTCGACGAACAGGCGGGGGTCGGCCATGACGGTGACCCCGCCGGCCAGGGCCATCGTGCATTCGCCCTGGCGCAGGGCCTGGGCGGCCAGGTGGAGCGCGACGAGGGAGGAGGAGCAGGCCGTGTCGATGGTGACGGCGGGGCCCTCCAGGCCGAGGACGTAGGAGACGCGGCCGGAGGCGACGCTGCCGGCGTTGCCGCTGCCGAGGTACACCTCGACGCCTTCGGGCAGGTCGCGGGGGCCGGCGGCGTAGTCGTGGTGCATGACGCCCGCGAAGACGCCGGTGCGGCTGCCGCGCAGCGAGGTGGGGTCGAGGCCGGCGCGTTCGAAGGCCTCCCAGGCGGTTTCCAGGAGGAGCCGCTGCTGGGGGTCCATGGCGAGGGCCTCGCGCGGGGAGATCCCGAAGAAGGCGGCGTCGAACTCGGCGGCTCCTGCCAGGAAGCCGCCGTCGCGGACGTAGCTGGTGCCCTGGTGGTCGGGGTCGGGATGGTAGACGGCGTCGAGGTCCCAGCCGCGGTCGGCGGGAAAGCCGGCCACGGCGTCGCGGCCTTCGGCGACGAGCCGCCACAGCTCCTCGGGGGAGTTGACGCCGCCGGGGTAGCGGCAGCTCATCGACACGATCGCGATCGGTTCGGGCTCCTCGGCGGTCCGCAGCCGTTCCCGGGTCTGGTGGAGTTCGGCCGTCATCCACCGGAGGTGGTCGAGCATCTTCTCTTCGTTCGTCATGACGTACCGGAACTCCCGTTGATCAGGTCGAAGGGGCTGCCCCCGGCGGTGGACCGGGCGGGGGTGGCCGTCAGCGTCGCGACTGGCCCACGTACTGCTCGGCGAAGTCGGTCGCCGCGGCCGTGGAGCCGGTCAGGTGGTCGAAGCGCGCCCGGCGCAGGCCCCGGTCGAAGGGTGTGCCCGGGCCGGTGTGCAGCAGGTCGGTCATCCACCGTGAGAACTCCTGGCCGAGCCAGGCCCGGCGCAGGGCGGTGGCCGAGTACGCGTCGAGGGCGTCGCGCCGCCCGGTGCCGTACCGGAGGGCGAGGGCTCCGGCGAGGAGTTCGGCGTCGGCGACGGCCAGGTTCAGTCCCTTCGCGGCGCTGGGCGGGACGATGTGCGCCGCGTCGCCGAGGAGGAAGAGCCGCCCGTGCTGCATGGGTTCGCAGAGGAAGCCGCGCAGCGGGACGAGGGTGCGTTCCAGTACGGGTCCGGTGGGCAGGGCTCCGCTGCCGCCCGTGAGGCGCTGGTCGAGTTCGGCCCAGATCTGCTCGTCGGAGCGGGTGTCCGCGCTCTCGCCGGGCGGGACCTGGAGGTAGAGGCGGCTGACGGTGCTGGAGCGCATGCTCTGGAGGGCGAAGCCTCGCTCGCCCGTGGCGTAGACGAGTTCGGGGGACATCGGCGGGGCGGCCGCGAGGATGCCCAGCCAGGCGTAGGGGTAGGTGTGGGTGCTGGTGGTGAGGGAGGCGGCGGGCACGGCGGTGCGGCTGACGCCGTGGAAGCCGTCGCAGCCCGCGACGAAGTCGCAGGTGATCTCGGCGGGACGGCCGTCGAGGGTGCAGGTGACGGTGGCGCCGTCGCCGGCGAGCCGGTCGATCCGGACGTCGTCGACGTCGAAGTGCAGTGCTCCGCCGGTGGCGGTGCGGGCGGCGATGAGGTCCTTGACGATCTCCTGCTGTCCGTACATCCACACGGATTCGCCGGTGAGCTTGGTGAAGGGCAGGCGGTAGGTGTCGCCTTCGAGGCGGAGTTCGAAGCCTTCGTGGACCAGGCCCTCCCGGTCGAGGCGCCCGGCGACGCCGGCGCGGCGCAGGGCTTCGACGGTGCCCTGCTCCAGGAGGCCGGCCCGGACGCGGCGTTCCACGTGGTCGCGGCCGCGGCGTTCGAGGACGACGCAGTCGATGCCGTTCAGTTCGAGGAGCCGCGCCAGCAGCAGGCCGGCGGGGCCGGCGCCGATGACGCACACCGGAGTGTGGATCCGCTGGGGGGCCGGGGTCACGGGCTCACCGTTCCGGCCGGGTCGACGTGGACGGTGGCGGTGAGGGGGAGGTCCTGGGAGGAGCGGCCCACGGAGACGGTGCGCGGGCCGGCGGCGACGGTCCAGGCGCCGGTGGCGGTGTTCCAGTACTCGAAGCGGCGGGCGTCGAGGACGATCTCCACGACGGTGGACGCTCCGGGCTCCAGGTGGGCGCGGGCGTAGCCGGCCAGGGCCTTGGGGGCCTGGGGGGCGGTGACGTCGGGGCTGCCGCCGAGGTAGACCTGGACGGTTTCGCGGCCGGCCCGCGCGCCGGTGTTGCGCAGGGTGCAGGAGACCTTCAGTTCGCGGCCCCGGGCGGTGAGGCGGAGGTCCTCGTAGCCGAAGGTGGTGTAGCTGAGGCCGTGGCCGAAGGGGAACAGGGGGGCGACGCCGTGCTCGTCGTGCCAGCGGTAGCCGACGAAGACGCCCTCCTGGTACTCGACGCGCCCGTCGACGCCGGGGTAGCGCAGGGGGTCTCCGGCGACCGAGGTGCGGCCGGCGTCCACGGGAAAGCTCTGGGTGAGCTTGCCGCTGGGGTTGGCGTCGCCGAACAGGAGGGCGTCGGTGGCCTCGGCGCCCATCTCGCCGGGGTACCAGACGTCGAGGACGCCGGCGACGTGGTCCAGCCAGGGCATCGTCGGGGAGGAGCCGGTGTTGAGGACGACCACGGTGTTGGGGTTGGCCCGGGCGACGGCGGAGATCAGGGTGTCCTGGAGGCCGGGCAGGGCGAGCGCGGGGCGGTCGATGAGCTCGGCGAGCTCGTCGTAGGCGAAGACGACGGCGGCCCGTGCGCCGCGGGCGGCCTCGACGGCCTCCTCGATGTCGGCGCGGGCCTGCTCCGGGGTGACCCAGCCGAGGGTGAGGTGGACGGGGTTGGAGGGCATCGGCAGGGCGGACAGGACCAGCTTGTAGGTGCCGGGGAGGAGGTCGACGGTGAGGCCGGCGGTGTCGCCGAAGGAGCTGCCGGCGAAGACGCGGGGGTGGCCTTCGAGGTCGATGGCGGCGTAACCGCCGAGCGCGGTGACGGCGATGCGGTAGCGGCCCTCCGTCTCGATGGTCAGCCGGCCCTCGTAGAAGTAGTCGGGCTCGGTGGAGGGGCCGGCCGGGACCTCGCCCTCGCGGAAGGCGGGGACGAGCGCCGACTCCGGGATGGGGCGTCCGGCCGGGTCCTCGCCGATGCGGAACTCGACGGCGTCCTCGCCGAGGCGGGCGCGCAGGACCTCGAGCGGGGTGGCGGCGTGCTCCGGGACGACGAGGGCGCTGCCGACGCCGGCGGTCTTGGGGACGGTGGCGGGCCGGCCGATGACGGCGAGGCCGTGCGAGGCGCGGCCCGGCTCGGTGAGCTTGGCGGCGGACAGCGGCAGGACGTTGCGGGGGTTGTGCAGGAGCACCGAGCCGGCGGTGGCCACTTCCAGGGCCAGGGCCCGGCCGCGCTCGGGGTCGCGTACGGCCTGCGGCCGGGGGGTGGGGGTGCCGAGGAGGCCGAAGCGGGCCATCTGGCCGACGATGCGGGCGACGGCGCGGTCGAGGACGGCTTCGTCGGTACGGCCCTCGGCGATGGCCTCGCGCAGCGGCTCGCCGAGGTGGGCGCCGTCGGGCATCTCCTGGTCGAGGCCGCGCTCGATGGCGACGGTGTCGTGGACGGCGTCCCAGTCGGACATCACCCAGCCCTCGAAGCCCCACTCCTCGCGCAGGACGGTGTTCAGCAGGGTCTCGTTCTGGCAGCTGGGGTGGCCGTTCACGCCGTTGGTGGCGCCCATGAGCGCGCCGGCGCCGGCGCGGACGGCGGCCTCGAAGGCGGGGAACTCGATCTCGCGGAGGGTCCGTTCGTCGACGCGGGTGTCGACGGCCATCCGGTTCTCCTCCTGGTTGTTCGCCGCGAAGTGCTTCGGCATGGCGATGACGCCCTGGGACTGGATGCCGTTGATCACCGCGGTGCCGATGGCGGTGACCAGCAGCGGGTCCTCGCCGTACAGCTCGAAGTTGCGGCCGCCGAAGGGCTGGCGCAGCACGTTGAGCATCGGGCCGATGAGGACGTCCTGGCGTTTGGCGCGGGCCTCGTGGCCGAGGTACTCGCCGTAGCGGGCGGCCAGTTCGTCGTCGAAGGTGCAGGACAGCGCGATGGGGGCGGGCAGCGCGGTGGTGGTCCCGCGCTTCATGCGGACGCCGGCCGGGCCGTCGGTCATCCGCAGTTCCGGGATGCCGAGGCGGGGGACACCGGGGACGTACCCGGACTGGCCGAGGCGCTCGGGGTCGTCGGATCCGTGGACGAACGACAGCTTCTCGTCGAGGGTCATGGCCTGGACGAGCGCGGTCACGTCGACGGGGGTCTGCGGGGTCATCGCTGGTCACTTCCGGTTCGTTCGGGGGCGGGCTGGGTGGTGTCCGGGCGGGCCGGGAGCAGCGCGCGGGCGGGGGCGTCGGCCTTGAGGAGCATTTCGTCGTACTCGTCGTGGGGGTCGGAGCCGAGCACGATGGCGCCGCCCGCACCGATCCGCCAGCGTCCGTCGGCGAGGACCATGGTCCGGATGACGATGTTGAGGTCGGCGGTGCCGTTGCAGGAGAGGTAGCCGATGGCGCCGGAGTAGATGCCGCGGGCCCGGCCCTCGAGGGACTCGATGATCTCGAGGGTGCGCCGCTTGGGCGCGCCGGTCATCGAGCCGCCGGGGAAGCAGGCGCGGACGCAGTCGAGTGCGTCGTGGCCGTCCTTGAGGGTGCCGCGGATGGTGGAGACGAGCTGGTGGACGGTGGCGTAGCTCTCGGCGGCCATCAGGACGGGGACGTGGACCGAGCCGACCTCGCAGACGCGTCCGAGGTCGTTGCGCATCAGGTCGACGATCATCAGGTTCTCGGCGCGGGTCTTGGCGCTGGCGACCAGCTCGCGGCGGGCGCGCTCGTCCTCGGCGGGGGTGGTGCCGCGGGGGGCCGTGCCCTTGATCGGCTTGGCCTCGGCGATCCGGTCGGCGGTGATCCGGAGGAAGCGTTCCGGGGAGGAGCAGGCCACCTCGGTACCGTCGAGGCGCAGGTAGGCGGCGTACGGCGCGGGGTTGGCCCGGCGCAGCCGGCGGTAGGTGGTGAAGCCGTCCTCGGTCGCGGGGATCTCGGCGACGTTGGTCAGGCAGATCTCGTAGCTCTCGCCGGCGGTCAGGTACTCCTGGCTGCGCAGCACGTCCTGGACGTAGGCGTCGCGGTCCCGGGCGAGCCGGGGCTCCACGGACGTGCCGGGGCCGCCGGCGGGCGCGGCGGCCGGGTGCGTCCCGGGGTCCCGCCGGCCGAGGGCGGCGGCGGTTCCGGCGAGCCAGCGGGTGGCGGCGGCGGCGGTGGCCGGGTCGGTGCTGAGGGCGAGGAGGTAGGTGCGGCCCTCCTGGTGGTCGACGGCGAGGAACCGGTCCGCGAAGATCCAGACGGCGTCCGGGGTCGGGGCGGAGTACCGGTTGGGGGATCCGCAGTCGCCCTTCAGTTCGTAGCCGAAGTAGCCGACGTAGCCTCCGGTGAAGTCGAAGGGCAGCGGCGGGGCGTCGATCACCCGGCGGGCGAGTTCCCGCTGGAGGTAGTCGAAGACGGGCTCCCGGTGCCTGGCCGGTGTGGCGGAGCCGACCTCGACCACGCCCTCGTCGACCCGGTACCGGACGGTCTCGGCGAGCGGGCCGTGGGCGTCGCCCAGGAAGGAGAACCGGGACAGGCCGGGCTCCACGCGGGCGCTGTCGAGCCAGAAGGCGTGCCGGGATCCGGCGAAGAGCGAGGCGAACGCGGTCTCGGTGTCCACCGCGGCGTCCAGCTCGGTCACGTGCAGCGAGTAGTGCGTACGGTCCCCCGCGCCGGCGGCGTGCCCGACCCGCGGCTCCGGCACGGCCCCGGTGCGGGCGGCCGCCGCGGGGGCGGGGGCGGCGGGGCGGCCGCCCGTGCGCTCGGCGCGGTCGGCCAGCGTCAGGTCCCGGAAGTTGGCCAGCATCCGGCGGCCGTACTCGGTCTCGATGGACTCCGGGTGGAACTGCACGCCCCAGCGCGGCATCAGCCGGTGGCGCAGCGCCATGACGACGCCGTCCTCGGACCAGGCGGTGGCCCGGAGGTCGGGGGGCAGCGGCTGCGCCACGCACAGGGAGTGGTAGCGCACGGCGCCGAACTGCTCGGGTATGCCCGCGAAGAGCTCGTCCCCGTCGTGCCGCACCCGGGCGACCTCGCCGTGCACCGGCAGGGGGGCGGGCACGACCTCGCCGCCCGCCCACACGGCGAGCCCCTGGTGCCCGAGGCAGACGCCGAGCACCGGGACGCCCGCCTTGACCAGGACGTCCCGGGAGACGCCGAAGTCGCGGGAGCGGGCCGGGTGGCCGGGCCCGGGCGAGATCACGATGTTGTCGAAGCCGTCGAGGTCCAGGTCGGCCACGGAGGCGGCGTCGTTGGCGATGACGACGGGCTCCCGCCCGTTCACCTCGGCCAGCAGCTGGAAGAGGTTGTAGGTGTACGAGTCGTGGTTGTCGATGAGGAGGGTCCGCACGGGGCTCACCTGCTTCGCGAGGGGGTCAGCGGCCGGGACACCAGCCGGTCCAGGTGGCCCAGGGACTCGGCCGGCCGGTGTGCGGCGGCGAGGTGGGCCAGGTGGCCGTCGGGACGGACCAGGGCGATCAGCGGCTGCCTTCCGAACAGCGGGGCGAGGGCGGCGCGTCCGGACGGCGACAGCCGTGCGAGGTCGTGGACGGGGAGGCGGTCCGCGAGGGCGCGGCGGGCGCCGTCCGCCACGGCCGACCAGCCGGCGGCGGGGCGGCGGCCGGGCCAGAGCAGTGCGATGTGGCCGCGCTGGTCGAGGACGGGGGCCCCGGCGTGCTGCCGGGTCCGGTGGAAGAACGGCAGCCGGTCTCCGGGGCGGGCCCTGCGGCGCAGCGTCGAGCGCCACAGCGGTTCGCCCGTGGCGGCGTAGCTGAGGCCGATCTGGCTCATCAGGGGCGCCGCCACGTGCCGCAGGAGGCCGGTGCGGTGCGCCGAGGCCACCTTCAGGTCGCGCAGGCGGCGCTCCCGTGCGGTGGGGGCGGCGGACAGTTCCATCTCGGTGCGGATGACCGTGCGGACCTGCTCGACGGCGGTGCGGCGTTCGGTGTCGTACGTGTCGACGATCCGCTCGTCCCAGACGCCGTGCACGACGCCGGCGAGCTTCCAGCCGAGGTTGAGGGCGTCCTGGAGGCCGAGGTTGAGGCCCTGTCCGCCGAGGGGGACCACCGAATGGGCGGCGTCGCCGACCAGTACGACCCGGCCTTCGCGGAACCGTTCGGCGACGCCCGGACGCGGGTGGTAGGTGCGGGTCCACAGGGGTTCGCCGAGCCGGTACGGCAGGCTGGTGCGCTCGTCGACCATCCGCTGCCAGTCCGCCAGCGGGCGGTCCGACCAGTCGGTTTCCCCGGGGGCGACGATGGTGGCGAGCCGGCAGACGCCGTCGGGCAGGTGGACGAGCGGAAGCAGCCCGCTGTCGGCGTAGTGGTACTCGACGGTGGAGACGCGCGGCCCGGTGACGGGGAAGTCCCCGAGCGCGATGCCGAGCGGGAAGGGTACGCCGGGGTAGGGGATGCCGAGGAGCCGGCGGGTGACGCTGCCCGCGCCGTCCGCGCCGATCAGCCAGTCGGCCGCGGCCCGTTCGGTCCGGCCGTCACCGTGCCGCAGCGTGGCGGTGGGGAGCGGGCCGGAGGCGTCGATCGCGGTCAGCTCGGTCCCGTACTCGATGGTGCCGCCGAGTTCGGCGAAGCGGCGGCGCAGCAGCACCTCCAGCTCGCTCTGGACGATGCCCAGGCCGTAGGGGCGGGCAGCGCCCAGCTTCGTCATCGGTACGGTGCCCAGCCGGCGTCCGCGGGAGAAGAAGCTGACGTCGTCGGCCCGGAACCCGCGGGAGACGAGCTCGTCGGCGATGCCGACCTTCTCCAGGAGCTCCAGCACGCGGGGCCAGATCATCACGGCGCGGGAGTGCGGGTCGGACTCCTCCCGCGGGGACGTGGCGTCGACGATCCGCACCGGCACCGACTGCTGGAGGAGGTCGCAGGCCAGCAGGGTGCCGACGGCGCCCGCTCCGACGATCAGAACGCTCTGCCCGGTCATATCGCGGCCGCCTTCGTCTGCGCGGCGGTGCCCGTGCCCGCCAGATGGGCTTCGATCGCCCCGGCCGCGGCGGCAGCGCCGCCCGCGTCGCGGCTCAGCCGCCGGAAGCGGGCCGCGGCGGCGGCGGTGCCGGTATCGGCGCTCACGGTTTCCACCGCCGCCCGCAGGCGTCCGGCGGTGGCGTCGGCCGGGTCGAGGCGCAGACCCAGGCCCAGCTCGACGACGCGGTCAGCGATGATCTCCTGCTCGGCCATCTGCGGGACGACGACCATCGGCGTGCCGAAGGACAGGGCTTCCATCGTGCTGCCCATGCCGCCGTGCGTGACGAACGCGGCGGCCTGGCTCAGGACGGACAGCTGGGGGACGCTGCGGTGCGCCTCGCAGTGCGCCGGCAGGGGTCCGAGGTCCGCCGGGTCGGCCTGCTGCCCGACGGACAGCACCAGGTGCAGGCCGCTGTCGGCGAACGCCTCCACACAGGTGCGGTAGAAGGAGGTGGCCCGGTTGAAGACCGTGCCGAGCGAGACGAACACCATCGGGCGGTCCGGGTCCTCGCGGCGCCAGGTGCCCTCGGCCTCCCGGCCGCCCAGGCTGGGCCCGACGAAGCGGTAGTGCTCCCCGAACGTGTGCGCCTCGGGCTGGAACTCCCTGGGCAGGAACGCCAGGTTGAGTTCCTCCTCGAAGTCCATGAACTCCTCGGCGCGGATCCCGTCCAGGCCGGCCGCACCGAGGAACTCGGCGAGGCGCGCGTCGAATTCGGCGCCGTTGGCCTCGTGGGAGGCGGAGCGGCCGGTGCGCGCCAGCATGGCGTCCATCAGCGCGTAGGAGCGGCTGGAGGCGAGGGAGGGGAAGAACTGCACGGCGCGCGCCCCCCACCTGCGGGCCAGGGCGCGCCCGGCGAACGGCACCGTGTTGTCGTACACCACGAGGTCGGGACGGTCGGCGCCGACGGAGGACTCCGCCAGGGCGATCCGGTCCGCGCTGCCGTGGAGGAAGAACAGGGGCAGGGCGCTGAGGTCGTTCTCGGCGAAGGCGCGCGGTGACTGTCCGGGCGGGGTGGCGACGTCGTAGCGGCACACCTGCGCGCCGAGCCGGGTGAGCTGCTCCTCGAAGGCCCGGGTGGTGAAGTAGGTGACCCGGTGACCGCGCGAGACCAGCTCGGCGACGATGCCCAGGGTGGGCGATACGTGCCCGTGGGCGGCCACGCTGAAAAATGCGATGTGTGCCATCTGTTCCTCAGGGTGTGCGGGGGGGGAGGGACGAAGGGGGGACGGCTCAGATGCCGATCTCTCCGTTCAAGATGTCGAACAGCTCCTCGTCGGTGACGTCGTCCACATCGGTCGCGGCCGGGGGCCGCGCCGGCCCCCCGACCTCGGTGAGCAGGGCGCGCAGCCGGTCCTCCAGGTAGCGGGCGGTGACCGGGCCGGGTGCGGCGGTGCGCAGGCCGGCCGCGAGCTCGTCGAGCCGGCGGACCACGGCCGGGTCCGGCCGGTCCCCGGCGGGGGCGGGGGCCAGTTCCCGGTCCAGGAACCCGGCCAGCGCCAGCGGGCTGGGATGGTCGAAGACCAGGGTCGGGGAGAGCCGCAGGCCGGTCTCCGCGCCGAGCCGGTTGCGCAGTTCGATGGCGGCCAGCGAATCCAGCCCCAATTCCCGGAAGGAGCGTTCCGCCGGTACGTGGGCGGACGTGCCGTGGCCGAGGACCGAACCGGTCTGGGCGCGCACCAGGTCGACGAGGAGCCTGCGGCGGGTGTCCGCGTCGGCTCCGGCGATCCGGCGGGCGAACCCGCCGCGCCCGGCGGCGGCCGGCTTGCCCGTCGGCCGGGCGGCCCCCGCCCGGGCCGGGGCCACCGGGCGGGCCGCGACCAGGTTGGGTACGCCGGGCAGCGCCAGCGCCGCGTCGAACAGGGCGAGCGCCTCCTCGTTGGCCAGCGGTACGGTGCCCTGGCGCGCCATCCGGGCGACGGCCTCCGGGCCGATCCGGCCGGCCATGCCGCGTTCCTCGGCCCAGGGGCCCCACTGGAGGGACTGCGCGGGCAGTCCCAGGGAGCGGCGGTGGTGGGCGAAGGCGTCCAGGAAGCCGTTGGCGGCGGCGTAGTTGGCCTGGCCCGGGCTGCCCATGACGGCGGCCGCGGACGAGAACAGGACGAACGCGTCGAGCGCGGAGTCCTTGGTCAGTTCGTGCAGCGCGACGGCGCCCGCCGCCTTGACCCGGATGACCCGTTCGAACTGGTCTTCCGTCAGCGTGCCGAGGAGTCCGTCGTCGACCACGCCCGCCGCGTGGACGACCGCCTTCAGCGGGCGGTCCGGGGAGAGGCCGGACAGGACGGCCGCCAGGGCCTCGCGGTCGGCCACGTCGCACGCGGCGAGCGTCACCCGGGCGCCGAGTCCGCGCAGGGCCGAGGCGAGTTCCTCGTTGCGCGGGTCGCCGGCGCCGCCGCGGCTGAGCAGCAGCAGGTCGTCGGCGCCGTACCGGCGTACGAGGTGCTCGGCGACCACCGCGCCGAGGCCGCCGGTGCCGCCGGTGATCAGGACGGTCCCGGAGAACGGGGGCGCCTGCGCGCCGGGTGCGGTCCCGGGCCTGCGGACCTGGCGGGGGGCGAGCGGCCGCCCGTCGCGGACGGCGGCCTCCCGCTCGTCGGTGCCGAGGACGCCCGGCAGCGCGTCCCAGGACTGCGGCTGCCCGTCGAGTTCGACGACCAGGAACTTCCCGGGGTGCTCGGCCTGCGCGGTGCGCAGCAGCGCGCGGACCGCTCCCTGCGTGGTGCCGGCCGGGTCGCCCCGCGGGATCAGCAGGACGAGCCGGGCCGTCTCCGCGAGCGGGGACGCGGTCCACCGCCGCAGCAGGCGGGCGGTCCGCCAGGACGCCTCGTGGGCGTGGCGGGCCGGGTCGGCCGGCTCGGCCGGCTCGGCCGCCTCCAGCAGGTGCAGGACCGTCGCGGGGGCCTCGGCCGCCCGCTCCAGCGCGTCCAGATCGGGGTACGCGGTGAGGGACGCGCTCAGGGAGGCCGGGACGGCGGCCGAGCCGTCCGCGAGGAGCGCCCAGGGGCCGGCCGGGGCCGGGACGGGGTCCAGCGGCTGCCAATGGGTCTCCAGCAGGGCGGCGGTGTCGCCCGCGAGGTCCTCCGGGCGCATCCGGCGCAGGGTCAGCGAGGCGACCGAGGCCACCGGTGCGCCGAGCCCGTCGGTGATCTCCAGTGACAGGGTGTCGGCGTCGGTCCGGGTCAGGTGCGCCCGTACCGCGGCGGCGCCGGCCCGGTGGAGGGTCAGTCCCTGCCAGGTGAACGGCAGCCGTCCGGAGTCGTCGGACCCGCCGGGCGACTCGATGAAGCCGGCGTGCAGGGCGGCGTCGAAGAGCGCGGGGTGGAGGGCGAACCGTGCGGCGTCGTCGGCGTCCGCCGCGGGCAGGGCGACCTCGGCGAAGATTTCGTCGCCGCGGCGCCAGGCGGCCTTCAGGCCCTGGAACGCCGGGCCGTAGTCGAAGCCCATGCCGGCCGCCCGGACGTACGTGTCCCCCGCGTCGACCGGTTCGGCGTCGGCCGGCGGCCACCCGAGCGGTCCGGCCGGCGGGAAGGGCGGTGCGGAGCCGCTGAGGATTCCGCTCGCGTGCCGGGTCCAGGGCCCGTCGGGGGTGTCGGCCGGCCGCGCGTAGACGGCGACGGTCCAGGGCCCGGGCTCCCCGTCGGGGCCGGCGGGGGCCAGGAGCGTCTGGACCTCGACCACGGCGGCGCCGGGCAGGTGCAGCGGGGAGAGGACGGTCAGCTCGTCGAGGGTGTCGCAGCCGGCTTCGCGGCCGGCGCGCAGGGCCATCTCCACGAAGGCGGTACCGGGCACGATGACCGTGCCGTTGACGACGTGGTCGGCCAGCCAGGGGTGCGTTCGGGCCGACAGGCGGCCGGAGAGGACCACCTCGTCGGAGTCGGCGCGGGCGAGCACGGTCGTCAGCAGCGGGTGCGCGTCGGCCCCGTGCGCTCCGGTGGGGCGCGGGCGCGGCCAGTGGCGCGTCCGCCGGAAGGCGTAGCCCGGTACGCCGGGTGCCCGCGTTCCGGGCCCGAAGTACGCCGGCCAGTCCGGGTCGGTGCCCCGGGCGAACAGTGCGCCCAGGGCCGCGGCGAGGGTGTGCTCCGCGTCCTTGCCGCGGCGCATCAGGGGAACGAAACCGGACGCTTCGGCGGCGTCCTCGGCGACGCACTGCTGGGCCATGGCGGTCAGGACGGCGTCGGGGCCGAGTTCGAGGTAGGTGCGCACCCCGGCGGTCTCGAGGTGGCGCACGGCGTCGTGGAAGCGGACGGCC
>NZ_JBVHWK010000026.1:0-119149 GCF_055569445.1 Streptomyces sp. NPDC029122 | reverse complement strand
CCCCCCCCCCCCCCCCCCCCCCCCCCCCCCCCCCCCCCCCCCCCCCCCCCCCCCCCCCCCCCCCCCCCCCCCCCCCCCCCCCCCCCCCCCCCGGCGTTTCCCTCGCCCCACCCCGTACGGGGGCCCGAAGTCCGTTGCGGCCGTGCCCCCGCGCCGCCGACAGTGGGCGGATGACCGACACGCTGACCGTCCGCCCGGCCGGGCCCGGGGACGCCGCCGACATCTGCGCACTGCTCAACGCCGTCGACGTCATCGAGATCGGCAGACCCGAGACGGGCCTGGGCACCGTCGAGGCCGACCTCAACCACCCCGAGGTGGACCTCGCCACCGACTCCTGGCTCGCCTTCCAGGGCGGCCGGCTCGTGGCGTACGCCCTCGTCTGGGCCGACTCCGGACCCGGCCGGATCGACGGCGACCACTACGTCCTGCCCGGCCACGACGGAGCCGCCCTGCGCCTGCTGCGGCTGATGGAGGCCCGGGCCCGCGCGATGGCCGCCGGCACCGCCGCCGGCGCCCGGCTGCGCATCCAGCTCAACGTCCGGCCCACCCTCGACCTCACCCTCCTCACCGGCCGCGGCTACCGCGGCGTCCGGCGCCACCAGGTGATGACCCGCCGGCTCTCGCCCGCCGTGGACCTCCCACCCGTCCCGCCGGAGGGCCTCGTCCTGCGCGACTGCGCCGCCGACGAGGCCGACCGCCGCCGCGCCCACGCCCTCGTGGAGGAGACCTTCGCCGCGCACTTCGGGCACGCGCACCGCCCGTACGAGGCCTGGCTCGACCACATCGACGGCCGCGCCCTGGACTGGTCGCTGGTGTGGATCGCGAGCCTGCCCGGGAAGGGCGACGCGGCCGTCCTCGTCACCCGCGACGACCGCACCAGCATGGGCTGGGTCAGCCACATCGGCGTACGCGAGGACCTGCGCGGCCGGGGCGTCGGCGCCCACCTCCTGCGCCACGGCTTCGCCGCCTACGCCGCCCGCGGCCGCCGCACCCTGGGCCTCGGCGTGGACACCCACAACGAGACCGGCGCCCTCGCGCTGTACGAGGCGCACGGCATGGGCCTGCACTACGCGGTCGACACCTGGGAGCTCCCGTTGCACTCGCACGGGTGACAGGCGGGGGACGCGAGGGTGCAATCGGTCCAACCAGGAGTGCGCGAGCGCACACATGGGGTGACATAACCCCTAGTGAGTCCCGGTACCCCTAGGAGGCAGTCCATGCGCGGAGCCACCCACGCCACGTGGGCCGCATGTGCGGTGACCGTCGCCCTCGCGGCGACGGCCTGCGGCGGCGGGAGCGACAGCGGCGGGGGCGGTGGCGCGGACGGGATCGTCAGCTCCTCCTGGGGTGACCCGCAGAACCCGCTGGAGCCCGCCAACACCAACGAGGTGCAGGGCGGCAAGGTGCTCGACATGCTCTTCCGGGGCCTCAAGCGCTACGACGCCAAGACCGGCGAGGCCAAGAACATGGTCGCCGAGAAGATCGAGACCACCGACGGCCAGAACTTCACGGTCACCCTGAAGGACGGCTGGAAGTTCAGCAACGACGAGCCGGTCACCGCCCAGTCCTTCGTCGACGCCTGGAACTACGCGGCGGACGTGCGCAACAAGCAGAACAACGCGCCCTTCTTCGCCGACATCGTCGGCTACGCCGACGTGCACCCCGCAAGCGGCGAACCCAAGGCCAAGACCATGTCCGGCCTGGTCGTGAAGGACCCCAGGACCTTCACCGTCGCCCTGAAGTCCAAGTTCTCCACCTGGCCCGAGACCCTCGGCTACCAGGCCTTCTCCCCGCTGCCCAAGGTCTTCTTCACCGAGCACACCGCCTGGCTGGACAAGCCCGTCGGCAACGGCCCGTACACGGTGGACTCGTACACCAAGGGCACCGGCATGAAGCTGCGCAAGTGGGAGGGCTACCCCGGGGAGGACAAGGCGCAGAACGGCGGCGTGGACCTCAAGGTCTACACCGACAACAACACCGCCTACACGGACCTGATCTCCGGCAACCTCGACCTCGTCGACGACGTCCCGGCGCAGCAGCTGAAGAACGTCAAGAACGACCTCGGCGACCGCTACATCAACCAGCCGGCCCTCATCATCCAGACCCTCACCTTCCCCCTGTACGACCCCCAGTGGGGCAAGGAGGGCATGGAGAAGGTCCGCCGGGGCATCTCGATGGCGATCAACCGCGAGGAGATCACCCAGCAGATCTTCCGCGAGACCCGCACCCCGGCCAAGGACTGGACCTCCCCGGCCCTCGGCGACAAGGGCGGCTTCAAGTCCACCCTCTGCGGCGACGCCTGTACGTACGACCCGGCCCAGGCCAAGAAGCTCATCCAGGAGGGCGGCGGCCTGCCCGGCGGCAAGATGACCCTCACCTCGAACGTGGACACCGGCTCGCACCGCGACTGGATGGACGCCGTCTGCAACAGCGTCAACAACGCCCTCGGCGAGGGACCGGTCTGCACCGTCAACCCCATCGGCACCTTCGCCGACTTCCGCAACCAGCAGAGCTCCTACAAGCTCACCGGCCCCTTCCGCTCCGGCTGGCAGGCCGACTACCCGCTGATCCAGAACTTCCTCCAGCCGCTGTACTACACGGGCGCCTCCTCCAACTACGGCAAGTTCAGCAATCCGGACTTCGACCGGCTCATCGACCAGGCCAACCAGGAGACCGACGCCGCCAAGGCCATCGGCTCCTTCCAGGACGCGGAGAAGATCCTCGCCGAACAGATGCCGTCCGTCCCCCTCTGGTACCAGAACGGCAGCGCCGGACACTCCGAGCGGATCTCCGACGTCGCCCTGAACCAGTTCAGCGTCCCGGTCTACGACGAGATCAAGGTCAGCTGACCACTCCGACGGATCGATCCTGGAGCAGTCCATGGGACGTTACGTGATCCGGCGGCTGCTCCAGATGATCCCCGTGTTCATCGGCAGCACCTTCCTGATCTTCATCATGGTCTACGCGCTCGGCGACCCGGTCGCGGCCCTCTTCGGAGACAAGGCCCCCGACCCCGCCACGGCCGCGCGGATCCGCAAGGACCTGTACCTCGACCGCCCGCTGTGGGAGCAGTACGTCCACTACATGGGGCAGATCTTCAGGGGCGACTTCGGCACGGCCTTCAACGGCCAGCGGGTCACCGAGCTGATGGCCACCGCCTTCCCCGTCACCCTGCGCCTGACCCTGGTCGCCATCGCCATCGAGATCCTCGTCGGCATCACCCTCGGCGTGGTCAGCGGACTGCGCCGGGGCAGGGCCGTCGACACCACCCTGCTGGTGCTCACCCTCGTCGTCATCTCGGTGCCCACCTTCGTCACCGGCTACCTGCTCCAGTTCCTCTTCGGCGTCACCTGGGGCTGGGTACGCCCCACCGTCTCCCCGGACGCCCCCTTCGCCGAGCTGATCCTGCCCGGCGTCGTCCTCGCCCTGGTCTCCCTCGCGTACGTCACCCGGCTCTCGCGGACCTCCATCGCCGAGAACGTCAAGGCCGACTACGTGCGCACCGCCGTCGCCAAGGGCCTGCCGCGCCGCCGGGTCATCACCCGCCACCTGCTGCGCAACTCCCTGATCCCGGTGGTCACCTTCATCGGCACCGACATCGGCGCCCTGATGGGCGGCGCCATCGTCACCGAGCGGATCTTCAACATCCACGGCGTCGGCTACCAGCTCTACCAGGGCATCCTGCGCAACAACTCGCCCACCGTGGTCGGCTTCGTCACCATCCTCGTCATCGTCTTCCTGGTGGCGAACCTGCTCGTCGACCTGCTCTACGCGGTCCTGGACCCGAGGATCCGTTATGCCTGAGCCCGGCAGCCCCGACAGCCCCGAAGGCCCCGGCGGCCCCGGAGGCTACGACCCGGTGGGGCCCCGCCCCCGGGAGGCGATGTCACCCACCGGCCAGGGCGGGGCCATGGACCTGGCCCTCCAGGAGGCCGAGAGCGTGGAAGGCGTCACCGAGGGGTCCGGACCGGCCGGCCCCGCCGGCCCCCGGGAGAAGGCCCGCTCCCTGTGGTCCGACGCCTGGCACCAACTGCGCCGCAACCCCGTCTTCATCGTCTCCGCGCTGCTCATCCTCTTCCTCGTCGCCATCGCCCTGTGGCCCCAGCTCATCGCGAGCGGCGACCCCCTCCAGTGCGACCTGTCCAAATCGCAGCAGGGCTCCGCCCCCGGACACCCCTTCGGGTACGACACCCAGGGCTGCGACGTCTACACCCGCACCGTCCACGGCGCCCGGGCCTCCATCACCGTCGGCGTCTGCGCGACCGTCGGCGCCGCCCTGCTGGGATCCGTACTCGGCGGACTCGCCGGCTTCTTCGGCGGCTGGGGTGACGCCCTGCTCTCCCGGGTCGCCGACGTCTTCTTCGGGATCCCCGTCGTCCTCGGCGGCCTGGTCTTCCTGTCCGTGGTCACCAGCACCACCGTGTGGCCCGTCGTCGGCTTCATCGTGCTGCTCGGCTGGCCGCAGCTCGCCCGCATCGCCCGCGGATCGGTGATCACCGCCAAGCAGAACGACTACGTCCAGGCCGCCCGGGCCCTCGGCGCCGGCAACGCCCGCATGCTGCTGCGCCACGTGGCCCCCAACGCCGTCGCCCCCGTCATCGTCGTCGCCACCATCGCGCTGGGCACCTACATCGCCCTCGAAGCCACCCTGTCCTTCCTCGGCGTGGGCCTGCGCCCGCCCACCGTCTCCTGGGGCATCGACATCTCCAACGCCGCCACCCAGATCCGCAACGCCCCGCACATGCTGCTCTGGCCGGCGGGTGCCCTGAGCCTGACCGTGCTCGCCTTCATCATGCTCGGCGACGCGGTGCGCGACGCCCTCGACCCCAAGCTGCGCTAGGGAGTGAGCCGCCAGATGCTGCTCGAAGTCCGCGACCTGCACGTGGAGTTCACCACCCGCGACGGAGTCGCCAAGGCCGTCAACGGGGTGAACTACTCGGTGGACGAGGGCGAGACCCTCGCCGTGCTCGGCGAGTCCGGCTCCGGCAAGTCGGTCACCGCCCAGGCCGTGATGGGGATCCTCGACGTCCCGCCGGGCCGGATCGCGGGCGGCGAGGTCCTCTTCAAGGGCAAGGACCTCCTGAGGATGAAGGAGGAGGAGCGCCGCCGGATCCGCGGCGCCGACATGGCGATGATCTTCCAAGACGCCCTGTCCTCCCTCAACCCCGTCCTCAGCGTCGGCGCCCAGCTCGGCGAGATGTTCGAGGTCCACCGCGGGACGTCCCGCAAGGACGCCCGGGCCAAGGCCGTGGAACTGATGGACCGGGTCAGGATCCCGGCCGCGAAACAGCGGGTGGGCGACTACCCGCACCAGTTCTCCGGCGGTATGCGCCAGCGCATCATGATCGCGATGGCGCTGGCCCTGGAACCCTCCCTGATCATCGCCGACGAACCCACCACGGCCCTCGACGTCACCGTCCAGGCCCAGGTCATGGACCTGCTCGCCGAGCTCCAGCGCGAACTCAACATGGGCCTCATCCTGATCACCCACGACCTCGGCGTCGTCGCCGACGTCGCCGACAAGATCGCCGTCATGTACGCGGGCCGGATCGTCGAGGCGGCCCCCGTCCACGAGATCTACAGGGCCCCCGCCCACCCCTACACCCGGGGCCTGCTCGACTCGATCCCGCGCCTGGACCAGAAGGGCCAGGAGCTCTACGCCATCAAGGGCCTGCCGCCGAACCTGCTGGCCATCCCGCCCGGCTGCGCCTTCAACCCGCGCTGCCCGATGGCCCGGCCCGTCTGCCGGACCGAGGTCCCGCCGCTCGCGGAGGTCGCCCCGGGGCGGGCCAGCGCCTGCTTCTTCTGGAAGGAGTGCGTCGGTGCCTGAGCCCATCCTGGAGGTCCGCGGCCTGGTCAAGCACTACCCGCTGACCCGGGGGATCCTCTTCAAGAAGCGGGTCGGCGCGGTCAAGGCCGTCGACGGGGTCTCCTTCGCCCTCGCCCCGGGGGAGACCCTCGGCATCGTCGGCGAGTCCGGCTGCGGGAAGTCCACCGTCGCCCGGATGCTGGTCAATCTGGAACGCCCCACCGCCGGCGCGATCTCCTACAAGGGCGAGGACATCACCAAGCTCTCGGGCCGCGCCCTGAAGGCGGTCCGCCGCAACATCCAGATGGTGTTCCAGGACCCGTACACCTCGCTGAACCCGCGCATGACGGTCGGCGACATCATCGGCGAGCCGTACGAGATCCACCCCGAGGTGGCCCCGAAGGGCGACCGGCGCCGCAAGGTCCAGGAGCTCCTGGACGTGGTGGGCCTGAACCCGGAGTACATCAACCGCTACCCGCACCAGTTCTCCGGCGGCCAGCGCCAGCGCATCGGCATCGCCCGCGGCCTCGCGCTCCGGCCGGAGGTCATCGTCGCGGACGAGCCGGTGTCCGCCCTCGACGTCTCCGTCCAGGCCCAGGTCATCAACCTGCTGGCGCGCCTCCAGGACGAGTTCGGCCTCTCGTACGTCTTCATCGCGCACGACCTCTCGATCGTCCGGCACATCTCCGACCGGGTCGGGGTCATGTACCTGGGCCGCGTCGTCGAGATCGGCACCGACACCGAGATCTACGACCACCCCACCCACCCCTACACCCAGGCGCTGCTCTCCGCCGTGCCCGTGCCCGACCCGCTGGCCCGCGCCCACCGGGAGCGGATCATCCTCACCGGTGACGTCCCCTCCCCGGCCAACCCGCCCTCGGGCTGCCCCTTCCGCACCCGCTGCTGGAAGGCCGAAACCCGCTGTGCGACGGAGGTCCCGCCGCTGGCCGTCCCCGAGGCGTTCCCCGCGGGTCCGGCCGCCCACCCCTCGGCCTGCCACTTCGCGGCCGAGAAGCAGGTGGTGCCGGCTCCGGGGGAACTCCCGCCCCCGCCGGCCCCGCTGACGGGGCAGTAGACGCCGCCCCGGACGCCGGCCCGCGCCGACCGGACGCGGGCCCCGCCGGCCGGCCCGCTCCGGCCGGAAATGAACGGTCGGCGGCGGCCGATGAGGGATCATTTCCAGCCACCCCGCGCAGGGGTGTCCATGCGGGCCGTATGGGAGCCAACCGGCTTAACGCGGAGGCAACTTGACCGTTTCTGCCCCGAGATCTGAGGCGTGCAGTCTGGGCCAGGTACGGCCGTGCGGGTGCCGACAGCCGGCCGGGAGGGCGTGCAGCCCTCCCGGCCGGCCCCCGTGTGCCCCCTGCCGTGCGCGGCATGCGCCCCTCGTGCTGCCGGAATTCGATCGATGCGCTGGTACGGATAGTTATGATCCGTAGCGCACGGTGGGTATGAATGCGCCGAGCACGAGTACGCATACCGATGTCCGCTCGACGTGGAGGTGAAACGCCGTGGCACTCTCGATCTCGGCCGTGGTGCTGCTGGCGATCGTCGTCTTCCTGCTGGTCCGGAAGTCGGGTCTGAAGGCGGGGCACGCGTTCGTCTGCGTACTGCTCGGGTTCTACCTGGCGAGTTCCACGGTCGCGCCGACCCTCAGCCAGCTGACGTCCAACGTGGCCAGCATGATCAGTGGCCTCAAGCTGTAGGCGGTGCTCGTAGGCTGGGGCCATGAACGGTCTTCCCGCCCGTCGTCTGCTCCTCGTGCACGCGCACCCGGACGACGAGTCGATCAACAACGGCGTCACCATGGCCAAGTACGCGGCCGAGGGTGCCCACGTCACGCTGGTGACCTGCACCCTCGGCGAAGAGGGCGAGGTCATCCCCGCGGACCTGGCGCACCTGGCGCCGGACCGCGACGACGCCCTCGGTCCCTTCCGGGCCGGGGAGCTCGCCGCCGCCATGAAGGAACTCGGGGTCGCCGACCACCGCTTCCTCGGCGGCGCGGGCCGCTTCCGGGACTCCGGGATGATGGGCGCCCCGCAGAACGCCCGCCCCGGCTCCTTCTGGTCGGCCGGCGTGGACGAGGCCGCCGGGTACCTGGTGGAGGTCATCCGGGAGCTGCGCCCGCAGGTGCTGGTCACCTACGACCCCGACGGCGGCTACGGCCACCCCGACCACATCCAGGCCCACCGGGTCGCCATGCGCGGCGCGGAACTGGCCGCCGACGCCGCGTACCGCCCCGGGCTCGGCGCCCCGCACGCCATCGCGAAGGTCTACTGGAACCGCGTACCGGTCTCGGTGGTCGAGGCGGGCTTCGAGCGGCTGCGCGCCGCGAGCACCGCCTTCCCGGGCGTCGCGACCCCCGGGGACGTGCCCGGGGTGGTCCCCGACGAGCGGATCACCGCCGAGATCGGCGACGAGGGCGCCGCCACCGACCTGGTGGCGGCGAAGGCGGCCGCCATGCGGGCCCACGTCACCCAGATCGCGGTGGACGGACCGTTCTTCGCGCTCTCCAACGACCTGGGCCAGCCGCTGTTCGCCCGGGAGTACTACGAGTTGGCCGCGGGCCGCTCCGGCGCGCCGGCCGGCGAACGCGAGCGGGACCTCTTCGCGGGGGTGGGGGCGTGACCACCGCGCTGACCCCGGGGCGCATCGCCGCCCTGCTCGGCCTGCTCGTCGCGGGCGCGCTCACCGGCGCGGCCGGCTGGCTCGTGGTCGACCTGTGGTTCCCGGTCGGCCTGCTGCTGGCGCTGCTCGCCCTCTGCGGGGTGTTCCTCGCGGGCCGGATCGCCGTCGGCGCGGGACCCGGCGTGGGCGCGGGCGCGGCCGGCTGGTTCCTCTCCTACGTCGTCCTCAGCCTCCCCCGCCCCGAAGGGGACTTCCTGCTCGGTTCCTCCGGGATCGGCATGTACGCATACCTTTTGGGGGGAAGTGCGGCCGCTGTGATGTGCGCCACGATGCGCGGCTCCGCGCAGGGGCCGGTTCCGGCCGCCAAGTCCCGCGGATAGCAGGCCCCGGAACTCCCGCACCCGCCGATCGGGGACGTGTTGCGGGGGTTTGACGGGCCCTCGCGCGGGGGCGCGCGGAAGCAGAAGAGGAACGTGGGATTCCTGGCCGACAGTTGCGCACGGGCGGCGGCCAGTATGGTGGACGGGCCGCCGAGCTGCCCGCGCACGGAATGACGGGCGGCGGAGCCAACCGGGAGAACCTGCCTTGAGTCGTGAAACCGACAGTTCGTCCCCCGGGCCCCAAGGGCACGGTGGAGCCGCCTACCCCTCGGGTACGCCGCCGTATGGAACCGGCCAGTATCCGTCCGTGCCACCCGGTCCCGGCGCCGCGATCGTCCCGGAGGAGAACCCTGTGACCTCGAACCCGTCCACGCCCGACACCGACGGGCCGAAGACCGAGACCCACCTGACGACCCGGATCCGGATCAACATCCCCGGTTCCCGGCCCATCCCGCCCGTGGTCGTACGCAAACCCGTGAAGGACGGCGGCCAGGACGCGTCCCCGGCCGCCGCCGGGCCGGACCGGGCCGGGGCCCCGCGCACGACCGAGCGCCGCCCCGCCGCGCAGGCACGGCCCGCGGCGCCGGCCCCCGCGCTCCCCGCGGCCCCGGCCCCGGCCCGCGGGCAGTCCGCCCCCGCGCCGGAGCCCGCCCCCGCGCCCGCCGAGGAGCCGGCCAGCAACTGGTTCGCCCCGCGCAAGGCGGCGACGCCCCCGCCGGCGGCGACGCCCGCGCCCGCGGCGCCCCCCGCCCCCGCGCCCGGTGCTCCCGGGTCGCCCGCGCCCGGTGCTCCCGGCGCGGGCTACGGCTCCGCCGCGCCCACCGGCACCGGGGCGGGCTTCGCCCCCCCGGCCGAGCCCGGGCGCCCGCAGCCGCCGGCCGCGTACGGCAGCGGAGCCGGCTTCGCACCGGCCCCCGCCGTCGGCGGCCCCGGAGCCGGCGCGCCCCAGGGGTACGCCGGGTACGACAACGGGCCCGTCACGGAGGCCTTCCCCGCCTTCGCGGAGCCGACCGGGCCGACCGGAGGACCCGCGCTGGGCACCGTATCCGTCGGCGCCGAGGAGACCCCGAGCTGGCCCGGCCCCGAGGCCTTCGACGCCCCGGCCCCCACCCCGGTGCCCGCGCCGGGCCCCGCCGCCCCGCCGCCCGGCCCGCAGCCGCCGCGCCAGGCCCGGCCGGCGCCCGCCCCGGCCGGCAAGTCCGGCAAGGGCGCCCCGTCCGGCAAGCCCGCCAAGAAGGGCCGCTCCAAGCTGGTCATGCTGGGCGGCGGCATCGTCGTCCTCGCGGGCGTGGCCTACGGCGCCGGCCTGCTGATGAACCACTCCGACGTCCCCAAGGGCACCACCGTCCTCGGCGTCGACATCAGCGGCACCCGTGACGACGCCGTCGCCAAGCTCCAGACCGCCTTCGGCAAGCGCGCCGCCGCCCCGCTCCAGCTCAGCGTCGGCGGCAAGACGGTCGAGCTGAAGCCCGAGAAGGCCGGCCTGACCCTCGACAGCCAGACCACCGTCCGCAACGCCACCGGCAGCGACTACAACCCCGTGACCGTCATCGGCTCCCTCTTCGGGGTCGAGCGCACGGCCACCGCCGTCATGCCGGTCGACGAGGAGAAGCTGCGGGTCTCCCTCCAGGAGCTGGCCGGCACCGCCGGATCGGCCTCCGAGGCCACCATCAAGTTCGACACCGGCAAGGCCGTCGCCGTCCCCGGCAAGGCCGGTGACGGCCTCGACGTCGACGGCTCCGTCGACAAGGTCACCAAGGCCTTCCGCGAGCTCGTCGCCAACGGCAAGGCACCCACCGTCGAACTCCCCGTCGCCAAGAAGGAACCCACGGTCACCCAGGCCGAACTGGACCGGGCCATGAAGGAGTTCGCGGAGCCCGCCATGTCCGGCAACGCCACGGTCAAGGCGGGCACCAAGTCCATCGCCTTCGGCGCCAAGTCCCTGCCGAAGATCCTCAGCATGTCGGCCGTGGACGGACGCCTCGTCGAGAAGTACGACCTGGAAGCCCTGAAGGCCACCTACGGGAACACCTTCGACGGCATCCTGATCACCCGGGGCACCGGCGCCAAGACCCCCGTGACCCCGCAGGACGTCGCGGGCGCCCTCGGCCGGGCCTTGATCGGCAAGACCCCCGCCGAGCGGACCGTCACCATCGACACCAACGCGAGCTGACCGGCCCGCCCGGCCGGCCCCCGCACGGCCCGTACGCGAAGCCCCTTCCCGCTCCGGGAAGGGGCTTCGCGGCCTTCCCGGCACCCCTGGCCCGAGCCGTGGGCGTCGCAGCGCGCGAGCGGTCCGGCGGGACGTCAGTTCAGCAGCGCGCGGGCGGCGACGGCCTCGCCGCGGATGCGGGCGGCGGTGGCGGCGTCCACCGCGTCCATGACCTCCGCGTACGCCTCCAGTTCGGCCGCGCCCTCGCGGAACGCGCCCCGTTCCACCAGCAGCCGCGCCCGCTCGTACCGCAGCGACGCCGGGTGGGAGGGCAGCAGCAGCGACAGGTCCAGGGCCCACAGCGCGACCCCCGAGTGCTCCGGGCGGGAGGAGGCCCAGGCGCGGATGTTGTTCAGGATCCGCAGCACGATGTCCAGGGTCCGCGCCGGGGTCTTGGGGGAGGAGGCCAGCTCCGCCGGGCCCGCGCCCAGCGAGGCGCCGCCGGCGAAGGGGTCCACCACCACCGACTCCTCCGGGTCCCCGAAGCCCACCACGAAGTGCCCCGGCAGCCCCAGCCCGTACACCGGCGCGCCCGCCCGCCGGGCCACCTCCAGCCACACCACCGAGAGCAGGATCGGCAGGCCCCGCCTGCGCCGCAGCACCTCGTGCAGGAGGGAGGACGACAGCCGGTCGTAGTCGTTCGGGGTGCCGTGGAAGCCCAGCCGGCCCCCCAGCAGCTCCGTCACCGCGGAGGCCCAGGCCCGCGCGTCCCGCAGCCCGTACGGCAGCAACCCCGCGAGCCGGTCGAGCTCGATCTCGGCCTCGTCCATGGCCCGTTCGTCCAGCTCCGGGTCCGCCTCCGCGGCCAGCAGCAGGCACATCCGGGCCAGGTCGGGCCGCTCTGAGCGGGCCTCCTCGGCGAAGAGGTCCCGGGTGTTCACCGCGCCGCCCGGAAGTGGTGGTAGGCGTGGTGCGCGGCGAAGCCCATCCCGTCGTACAGGGCCCGCGCCGGCGGGTTGTCCGTCTCCACCTGGAGCCACGCCGCGGACGCGCCCTCCTCCAGGGCCCGCCGGGCCAGCGCCGTCATCACCGCCGTCGCGAGCCCCCGGCGCCGGTCCTCCGGAGCGACGGTGACGGCCGCGAAACCGGCCCAGCGGCCGTCCACCACGCACCGCCCGACGGCCCGGCCGCCGCCCAGGGAGGCGAACCACACCGACGGGCCCCCGACCAGCACCCGCCGGGCCGACTCCGGGTCCCGGACCTTGCCGTAGCGCTCCAGCCACCGCTCGTCCGGCTCGCGCGTGAGCCGTACGTCCGCCACGTCCGCGTCGGCGTCGGCGACCGGGGCCAGCGCCCCGACGCGCACCTCCGCGGAGACCTCCTTCACCCAGCCGTGCCGCTCCAGCTCCGCGCAGAGCAGCTCCTGCGTCCCGGCGGCACCGGTCGCGGCCTGCACATACGCCGGAAGGTTGCGTTCCGCGTACCAGGCGGTCACCCGCGCGAGTGCTTCACCGACGGGTATCCCGGGGTCGCCGAGCGCGAGCACGGAGTTGGCCCGCCGGGTGAACCCCGCGGCGGCCCGCAGCGTCCACTCGCCGAGCTGCTCGCTCTCCAGCGGCTGCCAGGCCCGCGCCGTGACCCGTGCCAGCTCCTCGAAGGAGGCCGCGGGACCCCTGCGGCGGGCCGGTGCCGGAGGCACCACCTTGCCCGCCACCAGCGACGATTCCGCGATGTGGACGGACACGCCGTCCTTGCGTGTGATCGTCAGCACACCCCCGGTCCAGGATGTGAGAACCCCGACCGCGTCCGCGAACGACGGGGTGGTGCTCCCCCCGTCCTCCACCCGTCGTACAGAGACTCGTTTACCCACGTCAGCGGGGGTGATACGGATCTCCAGCAGTCCACCGGCAGTGATTTCCACAGCTCTGTCCGCCCCTCCTGTTCGGATCGTGCCCGGGAACGGAGATACTAGGTGCGGGCATCGACGACGCCGCGCTCCCGCGCGAATGGAAAGCCCTACCGAGGAGGAACGAGAGCGTGACCTACGTCATCGCGGAGCCTTGTGTCGACGTCAAGGACAAGGCATGCATCGAAGAGTGCCCCGTCGACTGCATCTACGAGGGCCAGCGGTCCTTGTACATCCACCCGGACGAGTGCGTCGACTGCGGCGCGTGTGAGCCGGTCTGCCCGGTCGAGGCCATCTTCTACGAGGACGACACCCCGGAGGAGTGGAAGGACTACTACAAGGCGAACGTCGAGTTCTTCGACGAGCTCGGTTCGCCCGGTGGTGCCTCCAAGCTCGGCCTGATCGAGCGCGACCACCCCTTCGTCGCCGCGCTGCCCGCCGACATCAACGCCGGCGAGCACTGACCGTTTCACGGCAGACGCGCCCCTCGGTCCCGTACGGCCCCGCTGCCGCGCGGGACCGAGCCGTTTCCCCGTACGACACAGCCCCCCGCAGCAGCCCAGAGAGAGCAGAGAGCACCGTGGCCGCAGTTTCCGACCGTCTTCCCGCCTTTCCCTGGGACAAGCTGGAGCCCTACAAGGCCACGGCGGCGGCCCACGCTGACGGCATCGTCGACCTGTCGGTCGGCACCCCCGTGGACCCGGTGCCCGACCTGATCCAGCGCGCCCTGGTCGCCGCCGCGGACTCTCCGGGCTACCCGACGGTGTGGGGGACGCCCGCGCTGCGCGACGCGATCACCGGCTGGCTGCGGGGCCGGCTCGGCGCGAGCGCCGCCGGACACCGCAACGTCCTGCCGGTGGTCGGCTCCAAGGAACTGGTGGCCTGGCTGCCGACCCAGCTGGGCCTGGGCGCCGGCGACAAGGTGGCCTACCCGCGGCTCGCGTACCCGACGTACGAGGTGGGCGCGCGGCTGTGCGGCGCCGAGGCCGTCGTGTACGACGACCCCATGGAGCTGGACCCGGCGGGCGTGAAGCTGCTGTGGCTCAACTCCCCGTCCAACCCCACCGGGAAGGTCATCCCGAAGGAGGAGCTGGTCCGGATCGTCGCCTGGGCGCGCGAGCACGGCATCCTGCTCTTCAGCGACGAGTGCTACCTGGAGCTGGGCTGGGAGGCCGAGCCCGTCTCCGTCCTCCACGACGACGTGTGCGGGGGCTCCTACGAGGGCCTCGTGGCGGTGCACTCCCTCTCCAAGCGGTCCAACCTGGCGGGTTACCGGGCCGCGTTCATCGCCGGTGACGCGGCCGTGCTCGGGGAGCTGCTGGAGATCCGCAAGCACGGCGGCATGATGACCCCCGCCCCGGTGCAGGCGGCCACGGTGGCGGCCCTCGGCGACGACGCCCACGTCGAGGAACAGCGCGCCCGCTACGCCGCCCGCCGCGAGGCACTGCGCACGGCCCTGGAGGCGCACGGCTTCCGCATCGAGCACAGCGAGGCCAGCCTCTACCTGTGGGCGACCCGTGACGAGCCCTGCTGGGACACCGTCGCGCACCTCGCCGGACTCGGCATCCTGGTCGCGCCGGGCGACTTCTACGGCGAGGCGGGCGCGAAGTTCGTCCGCGTCGCCTTCACGGCCACCGACGAGCGGGTCGCGGCCGCGGTCAAGCGCCTCGGCTGAGCCGACGGCGCACGGACGACGGCCCGAGGGGGCCGGGAGCAGCTGCTCCCGGCCCCCTCGGGCGTTAGCGCGTCCGGCGGTGGTTCAGCCGCCCAGCGGGAGGCCGCCCAGCGGCAGCTGGCTCACCGGCAGCTGGCCGGCGACCGGCAGGCCGCCCAGCGTCTGGCCGGCCGCGCCCGCGCTGCCGACGACCTCGGAGGCGGGACCGGCGACGGGGGCGGCGGCCGGGAGGGCCTCGGTGGCGGTGTGCGCGGCGTCGGTGGCCGCGCCGGTGTCGGGGGCGGTGAGCGTGTTCAGCTTCGGCAGGGACTCCAGGCCCACGGCGTCGGCCGCGCTGGCGGCGCCTGCCGCACCGACCACGGGAGCGGTACCGGCTGCGAGGAGAAGCGCGGCGCGGGCGATCCGACGGGTCAGGGGGAGGGTCATGATGCTCCTAAGCGGTAGCGGCTGAGTACGACCTGTACAACCGCTCCCGGGGTGGGGGGAGTTGCGGACCAGCCGGGTAAAGGATCAGTAACGCATCGTTTAATCGGCTTCCGTGACAAGAGCACCGGACCCCCGCCGACCTGCGCTTCTGTCCGCCTTCCGGGTGTACGGCCCGAACGCGTGGACACCCCTCCCGGGTGACGGCCCGTACGCCTGACCGTGCCGCCGGCGCGTCGTGCCGGGCCGTCCGCGCGCCGGGGGCGCACGCCGGGGCCGGGCCGGCCGGCGAGCGGCCGCCCGGAACCGGTCGACGGCCTCCGCGAGCGTCCGCCGCCGGCGGTCAGCGGGCCGCGGGGCGCCCCACGAAGATCCGTACCTCGCCCGGAGCCGCGTCGTGCGGGTCCCCGGCGCCGCCCTTGCGGCCGCCGCCCTCACCCTGCCACGCGCCGCCGTCCCGGCCGGCCACCCACGAGGAGCCGTCGTACGAGACCCTGGCGATGCCCAGTTCCTTCGACCGGGCCACCGCCCAGTGGGCCATCGCCCGGCCCCGCCGCGCCTCGGCCGGGCCGCCGCCCTCCTTGAGCCGCAGCCCCACCTCGGGCTCCGGAACCGCCCCGCCCGGCGCCGACCGGCCCGCCGGAGCGCCCGCCCGGCCCGCGCCCAGCGCGTCCCGCGCCGCGGGGCCGAAGGCCCGCGTCAGCTCCGCCCGCACCTTCTCCGGATCTCCCGCCGAGGGCGCCGGGCCCGAGCAGGCCAGAGAGGCCGGTATGCCGTTCTCGCCGAAGGCGGCCGTCAGCACCGTCGCGTCCGGCTCGTGCTTCGCGTACGCCTGCGGGAAACCGCTGAGCTGCACCTTCTGCGCGGCCACCGTCAGCGGCAGCCGGGTGTAGCCCTTGATCTCCGCCAGCCGGTCGTAGAAGATCCCCGCCGAGTACACCGGGTCCATGATCTGCTCCGGGGTGCCCCACCCCTGCGAAGGCCGCTGCTGGAAGAGCCCCAGCGAATCGCGGTCGCCGTGGTCGAGGTTGCGCAGCGCCGACTCCTGCATCGCCGTCGCCAGCGCGATGGTCACCGCCCGGTCCGGGAGCCCCTTGGAGATCCCGACGGCGGCTATCGTCGCCGCGTTCGCCGCCTGCTCGTGGGTCATCTCGTACGTCTGGACGGTCCCCGCGCCCGCGGACCCCGCCCCCGTCGCCGTGGCCGTGCAGTAGGAGGCGCCGTTGTTGGAGTCGCGCTGGACGGCGAAGTACCCGATCACCCCGAGCAGGACGACCAGGCCCACGGCCTTGCGGAACGGCCGGCGGGAACGGGGGCGGGAGCGATCGGTCTCGGACACGCGGCCCACCGTACTTGAGGCCGATTAACCGTCCACCGGCCGGACGCTCCCGCTTCCCGCCCATCCCGGGGCGTTAGGGTCAGTTCCATGTCCGAATCCGAGCTGGACCTCACCCTGGACGCTGCCGAGCTGACCGCCCGGCTCGTCGACATCCCCTCCGTGAGCGGCGACGAGAAGGTGCTCGCCGACCTCGTGGAAGAAGCGCTGCGCGCCCTCCCGCACCTCACCGTCGACCGCCTCGGCAACAACGTGGTGGCCCGTACGCACCTCGGCCGCGCCGAGCGCGTCGTCCTGGCCGGCCACCTCGACACCGTGCCGATCGCCGACAACGTCCCGTCCCGCCTGGACGAGAACGACGTGCTGTGGGGCTGCGGCACGACGGACATGAAGTCCGGGGTGGCCGTGCAGCTGAGGATCGCCGCGACGGTCCCCGAACCCAATCGCGACCTCACCTTCGTCTTCTACGACCAGGAGGAGGTCGCCGCCGACCTCAACGGCCTCGGCAAGGTCGCGGCCGCCCACCCCGACTGGCTGACCGGCGACTTCGCCGTACTGCTGGAACCCTCCAACGCCGAGGTCGAGGGCGGCTGCCAGGGCACCCTGCGCGTGCTGCTGCGCACCAAGGGCGAGCGCGCCCACTCCGCGCGCAGCTGGATGGGCTCCAACGCCATCCACACCGCGAGCCCGATCCTGGCGAAGCTGGCCGCGTACGAGCCCCGCAAGCCGGTCATCGACGGCCTGGAGTACCACGAGGGCCTCAACGCGGTCCGCATCGAGGGCGGCGTCGCCAACAACGTCATCCCGGACTCCTGCACCGTGACCGTGAACTTCCGCTACGCCCCCGACCGCAGCGAGGCCGACGCGCTGGCCCACGTACGGGAGGTCTTCGCGGACTGCGACATCGCCGAGTTCGTGGTCGACGACTCCTCCGGCGGCGCCCTGCCGGGCCTGTCCCACCCGGCCGCGGCGGCCTTCATGGAGGCGGTCGGCGGCCGGCCGATGCCCAAGTTCGGCTGGACGGACGTCTCCCGCTTCAGCGCGCTCGGCGTGCCGGCGGTCAACTACGGGCCGGGCGACGCGCTGCTGGCCCACAAGGTCGACGAACGCGTCGAGACGAAGGCGATCCTGCACTGCGAGGAACGACTCCGCGCCTGGCTGACCTCGTAAATTCCCCCTCCCGTCACTTTTGTGCGCCTAACCTGATCCAACGATCAGCTGGAGGGAGCACATCATGGGCAACCACGGCAGTGCCGAGGGGTCCCGTCGTCGGCCCGAGGAGCAGCAGCTCGGGCCGGTGCTGCGCAGACGCGGCCAGGTGCAGGCGGGCAGCACGACGGACCAGAGGCTGCTGGACTCGGCCGGACCCTCCGAGTGGGTGCACACCGATCCCTGGCGGGTCCTGCGCATCCAGTCGGAGTTCATCGAGGGCTTCGGCACCCTGGCGGAGCTGCCGCCCGCGATCAGCGTGTTCGGCTCGGCCCGCACGCCGGTGGACTCGCCGGAGTACGAGGCGGGCGTACGGATCGGCAGCGCGCTCGTCGAGGCCGGCTTCGCGGTGATCACCGGCGGCGGCCCGGGCGCCATGGAGGCCGCCAACAAGGGTGCCCGCGAGGCGAACGGCATCTCCGTCGGCCTGGGCATCGAGCTCCCCTTCGAGCAGGGGCTCAACCAGCACGTGGACCTCGGGCTGAACTTCCGGTACTTCTTCGTCCGCAAGACGATGTTCGTGAAGTACAGCCAGGGCTTCGTGGTGCTGCCGGGCGGACTGGGCACGCTGGACGAGATGTTCGAGGCGCTGACCCTGGTGCAGACGCAGAAGATCACCAGGTTCCCCATCGTGCTCTTCGGCACGGAGTACTGGGGCGGTCTGATCGACTGGCTGCGCAACACGGTCATCGCCCAGGGCAAGGCCTCGGAGAAGGACCTCTACCTCTTCCACGTCACCGACGACGTGGAAGAGGCCATCGCGCTGGTGACGAAGGAAGTCGGCAAGTAGGGACGGGGGGCCGCGCCGCCCCGGCGCCGCGGCCCCGGCCTCCCCCCCCCCCCGGCGCCCCGCGGCCTCCCGCGGCCGACGCGGGGTCAGGCGAGTCCGCGGCGGGCCACGGCCGGCGGCCGGTGGCCCTGGATCGAGCGGACCATGTCGAGGACCTGCCGGGTCTCCGCGACCTCGTGGACGCGGTAGACCTGCGCGCCGAGCCAGGCCGAGACGGCGGTGGTCGCCAGGGTGCCCAGCAGGCGCTCCTTGACCGGCTTGTCGAGGGTCTCGCCGACGAAGTCCTTGTTGGACAGGGAGACCAGCACCGGCCAACCGGTTTCGGTCATCTCCGCGAGGCGGCGGGTGGCCTCCAGTGAGTGCCGGGTGTTCTTCCCGAAGTCGTGACCCGGGTCGATCATGATGGACTCCCGGGGCACCCCGAGGGCCTCGGCCCGCTCCGCGAGCCCGACCGTGACGCGCAGGATGTCCTCCATCACGTCCTCGTACGAGGTCCGGTGCGGCCGCGTGCGCGGCTCCACCCCGCCCGCGTGGGTGCAGACGATGCCCGCGCCGTAGCGCGCCGCGACCTCCGCCAGCCGGGGGTCCACCCCGCCCCACGCGTCGTTCAGCACGTCCGCCCCGGCCTCGCAGACCGCCTCGCCGACCTCGTGCCGCCAGGTGTCCACGCTGATCACCACGTCCGGGTGGCGGCGGCGCACCTCCGCCACGAAGCCGACCGTGCGCCGGGCCTCCTCCGCCGCGTCCACGTGCTCACCGGGGCCCGCCTTGACCCCGCCGATGTCGATGATCGCCGCGCCCTCGGCGACGGCCCGCTCCACCCGCTCGAGGGCCGGCTCGTCGCGGAAGGTCGCGCCCTGGTCGTAGAAGGAGTCCGGGGTGCGGTTCACGATGGCCATGATCACCGGCTCGTGGGTGTCGAACTCGCGCGTGCCCAGTCGCAGCATCCTGCTCTTTCCTCCTTCGGCGACCCTCGCGCCTCGTCTGCGACCTTAACCTGGTGGCCGGAGTCTCTCAGGGGAGTTGATCGTGTTCTGGTTCTTGCTGATCGCGCTGGTCGTGGTCGTGGCCGCGGTCACCCTCGCGGTGGTCGGCGCGGGCGCGGAGGCCGTGCTGCCCGAGGCCGAGCCGGACCGGGTCGCCGACGCGCTGCCGGAGAGCCGGCCGGTCGTACGGGCGGACATCGACGCCCTGCGCCTGCCGGTCGCGCCGCGCGGCTACCGGATGGCCGAGGTGGACGACGTACTGGACCGGCTCGCGGCCGAGCTGGCCGAGCGGGACGCGCGGATCGCGGAGCTGACGGCGGCGCGCGCCCAGGCCCCGGCGGACCGGGTCGACCTCACGAAGGACGAGCGGTGAGCGGCGCCGCGCCGCTGGCGGGCCCGGACGGCGGCCTGCGCTGTCCGTGGGGGCTGTCCACGGAGGACTACGTCCGCTATCACGACACCGAATGGGGCAGGCCCGTCCACGGGGACGACGCGCTGTACGAGCGGCTGTGCCTGGAGGCCTTCCAGTCCGGACTGTCGTGGCTGACGATCCTGCGCCGGCGCGAGGGCTTCCGCAAGGCGTTCTCGGACTTCCGGATCGCCGCGGTCGCGGAGTTCGGCCCGGCCGACGCGGAGCGGCTGATGGGCGACGAGGGGATCATCCGCAACCGGGCCAAGATCGAGGCCACCCTCGCCAACGCGAAGGTGCTGGCCGGCTGGGAGGCGGGGGAGCTGGACCGGCTGATCTGGTCGCACGCCCCCGAGGAGCCGGGCCGGGCCCCGAGGAGCACCGCCGACGTGCCGGCGGTGACCCCGGAGTCCACGGCCCTGGCCAAGGCCCTCAAGAAGGCGGGCATCCGCTTCGTCGGGCCGACCACGGCCTACGCCCTGATGCAGGCGTGCGGCCTGGTCAACGACCACCTGGAGGGGTGCGTCTCCCGCGGGGGCTAGGCCGTCTCTTCCGATCTCGCCTCACCCGCAAGATCCGAAAGAGACGACCTAGGCGTCAGCGGCCGAGGTACCGCGGCGGCCGCTTCGAGAGGAAGGCCTCGACGGCGATGGAGTGGTCCTCGGAGGCGCCCGCCCGGGTCTGGAGGACGTCCTCGCGCTCCAGGGCCTCGGAGAGGGAGTGCGAGGCGCCGTACGCCAGGGACTCCTTCAGGGCCGCGTAGGCCACCGTGGGGCCCGCGGCGAGGGCACGGGCGACCGCCTCGGCCTCGGCGTGCAGGGACTCGGCGGGGACCAGGCGGTTCGCGATGCCCAGCTCGTAGGCCTCCTGCGCCTTGACGGAGCGGGGGAACAGCAGCAGGTCGGAGGCCCGGGAGGCACCGATCAGACGGGGCAGTGTCCAGGACACCCCGGAGTCGGCGGTCAGCGCGACCCCGGCGAAGGAGGTGTTGAAGGACGCCGTGTCCGCGACGACGCGGTAGTCGGCCGCGAGCGCGAATCCGAAGCCGGCCCCCGCGGCGACGCCGTTCACCCCGGCCACGACGGGCTTGGGCATCTCCGTCAGGGCCCGCACGATCGGGTTGTAGTGCTCGGAGACGGTGCTCATCGTGAGCTTCGAGCCGCTCTCGCGGTCCGCCGCCAGGTTCCCGATGTGCTCCTTGAGGTCCTGGCCCACGCAGAAGGCCCGGTTCCCGGCGGCGGTGAGCAGCACCGCCCGTACGGCGGTGTCGGCGGCCGCCGCCCGGACGGCGTCGCGCAGGGCGACCTTGGCCTCCGTGTTCATGGCGTTCATCGCGTCGGGCCGGTTGATGGTGACGGTCGCGAGTCCGTCGGTGACTTCGTAGAGCACGCTGTCGGCCATGGCGGGGGTCCCCCTTCGTCGCGGGCTTGGCTACCGGCCGGTACCGGCCGGTGCAAGGGCCAGCATGGCGGACGGGACCGGGGGTGGTCATGTGATGTGCGTCAAACAAAGCGGAGCCCCAGCCCTGGGGGCAGCGGCGAAGTATCGCAGGCGGATCCCCGAAATGAGTGGTTTTGGCCGAGCGCGTTGCGCAAGCGTTCCCGTCCGATGTTGGTCATCGGGTCCTGACATGCGGGATAATGGCTGGGAAGCAATGTGTTCGATGCCGGGTACTAGGCGCCTGAACGGGGCCGTCGGCTGACGATGAGCTGGTTTCAGGAAGGGGAACGAGCATGGCGGCCATGAAGCCGCGGACGGGCGACGGCCCGCTCGAGGTCACCAAGGAGGGGCGAGGCATCGTCATGCGCGTACCGCTCGAAGGCGGTGGTCGGCTCGTCGTGGAGCTGACCCCGGACGAGGCGGACGCCCTGGGTGACGCCCTGAAGAAGGTCGTCGGCTGAGCCTCGGCACCACCAGATCTTGACACCGCCCCCGCCGCTTCGCGGCGGGGGCGGTGTCGCGTTCCCCCGGGCCGGTCCAGGGGCCGCCCGGCGCTCGCGGGGCCGTTCGGCGGGTCAGCGGCGGACCGCGCAGAGGAGCCCGTCGCCCACCGGGAGCAGGGCCGCCTCCAGGGCCGGGCTCTCCCGGACGCTGCGCAGCAGCTCGCGCACCCGGATGACCTCCACCGGCTGCGCGGCGGAGTCGACGGTGCGCCCGTCGGCGAAGACCCCCTCGAAGCACACCAGCCCGCCCGGCCTCAGCAGACGCAACGATTCCGCGAGGTAGTCGAGGGACTCGGCCGGGTCGCCGTCGCAGAAGACCAGGTCGTACCCGCCGTCGGCGAGCCGGGGCAGGACGTCCAGGGCGCGGCCCGGGATGAAGCGGGCCCGGTTGCCCGCGAAGCCGGCGGCGCGGAAGGCCTGGCGGGCGAAGGCCTGCCGGTCGGCTTCGGGGTCCACGGTGGTCAGGACCCCGTCCGGCCGCATCCCGTGCAGCAGGTGGATCCCCGAGACGCCGGTGCCCGTACCGATCTCGGCGACGGCCTTGGCGTCGGCGGTGGCGGCGAGCAGACGCAGCGCGGCCCCGGTGCCGGGGGACACGGACCGCAGGCCCGCTTCCCTGGACCGGTCTCGGGCCCATCGCAGAGCGTCGTCCTCGGCGACGAACGCGTCGGCGAACGCCCAGCTCGTCTGCCGGTTGCCGCTAATGACCCTCTCCTGTCCCCATAGTTGGCGCAACGGTGACTGTATCCGCTGGCGTCGGGAACCCGCAGATGGGACCGGGCGTTGGGAGGGTGAGAGGCGGGATAGAGGGGACGGCTGTGGGCAGATCGGCGGTCCGGACCCCGAGGCTCGTGCAAAGTTAGTGCAAAAACGCTTATCCAGAGCTGACGGGAGGGGTGGCTATGGTAGGGGCTCCACTGGACACCACCAGAGCCGACAGGGGAGGTGCGGCTGCGCTTGTGGATCGTGGAGGCGTACTGAGACGTCTCTTCTGGTCGGCGGGTGAGCCGAAATCCGTGACCTACACTGCTGACCGCTTCCACACCGCCCACACCGCGACCACCGCGACCTTCGCCGCCGATGCGGGCTCCCAGGCGTGGACCCCTCCCACCTGGGAGGAGATCGTCAGCACGCACAGCGCGCGGGTCTACCGCCTCGCCTACCGCCTGACGGGCAACCAGCACGACGCCGAGGACCTGACGCAGGAAGTCTTCGTCCGCGTCTTCCGCTCGCTGTCCACCTACACGCCCGGCACCTTCGAGGGCTGGCTGCACCGCATCACCACCAACCTGTTCCTGGACATGGTGCGCCGCAAGCAGCGGATCCGTTTCGACGCGCTGGGCGACGACGCCGCCGAGCGGCTGCCGAGCCGTGAGCCGTCCCCCCAGCAGGTGCTCCACGACACCCACTTCGACGCGGACGTGCAGCAGGCGCTGGACACCCTCGCGCCCGAGTTCCGTGCCGCCGTGGTGCTCTGCGACATCGAGGGCCTGTCCTACGAGGAGATCGCCGCCACGCTCGGGGTGAAGCTCGGCACGGTCCGCAGTCGGATCCACCGGGGCCGCTCGCACCTGCGCAAGGCGCTCAAGCACCGCTCTCCCCAGGCCCGCGCCGAGCAGCGCGCGCTGGCGGGCGTGTCGGTGGGCGCGCCGGGTGCCGGCGGAGAGGGCGGAGCCGAGTGAGCGGAGCCAGTCCCTCCCCCGCCGAACAGCACCTGGGCGACCGGCTCGCCGCCCTGGTGGACGGGGAGCTGAAGCACGACGCGCGCGAGCGGGTGCTGGCGCACCTGGCCACCTGCGCCAAGTGCAAGGCCGAGGCCGACGCGCAGCGCCGGCTGAAGACCCTGTTCGTGGAGAGCGCCCCGCCGCCGCTGTCCGCCGGGCTGCTGGCCCGGCTCCAGGGGCTGCCGGGAGCGGGCCCCGAGGGGCCCGCCGGGCCGGGCGGCGGACCGGGGGCTCCGCTCGCGCCCCCGGCTCCGGGTGTCGACCCCTTCTCCTCGTTCGGGTACTCCGCCCCGGCCGCCCCGCGCGAGGGTTTCCGTATCCACGAGGTGGGTCGGCCCAGACGCCGCTTCGCCTTCGTGGCGGCGGGAGCCGTGTCACTGGCCGCGCTCGCGCTCGGCGGCTCGCTGCCGCTGGACGGGCTCGAGCCGAAGGCCCGGGGCGAGGCGCCCGCGACCCGGCCGGGGCCCTCCGTGCCGCTGACCGACGCCTTCGTCCGTGACCGCGTCCCCACCCCCGTGGCGCCGACCGGCCCGGTGCCGGCGGGGCAGCTGCCCTCGGTGGCTCCCTCGGTCCCGGTGACGGCGGAGCCGGTCTCGCTCTCCCGCTGACCCGGGCCCCCCGGGGGCCCGGGCACCTGGTTGAATCTGCGGCACACGCGCCGCCCCGCGGTGCGCCAGGCCCGCGGGGGAGTGCCCATGTCCGACAGTCAGCAGAACGGTCCGGCTCCGACGTGGTGGAGCCGGCCCGCGGACGCCCCGGAGCCCGGCCCGCGGGCGGACACCGCCGGGGCCCCGCCCGTTCCCGCCTCCGAGCCCGCTCCGGCCGCCGCTCCCGCCGCCGGGGCCGGCCGCCCCCGCTACGACCCCTGGGCCGCCGCTCCGCTCCAGGTCGTCGACCGCGGCGGGCCGCGCCGCGCCCCCGGGCTGTGGACGCTGGCCCTGCTCGGCACCGTCATCGCCCTCCTCGCGGGGTGCGCGGGCGGCTACCTCGGCATCCTCGCCGAGCGGCGCACCGCCACCCGGCTGGAGCTCCCGCAGGCCGCCGCCGACGACAAGGGCCGGGCCCCCGACAGCGTGGCGGGCATCGCGGCCACCGCACTGCCCGGCGTGGTCACCCTGCACGTCAGCGGGGGCGGCGGCAGCGGCACCGGAACCGGCTTCGTCCTCGACGGGCAGGGCCACATCCTGACGAACAACCACGTCGTCGCCGACGCCCGGGACATCACGGTCACCTTCAGCACCGGCGAGAGCGTCCCCGCCGAGCCGGTCGGCCACGACAGCGGCTACGACCTGGCGGTGGTGAAGGTCAGCGGTGTCCGCGGCCTGCGCCCGCTGGCCCTCGGCAACTCCGAGAACGTCCGCGTCGGCGACCCGGTGGTGGCCATCGGCGCCCCCTTCGACCTCTCCAACACCGTCACCTCGGGCATCATCAGCGCCACCGGCCGCCCCATCACCGCGGGCGGCGGCAAGCGCGACGGCAGCGACATCAGCTACGTCGACGCCCTCCAGACCGACGCCCCCATCAACCCCGGCAACTCCGGCGGCCTCCTCCTCGACTCCCGCGCCCACGTGATCGGCATCAACAGCGCCATCCGCGGCGCCGACAAGGGCGAGGACGGCGACGACCCCACCCGCCAGAGCGGCAGCATCGGCCTCGGCTTCGCCATCCCCGTCAACCAGGGCAAACGGGTCGCCGAGGAACTCATCCGCACCGGCCGCGCCACCCACCCCGTCATCGGCGTCACCCTGGACATGGAGTACAAGGGCGACGGAGCCCGGGTCGACGCCGAGGGCGAGGCCGGCAAGCCCTCCGTGGTGGCCGACGGGCCGGGCGCCCGCGCCGGGATCAGGCCCGGCGACGTGATCACCAAGGTGGACGGCGTACGCGTACACGGCGGCGACGAGCTCATCATCAAGATCAGGGCGCACCGGCCCGGCGACCGCCTCGGCCTGACCGTGCTGCGCGACGGCGGGGAACGCACCCTGACCGTGGCCCTCGGCTCGGCGAGCGGCTCCTGAGACGCCCCGGGGCGCCGGCGGGCGGCGCGGTCCGCCACACGAATACCGGATGACGCCCGGGTGAATCCGCGAAGGGTCCCGCACCGGCGTAGGGGCGCGCAAGAAACGCCGGGTACCGTTGACCGGGCCGGATGTGGAGAGAGCCGAGGAGCGGCAAGGTGTTCAACGACATAGGCGCACTCGAGCTGGTCACCATCGTGGTGCTCGCCATCCTCGTCTTCGGCCCGGACAAGCTGCCGAAGGTGATCCAGGACGTCTCGGGCTTCATCAGGAAGATCCGCGCGTTCTCGGACAGCGCCAAGCAGGACATCCGCTCCGAACTGGGCCCGGAGTTCAAGGACTTCGAGTTCGAGGACCTGAACCCGAAGACCTTCATCCGCAAGCAGCTGACCGAGAACGAGGACCTCCAGGAACTGCGCAGCAGCTTCGATCTCCGCAAGGAGCTGAACGAGGTCACCGACGCGGTCAACGGCCGCGAGGCCGACGAGCCCCGTGCCGCCGCCGCGCCCGCCGCCGGCGCCGGCCCGGACCTGCTGAAGAAGCCCGCGCCCCCCGCCCAGGAGCCGCGCACCCCCTTCGACGCCGACGCCACCTGAGCCGCAGCCTGCCGGTCGAACCGGGGCCGGATGGCTATCCTCCATCTGTCCGGACCCGGGCCGCCCGCGGAGGGGGGCACCCCAGCGCAGCGAGGGCCGTTCCGGACCCCACGGAACGAGAGGCCACCCATGGAGACGACGAGCAGTAGCCGCGTAGGCGCGCAGCCTGCCGAAGCCCCCGAAGACGCACCGCCCGCGCTGACCGAGCCCGCGGAGCACACCGGCCAGGCCGGCACCGGCCGGCCCCCCGAGGCCGCCTCACCCGTCCCGGCCGCCCGCCGGGCGGCGGCGGGCTACCTGAACGCGCAGTTCCCCTGGTACGGGCTGGACGGGGCCTTCACCGGCCCCCGCTGGCTCATGCAGGTCGGCACCGGAGCCGACGGCACCGTGGAGCACGGCTCCACCGGCCACGGCGACGAACCGTCCGCCCGCGGCGAGATCGCCACCGGCGAGAAGGACCGCTTCGCGGTGGTGGTCACGGTCGCCAGCAACCCCCTGCGCCGCAGCGGCGACGGCACCGGCGTCCTGGAGGCCACCTCGGTCTCCTCGGCGGCCTGGCTGGCCGGCTCGGGGCTGCTCGCCTACAGCTGGCCGCCGCAGATGGACCACACCCGGCGCGACGACTGGCTGGACCAGCAGACCGAGGCCGCCTGGGAACTCGCCGACGACCTCACCGGGCCGGACTGGTCGACGCTGTCGCTGCCGGTGGACGGCGAACCGACGCCGTTCCACTACCGCGAGTCGGAATTCGGATGGGTGCTCGCCGGATCCACGGGGAACGGGGTCCACATCGGGGCCTACGGGCGGGGGATGAGCGCCTACGGGCTCGGCTTCTCCGCGATCGCCGACCTCGGGGCGTACGAGTAGACCCGGCGCGCGGACCGGGTACGCGAAAGGGCACCGCCCGCAGGCGGTGCCCTCGACGCGGGCCAGGCGGGGCTTCGGGGTTTAGAACTTGTTGCGCGGGGTGATCCCCAGGGACATGCCCGACAGGCCGCGCGCGCGGCCGCCCAGCTTGCCCGCGATCGTTCGCAGGGCCGCACCCGCCGGGGAGTCCGGGTCGGACAGGACGACCGGCTTGCCGTCGTCGCCGCCCTCGCGCAGCCGCACGTCGATCGGGATCGTGCCGAGCACGGGAACCGTCGAGCCGACCGTCCTCGTCAGACCGTCGGCGACCTTCTGACCGCCGCCCGAACCGAACACGTCCACCATCTCGTCGCAGTGCGGGCACGGCAGGCCCGACATGTTCTCGACGACGCCGACGATCTTCTGGTGCGTCTGCACCGCGATCGAGCCGGCCCGCTCCGCGACCTCGGCGGCCGCCTGCTGCGGGGTGGTCACGACGAGGATCTCGGCGTTCGGCACCAGCTGCGCCACGGAGATCGCGATGTCGCCGGTGCCCGGCGGCAGGTCCAGCAGCAGCACGTCCAGGTCGCCCCAGAACACGTCCGCCAGGAACTGCTGGAGGGCTCGGTGCAGCATCGGGCCGCGCCACACCACGGGGGCGTTGCCCGGGGTGAACATGCCGATGGAGATGACCTTCACACCGTTGGCGGACGGCGGCATGATCATGTTCTCGACCTGGGTGGGCTTGCCCTCCACGCCCAGCATCCGCGGCACGCTGTGCCCGTAGATGTCGGCGTCGACCACGCCGACCTTCAGACCGTCGGCCGCCATCGCCGCGGCCAGGTTGACCGTCACGGAGGACTTGCCGACGCCGCCCTTGCCGGAGGCGACCGCGTAGACACGGGTCAGCGAACCGGGCTTGGCGAAGGGCACCTCCCGCTCGGCGGTGCCGCCGCGCAGCGTGGCCGCCAGCTCCTTGCGCTGCTCGTCGCTCATCACGTCCAGGGAGACGGCGACGGAGGTGACGCCCGCGACCTTCTCCACGGCCTCGGTCACGTTCTTCGTGATGGTCTCGCGCATGGGGCAGCCCGACACCGTGAGGTAGACCGTGACGGCGACGGCGCCGCCCTCACCGATCTCCACCGATTTGACCATGCCGAGCTCGGTGATCGGCCGGTGGATCTCGGGGTCGTTGACCGTCGCCAGCGCGTCCAGGATCGCGTCCTGCTCCGGCACGGCGGCGGAGGGTGTCTCGGTAGCCATGTCCCCGATGGTACGGCTCGGCGGCAGGGCTCAGGTAAGCCGATCAGCGGTCGCCTTCGTCACTTTCCCCGGGGAATAGACGCCGCTCGTCCATCTCCTTGATCAGGTCCTGGAACTCCGACCTGATCCAGTCGCGGGTGGCGACCTCGCCCAGGCCCATCCGCAGCGCCGCGATCTCCCGCGTCAGGTACTCCGTGTCGGCGATGGAGCGCTCGTTCTGCTTGCGGTCCTGCTCCAGGTTGACCCGGTCCCGGTCGTCCTGCCGGTTCTGCGCGAGCAGGATCAGCGGGGCCGCGTACGAGGCCTGGAGGGACAGCATCAGCGTCAGGAAGATGAAGGGGTACTCGTCCCAGCGCATGTCCTTCGGCGCGAAGATGTTCCACAGCACCCACACCACGATGACCAGGGTCATCCAGACGATGAACCGGCCCGTGCCCAGGAACCGCGCGACCCGCTCCGACAGCCGCCCGAAAGCCTCCGGGTCGTACTCCGGCAGCAGCCTGCGGCGCGCCGCACGCGGCTGGTCGAGCCGTACGCGCGAACGCGTCAGCGCGCTCGCGCCGGTGGGCGCCGCGCTCCTCGCCCGTTCGCCGGAACGTTCCGTCCGCTCGTGGCGCAGCCGCTCCGCGGCCTCCTCCAGCCGCTCCGAGAGCCCCTCCCGGGCATGCTCGCGCCGCTCGCGGCGCCGCTCCCGCGCCGCGTCGCCACGCCCGCGCTCAGTGCCCACGCAGGGCCTCCTCGGAGTGGAAGTCCGTCTCCCGCCAGTCGTCGGGCAGCAGGTGGTCCAGTACGTCGTCGACGGTGACCGCCCCCAGCAGGGAGCCGCTCTCGTCTACGACGGGCGCCGCGACCATGTTGTACGCGGCCAGGTAGCTCGTCACCGCCGGCAGCGAGGCGTCCGGGCGCAGCGGCGGCAGGTCCGCGTCCACGAGGGAACTGACCAGGGTGAACGGGGGGTCGCGCAGCAGCCGCTGGAAGTGCACCGTCCCCAGGTACTTGCCCGTCGGCGTCTCGTCCGGCGGCCGGCAGACGTAGACCTGCGCCGCCAGCGCCGGTGACAGGTCGGACTTGCGCACGCGGGCCAGCGCGTCCGCGACCGTCGCGTCCGGGCGCAGCACGATCGGCTCCGTCGTCATCAGACCGCCCGCCGTGTTCTCCTCGTACGACAGCAGTCGGCGCACGTCGGCCGCGTCGTCCGGCTGCATCAGCGTCAGCAGCCGCTCCTTCTCCTCCTCCGGCAGCTCCGAGAGCAGGTCGGCCGCGTCGTCCGGGTCCATGGCCTCCAGGACGTCGGCGGCGCGCTCCTCCTTCAGCTTGCCGAGGATCTCCACCTGGTCGTCCTCGGGCAGCTCCTCCAGGACGTCCGCGAGCCGGTCGTCGTCGAGCGCGTTGGCCACCTCGGCGCGCCGCTTCGGCGTCAGGTGGTGCAGGACGTTCGCCAGGTCCGCCGGACGCATCTGCTCGAAGGTCGCGACCAGGTTCTCGGCACCCTGGCCCTCCTCCTCCAGGGAGAAGCCGGTGACCGCCGACCACTCCACGGTCAGCGTCTCGCCGCGCCGGCGCAGCGCGCCGCCCTTGCCCTTGCGCACGAAGATCCGGTCGATCTCCCAGTCACGGCGCGCCGGCAGCTGCTGGATGGCCACGTCCAGGACGGTGACCTCCTCGCCCGTGGCGACCAGCGTCACCCGGCGGTCCAGCAGTTCGCCGAGGACCAGCCGCTCGGTGGGGCGCTGCTCGAAGCGCCGCATGTTGACGACACCGGTGGTGATGACCTGGCCGGACTCCACACCCGTCACCCGGGTCATCGGCAGGAAGATCCGGCGCCGGCTGACCACCTCGACCACCAGGCCCAGCAGCCGGGGCGGACGGCCGCCGACCCGCAGCATCGCGACGATGTCGCGGACACGGCCGACCTGGTCGCCGTTGGGGTCGAAGACGGGCACACCGGACAGATGCGAGACGAAGATCCGCGGGGCGCCTGCAGCCATCCGTGCGCCTCCTAGAGCGTCCATCAACAGTCGTGCCGAGCCTCAGGCTAGCCCGTGCCGCGGGAAGGCGTCCTGGTGGGGCTGTCCGGCCGGGGTGTCCGGGGCCCCGGGGGGACCGCGCCCCGGGGCGGGTACGCTGCCTGCTGCCCGCAGACCCCCGACGAGAGGCACCCGCCCGTGACCGCCTACACCTCCGCCGTACGGTTGCGCCGGGCCGCCTTCATCGGTGCCCTGTGCGCGGGCCTCACCGTCGCCGGGACGGGCTGCGCGGAGAAGACGGATCCGGACAAGGGGACGAACGGGGTCGGCAAGCTCACCGCTGACAAGATCGAGGGCCAGGCCAAGGCCGCCGCGACCGCGGCGAACTCGGTCCACCTCTCGGGCACGCTCGTCACCGGCGGCAAGACCTTCACCCTCGACATGCGGCTGAAGGCGGACGGCGGCTCCGGCGAGGTGAAATCGGCCGAGGACACCTTCCAGCTGCTGCGGGTCGGCGAGCAGCTGTACCTGAAGGCCAGCGCGGCCTTCTGGGGGAAGTCCGACTCGGCGGGCAAGCTCGGGGACAAGTACGTGAAGGTGCCCGAAGGGGATCCCTCGTACAAGCAGTTCCGCGGCTTCACCGACATGCACGTCCTGCTGGACGGGCTGCTGGGCCTCCAGGGCAAGCTCAGCAAGGGCGCCTACACCACGGTCGGGCACACCCGCGCGGTCCCCGTCTCGGCGGACGCCGGCAAGGGCGGCAAGCTGTCGGTGTCCCTGGAGGGGACCCCGTACCCGCTGCTGATGGAGCGTGCGGGCGGCGCCGGCCGGGTGGAGCTCTCCGAGTGGGGCAAGCCCTTCCCGCTGGAGGCGCCCGCGCAGGACCAGACCGTGGACTACGGCAGCCAGCTGCCCACCACCAAGGACGGCAAGGGCACCGGCCCCACCGCCTCCCCGGCCCCCTCGAAGTCTGGCCAGGGATCCGACCCCACCCGCTAGCGTCCCGCCCTCTTCCGCTTCAGCAGCAGCTTCGGCAGGCCCGCCGGGACCGGCCCGCGGGTGACCGCCGGGGAGCCCAGCGGCCGGGCGGCCAGCGAGCCGGCCGGCAGCCGGTCGGCCACCGCCACCGGCTCCAGGCGCAGCAGCCGGCACTCGCGCGCCCAGCGCTGCGTCATCTGCTCCGAGTCGGGCGCGTTCAGCCGCTTCCCCTTGAGCTCGGCGACGGCGGCCTCCCAGGAGTCGCTGCCGGGCACGAGCTCCCGTACGGCCGCGGTCCAGGCCACGAGCCGGCCGCCCTTGTCCTTGCTGCGTACGGTCACCTCGGCCGAGGCGCCGTCGGTGAGCCCGGGGAACGGCTGCTCGCCCGGCCCGTCGCCGAGCACGTGCGCGGCGCCGTCCACCCAGGCGTGCCACAGGGCCCGGTCGGCACCGGTGCCGCGGACCCAGATCAGGCCGGACTTCTTGGAGGCCTCCTCGACGAGGGCCAGATCGAGCGCGCTGAGAGTCATGCGCACAGGGTAGGCGGTGCCCACCCGGCCGGTGGGACCGGCGGCACCCGGAGGGTCTACAGCCAGCCGTTGCGGCGCAGGGTCCGGTGGATGGCGAAGCAGCTGCCCACGATGGCGGCCATCACCAGCGGATAGCCGTAGCGCCAGTGCAGCTCCGGCATGTGCTCGAAGTTCATCCCGTACACGCCGCAGATCATCGTCGGCACGGCGATGATCGCCGCCCAGGAGGTGATCTTGCGCATGTCCTCGTTCTGCGCGACCGAGGCCTGGGCGAGGTTCGCCTGGAGGATCGAGTTCAGCAGCTCGTCGAAGCCGATGACCTGCTCGTGCACCCGCGCGAGGTGGTCGGCCACGTCCCGGAAGTACTTCTGGATGTCGGGGTCCACCAGCCGCATGGGCCGCTCGCTCAGCAGCTCCATCGGGCGCAGCAGCGGCGAGACCGCCCGCTTGAACTCCAGCACCTCGCGCTTGAGCTGGTAGATGCGGCCCGCGTCACCGCCCCGGGCGACGCCCTTGGCGGGAGCGGCGAAGACCGCGCTCTCCACCTCGTCGATGTCGTCCTGCACGGCCGCCGCGACCGCGATGTACCCGTCGACCACGTGGTCGGCGATGGAGTGCAGCACGGCCGAGGGGCCCCGCGAGAGCAGCTCCGGGTCGCCCTGGAGGCGGTGGCGCAGGTTCCGCAGGGAGCCCTGTCCGCCGTGCCGGACGGTGATGACGAAGTCGGGGCCGGTGAAGCACATCACCTCACCCGTCTCCACCACCTCGCTGGTGGCGGTGAGTTCGGCGTGCTCCACGTAGTGGATCGTCTTGAAGACGGTGAAGAGGGTCTCGTCGTAGCGCTCCAGCTTCGGCCGCTGGTGGGCGTGCACCGCGTCCTCCACGGCGAGCGGGTGCAGGCCGAAGGTGGCGGCGATCCCGGCGAACTCGTCGTGGGTGGGCTCGTGCAGACCGATCCAGGCGAAGCCCCCGTCCTCGCGCACCCGGCGCAGGGCCTCACGGGGCGTCAGACGGTCCCCCTGCGCCCGCCGGCCGTCGCGGTAGACGGCGCAGTCGACCACCGCGCTGCTGGTGGAGGGGTCGCGGGTGGTGTCGTAGCCGGGCTGTACGGGGGTGGGCTTGCGCAGTGCCGGACGGACGGCGGCACGGAGGTAGGGCAGCATCGACATGGCAGGCTCCTTCTCGCGCACGGCCGCTGGACCGTACGGGTGGGAGGCCCTCTGCGGACCGGGGGCGGGCAGCCCGGGGCCGACGGAGGGAAACAGGACGGGAGGACAAAGTTCTGCCGTCGCTCTTCTGCTGATCAGAAGATCAAAGGTGGCTGGAGCCGCCCTTGACGGACGCCGAAGAGCGATTGGTACTGCACGATCGACTTCGGTCCATCGCAGCCCCACCTCCTCCGGCCGGTCCCCCGTGGGGGACGTCCTGTCGCCGGAGCCCTGAAACAACTCTTCTGAGTGCGGCCCCGACCAGCTGTCAACACTATCAGCCGACGGATGGTCAAGACCCGCCCTTTACCCGCCGGATACGAGTTCTATGCTCGCTGCATGGCAGAAATTCTGGCCCTCGTCGAAGCCCGGCTGCGCAGCACGCTCGGCGAACCCGACGCCCGCGCCTCCGTCACCTTCCTTGGCACCGACCGCATCGAGGTCCTCCGCTTCGCCGAGGGCGACCTCGTCCGGTACGCGACCCTCGGCATGTCCGCCCACCCGATGACCGACCCCACCGCCGTCGTCGCCGACCCGGTGCGCGGCCCGCGCGCCGAACTGGTACTGACCGTACGGGCGGGCCTCGCGCCCACCGACAAACTGCTGCGGCCGCTGGCGGTGCTGGCGGCCTCCCCGATGGTCGAGGGGCTGGTGGTGGCCCCCGGAGCCTCGCTCGACGTCGGCGAACCGCTCTGGGACGGGGCGCCGTTCAGCTCCGTCCTCGTCGCCGAGCCCGGCGGACTGGTCGAGGACCTGGAACTCGACGAGCCCATGGAGCCCGTCCGCTTCCTCCCCCTCCTCCCCATGACGGCGAACGAGGCCGCCTGGAAGCGGGTGCACGGAGCCGCCGCGCTCCAGGAGCGCTGGCTCGCGCGCGGCACGGATCTGCGGGACCCTCTGCGTACGGCCGTCGCACTGGACTGAGCCCGGACGGGTGACCGCGTCTTGACGACGCCCCGGGCGGGGAGGAGCGTGCTTCTTATGAGGGGCGAACCGAGTTGCCCGAAGTGCGGTGGCCGGGTCCGTGCGCCCGGCCTCTTCTCCGACTCGTGGCAGTGCGCGGTGCACGGCGCCGTCCACCCGCTACAGCCTGTGATCCCGCCCAGCGTCGAGGGGCTGGAGGTGGTCGTCAACCGGGCGAACGTGCCCGTGTGGATGCCGTGGCCGCTGCCGGTCGGCTGGCTGTTCACCGGCGTCGCGAGCGCCGGTGACGACCGCAGCGGCGGCCGGGCCACCGCCGTGGCCTGCACCGGCCCGGGACCGCTCGGCGGTCTCGGGGAGCTGGTCCTGATCGCGGAGGAGCTGGGCGTCGGACTCGGCTCCCGCTTCGCCGGCATCGACGCCCCCGACCCGGGGCCGTACATCGACGTCTCCTCCCCGCCGCACGCCAAGGTCGTCGCCGCGGGCCGGCCCACTCCGCTGTGGCACCTCAACGGAGCTCCCGACGACCGCGCCGTCTTCGCGGGGGAGGCGCGCGGGCTGTGGCTGTGGGCCATCGTCTGGCCGGAGCAGACGGGCCTCCTCATGTACGACGAACTGGTACTGACGGACCTCCGCGACGCCGGCTCGGAGGTCGAGCTCCTCCCCTGCGGCGCCCTGAGCCCCCGCATCCTGGGGCCGTGAGGGGCGGGGGCTGCGGGGGCGGTGTCCTGCCCGGGCGGTCTCACAGCCGGTTTGGGGGGTTCCCGTCAGTCCCATCGTCCTTCCGGTGCGTGCCGGCCCGTCAAGGGCGCTCCTTCGTCGCGTCGCTTCGCGATGGCCTTCGGCCACCCTTGACAGCCCGACCCGCCCCGGAAAGCCGAAAGACTGCCGGGAACCCCCCAGAAGAACGGTCACGGGGCAGGCGGAGGGGAGCGGCTCCCTCAGTGACGAGACGAGGGGCCGGGCCCTGGCCGTGTCCCGCATTCGGGCCCGTGCGCTGCCCGGCCAGGCCTGGGGTCCGGCTACCCGCACCACATGGCGACCAGGGCAGCATCCGGGACCGGTGGGCGCGTCAGATCGCTACACGCTTCTCTGGTCTCGGCGACTGGCGGTTGGTGCCGCCATCGCCGGAAAGCACTAGGCGTCGAAGTCGTATTCCAGGACGTAGGAAGCAGAGTCCAGAGTCATGTCGTTGACCTCAACGGCCCGGCCGTCCCCCGCGAACGCGGTGCGGACGATCTGGATGACGGGCGTCCCCAAGGAGAGGGCGAGACGTTCGGCCTCGCCGGCGGAAGGCATACGGCACCGAACCTCCTCACGGAAGTGAACGGGCTCGTGGCCCAGCTCGGCCAGCCTTGCGTATGTCCCACCAGGCCCGGTGTCGGACCGGGTGATGGCAGAGGCGGCCACGATGTCTGACGGCAAATGGGACGTCGCGAAGAGCACCGGCTTGCCGTCCAGGACGAACCGGCGGCTGCGCACCCAGACCGGAGACTCGTCCGGAATGCCGAGAGCCGAGGCAATCGCGTCACTCGCCGGCTCTTCGTGCACCTCGACCTGATCGACGACGAGTTCTCGATCTGCGCTGTCCGTCGACCAGATGGAACGTCCCGAACCCCACTGTTCCTGCGCGAGCCGCTGGATGCCATGCCGTCGCAGGGGCCTGAAAGCTCGGACGAAGACACCGGCACCCTTGCGCGCTTCCGCGAGGCCTTCGCTCTGGAGCACGCCGAGGGCCTGGCGTGCGGTCATCCGCGCGACATCGTAGGTGGCCATGAGGTCGTTCTCGCCCGGCAGACGGTCACCCGGGCCGTACTCGCCGGACCGGATCGCCGCCCTCAGCGCGTCAGCAATCCGCTGGTACTTCGGCTGGCGAGTGCCGCCCTGGCTGCTCATTGAAACGATCACTCCTTCTCTTCTCTAGACACACTAGGGCCAAACGGCCCAATATGGAGACCTCAGCGAAAACCTCTTGAACCGTGCTCAAGTCGGCTGGGAACGCTTCCTCTGCACCTTCGAGGCGGCGTCCGATGAGTGAGTGCTACGAGTACGTGCCCCACCGGCTCCTCCGCCGTTGCGTCCGCGACATCGCCTCGGGCGTCGAGGGCGTGCTGATGGCGGTGATCAACGAGAACGTCTCGGACACCGGTGTCGAGCGCTGGATGGAGCTCGCCTACATCCGTAACGCCTCCGGTCGGGAGTTCACCACGGCCGTGGGCAACGTCGAGCCCGCCTTTGACCAGCCCCGGACGGCCAGCGGACGCCGAGACCAGAGGAGCGCGTAGCGATCTGTCGCGCCCACCGGTCCCGGATGGGGCCGGACGGTCGTCGGACGCTATGCCGGGAGGAGCGCGTAGCGATCTGTCGCGCCCATCCGCTTCCCTCGCTGCTCTGGTCGGCATGTGGTGCGGGTAGTGGGCCTCCGGCCCGGGTTCGCTGTCTGGTGGGCCCGGATCCGGGAGAGGCCGACGCCTGGCCCCTCGTCTCGTCGCTGAGGGACCCGCCCCTCCATTCCTGCCCCGTGACCGTTCTTTTGGGGGGTTCCCGGCAGTCCTTGTCTTTCCGGGGCGGGTCGGTCGGTCAAGGGTGGCCGAAGGCCATCGCGAAGCGACGCGACGAAGGAGCGCCCTTGACGGACCGGCACGACACGGAAGGACGATGGGACTGACGGGAAACCCCCAAACCAGCCCTGAGACGGCCCCGCCGACACCCCGCCCCCGCAGCCCCCGCCCCGCCCGGAACGCCGGTGGCCGACCACCCCCCGCCCCCGGCCCCCTACCGCGAGGCCCCCCGCCCCGTGGGGCCGTCTCGGGCCCCGCGAGCGGTACCCTGGGGTGTCCCCCGTCCGCGTGAACCCTGGAGTCCGGCTGTGCGCATCGACCTGCACGCCCACTCCACGGCCTCCGACGGCACCGACACCCCCGCCGAGCTGGTGCGCAACGCCGCCGCCGCCGGGCTGGACGTGGTCGCGCTGACCGACCACGACACCGTCGGGGGATACGCCGAGGCCATTGCCGCGCTCCCGGCCGGGCTGACGCTGGTCACCGGCGCCGAGCTGTCCTGCCGCCTCGACGGCGTCGGCATGCACATGCTGGCGTACCTCTTCGACCCCGAGGAGCCCGAGCTCGCCCGCGAGCGGGAACTCGTACGGGACGACCGCACCCCCCGCGCCCAGTCCATGGTGGGCAAGCTCCAGGCGCTCGGGGTGGACGTCACCTGGGAGCAGGTGGCCCGGATCGCCGGCGACGGCTCCGTGGGCCGGCCCCACATCGCCACCGCCATGGTCGAGCTGGGCGTCGTCCCCACCGTGTCCGACGCGTTCACCGCCGACTGGCTCGCCGACGGCGGCCGCGCGTACGCCGAGAAGCACGAGCTCGACCCCTTTGACGCCATCCGCCTGGTCAAGGCGGCCGGCGGGGTCACCGTCTTCGCGCACCCCGCCGCCGTCAAGCGCGGCGCATGCGTGCCCGAGTCCGCGATAGCCGCCCTCGCGGCCGCGGGCCTGGACGGCATCGAGGTGGACCACATGGACCACGACGCCGCCACCCGCGCCCGGCTGCGCGGACTGGCCGGGGACCTCGGTCTGCTGACGACCGGCTCCAGCGACTACCACGGCAGCCGCAAGACCTGTCGTCTCGGGGAGTACACCACGGACCCCGAGATCTACGGCGAGATCACGCGCCGGGCGGCGGGGGCCTTCCCCGTGCCCGGTGCCGGTGGAGACGCCCGCGCGTAAGCGCCGCGCCCACACCTCCCCTCCCGCTTTTCGGTAACACCCCTCACTGCAAGGCATCACTGTGTTTGATTTCGCCGTCTTCGGATCCCTTTTTCTCACGCTTTTTGTGATTATGGACCCCCCGGGGATCACGCCGATCTTCCTGGCCCTGACCTCGGGCCGTCCCGCGAAGGTCCAGCGCCGCATGGCCTGGCAGGCCGTCTGCGTGGCCTTCGGAGTCATCGCCGTCTTCGGCATCTGCGGCCAGCAGATCCTGGACTACCTGCACGTCTCCGTCCCGGCGCTGATGATCGCCGGTGGCCTGCTGCTCCTGCTGATCGCGCTCGACCTGCTCACCGGCAAGACGGACGAGCCCAAGCAGACCAAGGACGTCAACGTCGCGCTCGTCCCGCTGGGCATGCCGCTGCTGGCCGGTCCCGGTGCGATCGTCTCCGTCATCCTTGCCGTGCAGAAGGCCGACGGCGTGAGCGGCCAGGTCTCCGTCTGGGTCGCGATCGCCGCCATGCACGTCGTGCTGTGGCTGACCATGCGCTACTCGCTGGTGATCATCCGCGTCATCAAGGACGGCGGCGTCGTCCTCGTCACCCGGCTCGCCGGCATGATGCTGTCGGCCATCGCCGTCCAGCAGATCATCAACGGCGTGCTCCAGGTCATCCGCGGCGCCTGACCGCCCCCACGCATGCGAAACGCCCCCGCACCGGATCGGTGCGGGGGCGTTTCGAAATCATCAGGAGGACGCACTCTCGGCCGGTCGGATCAGGATGCGCTGGCCGATGGAGGCCGCCTGCTGCACGATCCGGTTGACGGAGGCCGCGTCCACGACGGTGCTGTCCACGGCGGTTCCGTCGACGTCGTCCAGGCGCAGAATCTCGAAGCGCACGGCTTCTCCCTTCGTCGGTGTTCTCCTTGCACAGGGGTCAACAGGTGTCGCGCGAGAAACATTCCCTACGCTAAGGAAATTTTTTCCTTACCTAACTACCGGCCGCTAAAGGATCGCCAGAAGTCCACTAGAGCACCAGCCGTGACCTGCGGGTTCTCCGCGTTGGGGGAGTGCTCCGCGCCCTCGACCACCACACGGGAAGCAGCCAGACGGACGGCCATCTCGTCCATCAGCGACACCGGCCAGGCGTAGTCGACCACACCGGACAGGACCAGCTTGGGCAGCGGCACCGCCGCCAGCTCCGCCACCCGGTCGGGCTCCGAGATCAGCACCCGCCCCGTGGTGATCAGCTGCTCCGGAGCCGTGCGCAGCCACCGCTCGCGCAGGAACGCCGCCAGCTCGGCGGAGTCGGGCTCGGCGTCCGGCGGGTCCTGGGCGCGCATCGCCGTCCATACGGCCCCCATGTCCTCCCGCAGTTCCTCCAGCGCCATGACCAGCAGCTTCGTACGGGCCTGCTGCTCCTCCGCGATGGCGGCGGGCCCGCTGCTCAGCAGGGTGAGGGAGGCGAAGGGCGCGGCGTCGCGGAGCACCGCGGCGCGCGCGACGAGCCCGCCCAGGGAGTGGCCGACCAGGTGCAGGGGCTCTCCTCCCGGGCCCGCGCCCAGTGCGCGGGCCTGCGCCAGCACGTCGAGCGCCAGCTCCGGGAGCTCGTACGCGGCCTCGTCGCGCGGGCCGGGGCTCTCGTACTGGCCGCGCCCGTCGACGGCGACCACCCGGTATCCGGCGGCGGCGAGCGGCTCCAGCAGGGCGATGAAGTCCTCCTTGCTGCCCGTGAACCCGGGGACCAGCAGGGCCGTTCCGCGTACGGGCTCGCCCGCCTCGTGGACGGCGAACTCGCCGCGGGCGGTGTGCAGGCGGTACGCGCGGGCGACGGGGGGCAGCGTGAGGCGCGGCGGCTTGCTCATGGCCCGAGGTTACCGGCCCGTAGTGCGGCCCGGTACGGCGACGGCCCCGGCCCCCTCGAAGGGGACCGGGGCCGTCGTACGGGCGTCTGCCCGGCCGGGTCAGCGGAACCGGCGGGTCGTCCTGACCGGCTCGACCGGCGGGGCCATCTGGAAGTCCGGCTCCGGAGCCGCGGCCACGGCCGCCTTCCGGGCCCGGGTCCGGCGCGGCGCGGGCGCGTCGGCGACGGCGCCCTTGACCACGTCGGGGATCGGGGTCGGCGCGGCCTTGCGCGTCGGGACCCGGCGCGGCTTGACCGGGGCCGCCCCGGCGGCCGGGGTCTCGACGGCGGGGGCCTCGGCGGCGGCCTTGCGGGTCCGCGTCCGCTTCGGCTTGACCGGGGCCTCCTCGGCCACGGCCGGAGCCTCGGCCACGGGGGCCTCCACCACGGCCGGAGCCTCGGCCACGGGAGCCTCGACGGCGGGGGCCTCGGCGACGGTGGCCTTGCGGGTCCGCGTGCGCTTCGGCTTGACCGGGGCCTCCTCGGCCACGGCCGGAGCCTCGGCCACGGGGGCCTCCACCACGGCCGGGGTCTCGACCACGACCGCCACCGGAGCGGTGACCGCGGCGGGGGCCTCGGTGACGGCGGCCTCGGCCACCGCGGCGACGGCCGAAGCGCTCACCCGCGTCCGGCGACGGCGAGGCCGGCGCGACTCGTCGGCGGCGGGAACCTCGGCGGCCGGCGCCTCGGCCACGGCGGCGGACTCGACGCCCGCCTCCCCGTCCAGCTCGGCACCGCCACGGGTCCGGCGACGCTGGCGCGGCGTCCGGGTACGCGGCGGACGTTCCTCGGTCACCACGGCGGCGGCGGCAGCACCGCGGCCGCCACGGCCACCGCGCCCGCCGGTCTCGCCCAGGTCCTCGAGGTCCTCGGCCTTCAGGCCGGCCCGCGTGCGCTCGGCGCGCGGCAGGATGCCCTTGGTGCCGGCCGGGATGTTCATCTGCTCGTACAGGTGCGGGGACGTGGAGTACGTCTCGACCGGGTCGTGGAAGTCCAGCTCCAGCGCCTTGTTGATCAGCTGCCAGCGCGGGATGTCGTCCCAGTCGACCAGGGTGACGGCGATGCCCTTGTTGCCCGCGCGGCCGGTGCGGCCCACGCGGTGCAGGAAGGTCTTCTCGTCCTCCGGCGTCTGGTAGTTGATGACGTGCGTCACGCCCTCGACGTCGATGCCGCGCGCGGCGACGTCGGTGCACACCAGCACGTCGACCTTGCCGTTGCGGAACGCGCGCAGCGCCTGCTCGCGGGCGCCCTGGCCCAGGTCGCCGTGGACGGCGCCCGAGGCGAAGCCGCGCTTCTCCAGCTGCTCGGCGATGTCGGCCGCCGTGCGCTTGGTACGGCAGAAGATCATGGCCAGGCCACGGCCCTCGGCCTGGAGGATGCGGGAGACGAGCTCCGGCTTGTCCATGTTGTGCGCACGGAAGACGTGCTGCGTGATGTTGGCGACGGTCACGCCCTCGCCCTCGGGCGAGGTGGCGCGGATGTGCGTCGGCTGCGACATGTACCGGCGGGCCAGGCCGATGACCGCGCCCGGCATGGTCGCCGAGAACAGCATCGTCTGGCGCTTCGCGGGCAGCAGGTTCATGATCTTCTCGACGTCGGGCAGGAAGCCCAGGTCGAGCATCTCGTCGGCCTCGTCCAGGACGAGGGCCTTGACGTGCGAGAGGTCGAGCTTCTTCTGCCCCGCCAGGTCCAGCAGGCGGCCCGGGGTGCCGACGATCACGTCGACGCCCTTCTTGAGCGCCTCGACCTGGGGCTCGTAAGCGCGGCCGCCGTATATGGCGAGGACGCGGACGTTGCGGACCTTGCCCGCGGTGAGCAGGTCGTTGGTGACCTGGGTGCAGAGCTCGCGGGTGGGAACCACCACGAGGGCCTGGGGAGCGTCGGTCAGCTGGTCGGGCCTGGCCCGGCCGACCTCGACGTCCGCGGGGACGACGACCCGCTCCAGCAGCGGAAGGCCGAAACCGAGCGTCTTGCCGGTTCCGGTCTTCGCCTGGCCGATGACGTCCGAGCCGGAGAGGGCGACGGGGAGGGTCATCTCCTGGATGGGGAAGGGGGACACGATGCCGACGGCTTCGAGGGCCTCGGCCGTCTCGGGGAAGATCCCGAGGTCACGGAAAGTAGTCAGGGTGCTGCCTCTTCTGTGAGACGCGGCGCGAGGCGGCGAGGGGGTCTTACCGTGCCGGGCCTGCAGGACTGCGCCCACGTTCGGGCGAGCCGTGCGAAGCTGCGCGGGACCACTGGCCTTCGCTCAAGCGCTTCTGCCGCTGAGGGGGCCCCTCGTGCGGGCCGGTACGCATGGGCGCACCACCACACCGAGGGCGGTCGGGTGGAGCCGATCGGGCCACCGACCGGGCATCCTCATTCGGATGGCCCGCCGAGTATCCGGCAGGCGCATTACCACTGTACCCCGGAATCGCGCAGGTGTGTCGGGTGAATTCACCACGTAGGCGTGTTTACACGGAGCGGCAGTGCGCGCCAGTGGTGACTTGTGCGCCCTTTCGGCGGGCTATTGTGCGGAGCATGTCGACCGTAGAAAACGCATCTCCCGCCGACGACAACACCCTGGGGGCCCAGGGAATCGCCGCCCAGGACTGGGCGACGGCCTCCGCCTCGCCCCAGTACCGGGCCGCCGTCGTGGACCTGCTCGGCGCGCTGGCGTACGGGGAGCTCGCGGCCTTCGAGCGCCTCGCGGAGGACGCGAAGCTCGCCCCCACCCTCGGCGACAAGGCCGAGCTGGCGAAAATGGCCTCCGCCGAATTCCACCACTTCGAGCGGCTGCGCGACCGCCTCGCGGCCATCGACGCCGAGCCGACCGCCGCGATGGAGCCCTTCGCCAAGGGCGTGGACGACTTCCACCGCCAGACCGCCCCCTCCGACTGGCTGGAGGGCCTGGTCAAGGCGTACGTCGGCGACTCGATCGCCAGTGACTTCTACCGCGAGGTCGCCAACCACCTCGACACCGACACCCGCGCCCTGGTCGTCGGCGTCCTCGACGACACGGGCCACGGCGGCTTCGCCGTCGAGAAGGTCCGCGCCGCCATCGAGGCCGACCCGCGCTGCGGCGGACGGCTCGCGCTGTGGGCCCGCCGGCTGATGGGCGAGGCCCTCTCGCAGGCGCAGCGCGTGGTCGCCGAGCGCGACGCGCTGTCCACCATGCTGGTCGGCGGCGTCGACGGGATGGCGGCCGGCTTCGACCTGGCGGCCGTCGGCGAGATGTTCACCCGGATCACCAAGGCGCACACCAAGCGCATGGCCGCCCTGGGCCTCGCGGCCTGACGGTCCTGGGAACCCTCCCGGCACGCACCGCTCCACCGGGACGCGAGCCGCGCTCAGCCCCCCGACGAGAGCGAAAACGGAGCGCGCCGGGGGGACCTCCGGGAGCCGGCGGCGGGACGCAGCAGCAGGGAGAGGACCACGGCGGACACACCGACGCCCCCCAGCAGCGTCGCGAACAGGGTGTTGTGCCCCGGGCCCAGCGACATGTGCGTCAGATACGCCCCGAAAAGGGCGCCGACCACCCCGCTGACCAGCACCGTTCTCGTGGAGGGCAGTCGCTGCGCGAGGACCCGCGAGGCGGCGCCGGCCAGTGCGAGGCCCAGCAGACCTGAGCCGAGCGCCTCCATCAGCAGCATCTGGTCACTCCCATGCGTCAGGGCAAACGGGTCACTGCGCTCCCTACCCGAAGCGGAAGAAAGGGAAACGGCCCGGCGGAACCATCCGCCGGGCCGTTTCCTTCGTCCTCGGTGCCTCGAACGAGCGTCAGAGCGCCCCGAAACCGACCTTGCGCACGCTCGGCTCGCCCAGGTCGACGTACGACAGGCGGTCGGACGGCACGAGGACCTTGCGGCCCTTGACGTCGGTCAGGCTCAGCAGCGGCGCCGTACCGGACAGCGCGGCGGCCACGATGGCCTCCAGCTCCTCGGCGCTCAGGTCGCTCTCCAGCACGATCTCCCGGGGTGCGTGCTGCACGCCGATCTTGACCTCCACGGCTTTGTCCCTCCGACGGTCCGGTTCGCGCGATCAGCCGCGCCGTACCCGGTCCACATTAGCCCGGAGAGGGGACACGATCGGCTCGCGGCGGACACGCTGGCAGCGAACAACCGCCGGTCAGGCCTCCGTGCCGTGCAGCGGGAAACCGGCGATGCCGCGCCACGCCAGCGAGGTCAGCAGGCCCACCGCCGTGTCGCGGGCGACCGGGCTCTCACTGGAGAGCCAGTACCGGGCGACGACCTGCGAGACCCCGCCCAGGCCCACCGCCAGCAGCATCGACTCGTCCTTCGACAGGCCCGTGTCCTCGGCGATGACGTCCGAGATGGCTTCCGCGCACTGGAGCGAGACCCGGTCGACGCGCTCGCGCACCGCCGGCTCGTTCGTCAGGTCCGACTCGAACACCAGCCGGAACGCGCCCCCCTCGTCCTCGACGTACGCGAAGTAGGCGTCCATCGTCGCCGCCACGCGCAGCTTGTTGTCGCTGGTCGACGCCAGCGCCCCGCGCACGGCCTGCAGCAGGCTCTCGCAGTGCTGGTCCAGCAGGGCCAGGTACAGGTCGAGCTTGCCGGGGAAGTGCTGGTAGAGCACCGGCTTGCTGACGCCGGCGCGCTCGGCGATGTCATCCATCGCGGCCGCGTGATAGCCCTGCGCGACGAAAACCTCCTGGGCCGCGCCCAGCAGCTGGTTGCGCCGGGCCCGGCGCGGCAGTCGCGTGCCCCGCGGACGCGCTGCCTCGGTCTGCTCGATGGCTGTCACGCCGCCTCCCACTTTCTCTAAGAACACAGTGCGCTCTGCGCCGCGCCGCCATCGTACTTTTCGGTAACCGAATCTGGTGGGTTCAAGCCGAGTTTTCTCGCGGTACGGACCGCTTGGACACAGGCCTGACACGCTGGTCAGCGCCCGTCGGAGCGGGTCAGCGGTAGTCCTCCTCGTCCAGCGGGACCACCCGGGCCTGCTCGGCGGCGTCCGCCACCGGCGCCTCGTCCGGATCCAGGCCGACGAGCGGATCGTCCTCCTGCGGCTGGATCTCGGTGTGCTGCTCGGCGGCGTCCGCTTCCGGCGCCTCGGTGCCGATGGCGTCCCGCAACTCTTCCCGGAAGGTGTCCGGCTCCGCAGGGTCGACAGTCATTCCGCTCCCCTCGCCTTCGCTCGTCATCCCACTACGAGCCTAGGAGGAACGGCAGTCCGCCGCCAGACGGTCCTGTGACCGCGAACACAAGCGAACGCAAGGGGCCGGGCGTGATCGTCTCGTAACATTGGCCCATGTCTTCGACCGAGCCGCCGGGCGTACGGTCCACCGCCGGACCGGCCTCCCAGGCAGGTGCCGTCCGGGTGGCCGACGGGGAGCAGCTGCGCACCGTCGCGCTGCCGGGCCTGGAAATGAACGTACGTTTCCGGCCGCCGCAGCGGGCGGGCCTGCCGCCCGCGCTCTTCGTCCACGGGCTCGGCGGTTCCTCCCAGAACTGGTCGGCCCTCATGGAGCAGCTGGCCGGAAGCGTCGACGGCGAGGCCGTGGACCTGCCCGGATTCGGCTGGTCCCCGCCGCCCGCCGACCGGGACTACTCGGTGACCGCGCTCGCCCGCGCCGTCATCCGCCACCTCGACGCCGCCGGGCGCGGGCCGGTGCACCTCTTCGGCAACTCCCTCGGCGGGGCGGTCTCCACCCGCGTCGCGGCCGTCCGCCCGGACCTGGTGCGGACCCTGACGCTCGTCTCGCCCGCGCTGCCGGAGCTGCGCGTGCAGAGGGCGGCCGTGCCCACCGCCCTGCTGGCCCTCCCGGGCATCGCCGCGCTCTTCGGCCGGCTCACGCACGGGATGACGGCCGAACAGCGCACCCGGGGAGTGACGGCCCTCTGTTACGGAGACCCCTCACGGGTGACGGCGGAGGGCTTCCGCGCCGCCGTCGAGGAGATGGAGCGGCGCATGGCGCTGCCCTACTTCTGGGACGCGATGACCCGCTCCTCGCGGGGGATCGTCGACGCGTACACCCTCGGCGGGCAACACGGACTGTGGCGCCAGGCGCAGCGCGTGCTCGCGCCGGCCCTGCTCGTCTACGGTGGGCGCGACCGACTGGTGTCGTACCGTATGGCGCGCAAGGCCGCCGCGTCCTTCCGGGGCTCGCGGCTGGTGTGCCTGCCCGAGGCCGGGCACGTGGCGATGATGGAGTACCCCGAGGTGGTCGCGGCGGCCTTCCGGGACCTCCTGCGTGACACCGCCGACCGGGTATCCGACCGAAGTACCGAAGACGGCAAGGGCTGAGGACGTGGGACGACATAGTCGCAAGGCCTCCGCCCCGGTCCGTCCGCCCGCGGAGCCCGGGCCGCCGACGGCGGCGTACGAGCCCCAGGGGTACGAGGCCGGCCCCTACGCCGCCGGCTCCCACGCGGACGGGCTGTACACGGACGGGCTGTACACCCCCGACCCGTACGAGCCGGCGCCCCACGAGGCCTACGCGCGCGGGCAGTACGCGCCCGAGCCCGCGCCCCACGGGGCCCCCGCGCACCGGCAGTACACCCCCGACCCGTACGACCCGGCGCCCCACGAGGCACACGCGCCCCAGCACTACCCCCACGACCGCTACGCCCACGACCCGTACGAGCCCGCGCCCTACCCCGGGCCTCCCGGCGGCGCGCACCGGGACACCGAGCCCACCGTCGTCCACCAGGGGTACGCGCCCCAGGCCCGCCCCGCATCCCGCGGTGCACGCCCCGGCGGCCACCCCGAGCAGCGCGAAGGCGGCGGCGCCGGCCGGGCCCCCGGGGCGGGTGCCGTCCACGGCGACCGGCTCGGCGCCCCCCGGGCCGCCACCCCCGCGCCCGCACCCGCCCCGGCGGTGGTCCGCCCGGCGCCGGCGTCCGCCCCGCGCGACCCCCTCGGCTCGACCGGCTCCCACCGCCGGGTGCCCGGGCCCCGCACGCCCGAAGCGCCCGCCGCCCCCGCGAGCGGCCGTGGCGCGAAGATCCGTACGTACACCGGAATGGCCGCCGCGGCCGTCACCACCGTGCTCGCCGTCGTCGTCGCCGGACAGGTGGCCACCGAGGGCGACTCCGACGCCGCCGCCACCCGCGCCGCCGGGGACGATGCGCTCCCGCGCACCCAGAGCGACCGCTCGCCCGCCTCCCGCTCCGACGGCCGCCCCACCCCGTCCGTCCCGCCGGCCCCGGCCGCACAGCCGCCCACGTACGAGGAGCGGATGGCGCGGCAGCTGCCCATCGACGCCAAGCTCGCCGGCCCGGGGAACTTCGACACCGTGCCCGGCGTCGACAAGGCCCCGGGCAAGGGGAAGCGGGTGCGCTACCGGGTCGACGTGGAACAGGGCCTCGGCATGGACCCGCAGCTGTTCGCCGACGCCGTGCAGCGCACGCTCAACGACCCGCGCAGCTGGGCCCACGACGGTGCGATGACCTTCGAGCGGGTGCCGGGCGGCGAGGCCGAGTTCGTGATCACCCTGGCCAGCCCCGGGACCACCGGCGTCTGGTGCGCGAAATCCGGGCTGGACACCACCGTCGACAACGTCTCCTGCGACTCCGCCGCCACCGAGCGCGTGATGATCAACGCCTTCCGGTGGGGCCAGGGTTCGCCGACCTACGGCCCCGACCAGATGCTCGCCTACCGGCAGATGCTCATCAACCACGAGGTCGGACACCGGCTCGGCCACGGACACGTCAGCTGTCAGACCCCGGGCGCCCTCGCGCCGATCATGCAGCAGCAGACGAAGTCCCTGAACATCGACAACATCCCCTGCAAGGCCAACCCCTGGGTGTACCCCGGCAATTGACCGGGCCCACGGCCCCGGACGGGCCCGCGGTACCGAACGCCGGGTGACCTTCGCGTAACGCCCTTCCTAGCGTGCTCGAACGCGAACCGTACGGGAAAGTTACGACTCTTCACCCCTTCCGGTGGCGCGACGGACAACCGTCCGCCGCGCCACCGGCGCATCCGCTTGAGTTTCCCGCGGCGGGTCGCCGGACCGACGGCGACCGCCCGGAACGGGAGATCGGGGGTGCCACTCGTGCGGATCGGACTGGTCACGGAAGGTGGTTATCCGTATGCGGCGGGAGAGGCCGGGCTCTGGTGCGACCGGCTCGTGCGCGGACTGCCGCAGCACGAGTTCGAGCTCTACGCGCTGAGCCGCACCGCCGGCCAGGAGGAGCGCGGCCGGGTCACGCTCCCGCCGCACGTCACCCGCGTGCGCACCGCCCCGCTGTGGGCCCCCGCCGACGACGGGCGGACGTACTCCCGCCGCGAGCGGCGGCGCTTCGCGGAGGGCCTCGCGGAGCTGGTCCGGGGGATCTGCGAGGGCGGGCCCGAGGCCTTCGCCGCCGGACTGTACGGTCTCGCCGAACTCGCCGGTGAACAGGGCGGGATGTACGCGGCCCTGCGCTCCGAGACCGCCGTGCGGGTGGTGGAGGCCGGCTGCCGCGCCCGGGGCGCGAGCCGCGCCGTGCGGACGGCGGCGGTCCCCGACCTGCTCCAGTTCGTCGACGAACTGGAGCGCGCCCTGCGCCCGTTGTCCCTCGACTGGTACGAGGGCGAGGACGAGGACGAGGGCCTCGGCCGGGCCGACGTGTGCCACGCCGCCGCCGGCGGGGTGGCGGCCGTCCCCGGACTGCTGGCCAAACGCTTCTTCGGGGTCCCGCTGCTGGTCACCGAGTACGGCGTCCAGCTCCGCGCCCACTACCTGGAACGGCGCGAGGAGACCCGGCCCGCCGTGCGCGCCCTGCTGGCCGCCTTCCACATCCGCCTCGCCGGGGAGATCTACGCCCGCGCCGACCTGCTCACCCCCGGCAACGCGCACGCCCGCCGCTGGCAGGAGCGCTGCGGGGCGTCCCGGGAGCGGCTGCGGACGGTCTACCCGGGCATGGAGGCGGACCGATTCGCCACCGTCGGCGAGGACCCCGGCCGAGGGGACCCGGACACCCTGGTGTGGGTCGGGCGGGTCGAGCCGGCCAAGGACCTGATCGCCCTGCTGCACGCCTTCGCGGAGGTCCGCCGGGCCGCACCCCACACCCGGCTGCGGATCTTCGCCTCGGCGGCCGCCCCCGGATACCTGGCCGACTGCCGCTCGCTGGCCGCACAGCTCTTCCCCGACGAGGCCGCCGACGCGCGGACCGTGGGGGAGAGCCCCGTCACCTTCGAGGAGATCGGCGGCCCCGAGGCGCCCACGCCCGCCGACGCGTACGGGGCCGGGCGGATCGTGCTGCTGTCCTCGGTGATCGAGGGCTTCCCCATCACCCTGGCCGAGGCCATGTTCTGCGGCCGGGCCACCGTCTCCACCGACGTCGGGGCCGTCCGCGAGGTCATCGGCGGCACCGGGCTCGTCGTCCCCCCGCGCAACCCCCGCGCCCTGGCCGAGGCCTGCCTCGCGCTGCTGGAGGACCCCGAGCGGGCCCAGCGGCTGGGCGCCGCGGCGCGGGCGAGGGCGCTGGAACTCTTCACCGTCGAGCAGAACGTGGAGGCCTTCCGCGAGAGCTACCTGCGGCTGCTGGCCACCGGTTCGGCGCGGCCCGAGGGGGAGGTGCCGTTCGCCTGCCCGGCGGAGGCGCGGGTGCCGGGGCCGTGGGTCACCCGCCCGGCCGAGACGGGACTGGCTTCGGAGGCGATGGCATGACGACCTCGGACATCGCGGGCGCGCCGCCGCCCGAGGCCCTCCCCGCGGCGGACCCCGCCCCGGCTCCCGCCGACGCGGCCGGCGCGTACGGGACGGGGCCGGCCGCGGCCGCCGGGGCGGGGGCTGCCGGCGCGGCCGGCGCGGGCGGGCCGGAGAAGGCCCGCCGCAGGGCCGGCGGGGACCCCGTCAAGGCGCTGCTGCACCGGCACCGGGAGCTCTGCGAGCGGGCCGTCGACCCGCTGGAGATCGCCGCCGGACTGGAGGCGCACGGCCTCACCGACCGCACCGCCGCACGGTTCCGGCACCGGGACGTCTTCACCCTCGCCGAGGAGCTGTACGCGCGGAGCCCGCGCGGCGAGGCACCCGATCCCGCGCCCGCGCAGCCCCCGGCCACCGCCCGGGCGGTACGCGGCTTCGGGTACGCCCTGCTGCCCGGCGCCCTCGCCCTCGGCGCGGCCGCCACCGGGACCCCGGGGGCCGGACCCCTCGCGGCGCTCGTCACCGCCGCCGCGCTGGTGTGGCCCGGGCGCAGCGCCCGGGGCCGCTTCCCCCGCGCCGTCCACCTGCTGGCGGCGGCCGCCGTCGGCTGGGCCGTCCACCGGCACGGCCCCGCCCTCGGCGCGGCCCTCGCGCTGGCCGTCGCCCCCGGACACCTCGCCGCGGTCCTCTACGCCGCCCGGGCGCGCCGCCGGCTCGCCGGGAGCCGGGCCCTGGAGGACTTCGCCGCCGGGGCGCGGCCGCTGCTCGCCGGGACCCTCCTGCTGTTCGCCGCGGCCGCCACGGGGGCGGCCGTGCTCACCGGGGCCGCCCCGGGGACGGCCGTGCCGCTCGCGGTGCTGCTGTTCCTGGCCCGGCTGCTGCTCCGGCACGGGGCCCGCCGCCCCCCGGTGGCCGCGGCCCTGGCGCTCGCCCTGGTCCCGGCCCCGGCGGCGGTCGCGGCCGCCGCGGCGGGACTCCTCGTACACGCCTTCCTCGCGCTGTCCCGTGCCTCCGCACACGCGCGTCACCGACCCCAGCGAAACCAAGGAGAAACAGGATGACCGGCCAGCCAATCGACCAAGGGGTTGCGCGATGAGGGTGCTGCTGATCGGAGCCAACGGATACCTCGGGCGCTACGTCGCGGACCGGCTGCTCGCCGACCCCGCCGTACAGCTCACCGCGCTCGGCCGCGGCGACGACGCCGACGTCCGCTTCGACCTCGCCACCGGCAGCCCCGGCGCGCTCACCCGGTTCCTGGACGCCGTCCACCCGGGCGTCGTCATCAACTGCGCGGGCGCCACCCGCGGCGGTGCCCGGGAACTGACCCGGCACAACACCGTCGCCGTCGCCACCATCTGCGAGTCCCTGCGCCGCAGCGGCTGCGGGGCCCGCCTCGTCCAGCTCGGCTGCGCCGCCGAGTACGGGCCCAGCCAGCCCGGGTCCTCCACGGCCGAGGACGCGGTCCCGAGACCCGGCGGGCCGTACGGCGTCAGCAAACTCGCCGCCACCGAGCTGGTCCTCGGCTCGGGACTGGACGCCGTCGTCCTGCGGGTCTTCTCGCCCGTCGGACCCGGCACCCCGGCCGGTTCCCCGCTCGGCCGGCTCGCCGAGGCGATGCGGCGGGCCATGCAGTCCGGGGACGGCGAGCTCAAGCTGAGCGGCCTCGGGGTGCAGCGCGACTTCGTCGACGTACGGGACGTCGCGCGGGCGGTGCACGCCGCGTCCCTGTCCGCCGCCCAGGGCGTCGTGAACATCGGCACCGGCCGCGCGGTCCGGCTGCGCGACGCGGCGGCCGTCCTCGCCCGGGTCGCCGGCTACGGCGGCGCCCTGCACGAGCTGGACGTACCGCACGGCGACGGCCGGCACGGGCACGGCGGCCGGCCGCCCGGCCTGGCCGCCATCGGCTCCCCCCGCTCCGAGGCCACGCCCGAGCAGCTCGCCGCGGCCCCCCAGGCGTACCCCTACCCCGACGGCTGCGGCGCCTGGCAGCAGGCCGACGTCCGCACCGCCCGCGACCGGCTCGGCTGGCGGCCCCGGATCAACCTGGAGGAGTCCCTCGCGGACATCTGGATGGAGGCGGCGTGCCGCATCTGACCACCCCGCCGGGGTCCACGGCGACGGCCGCGACCGAGGCCGGCCGGCTCGGCCTGGGCATCCCCGGCTACGCGCACCCGCTGGTCGCCCCGGTGGAGTGGGCCGAGCTGACCCGCCCCGGGACCCCCCTCCACTGGGCGGTGCTCAACGTCGCGGCCGGCCCCGGCGGCCGGCCCGACCCGCACTGCACGGAGGCGGCCGCGAAGCTGCGGGCCGCGGGCGGAACCGTCCTCGGGCACCTCGCCGTACGGGACGGCTCCCGCTCCTTCGGGGAGCTGCTCTCCGACGCGCACCGGTTCCGCGACTGGTACGGCGTCAGCGGTTTCTACCTGGCCGGCGCCCCCGCCGACCGGGCGGACCTGCCCGCCGTCCGCCGGGTGACGGACGCGCTGCGGGGGCTCGGAGAGGGCATGCGGATCGTGCTGGGGCACGGAACGCACCCCTACGAGGGCTACGTGGAGGCCGCCGACCAGCTGGTCACCTTCTCCGGGGCCTGGGCCGACTACCGCTGGTCGCAGGTGGCGGAGTGGACAGCCGACCATCCGCCGGAGCGGTTCTGCCACCTCGTCCACGGGGTGCCGAGCACGCACCTGGAGGAGGCCATGCGGATCGCCCGCTGGCAGGGAGCGGGCACCATCTGGTTCACCGACCGGCGCGGCGCGGCCGACCGCGACCCCTGGGCCTCCATGCCCGCGTACTGGGACGAAATCGTCTCGCGGATCGGGACGGGTGTCTTGGAATGAAGACGGGCGTGGCACTGTTACGGGATAGAACAACCCTTAAATGCTCCCCGCGTCCGCGGGGATGACCCTGGAGTCCCCGTGTCGCTGCCACCCCTGGTTGAGCCAGCCGCTGAGCTCACCGTTGACGAGGTCCGTCGGTACTCGCGTCACCTGATCATCCCCGATGTCGGGATGGACGGGCAGAAGCGCCTGAAGAACGCCAAGGTGCTCGCCGTGGGTGCCGGCGGTCTCGGCTCGCCCGCCCTGATGTACCTGGCCGCGGCCGGTGTCGGCACGCTGGGCATCGTGGAGTTCGACGAGGTCGACGAGTCGAACCTGCAGCGCCAGATCATCCACAGCCAGGCGGACATCGGCCGTTCCAAGGCCGAGTCCGCCCGCGACAGCGTGCTGGGCATCAACCCGTACGTGAACGTGGTCCTGCACGAAGAGCGGCTCGAAGCCGACAACGTGATGGAGATCTTCAGCCAGTACGACCTCATCGTCGACGGCACGGACAACTTCGCCACGCGCTACCTGGTCAACGACGCCTGCGTGCTGCTGAACAAGCCGTACGTATGGGGTTCGATCTACCGCTTCGACGGCCAGGCCTCCGTCTTCTGGTCCGAGCACGGCCCCTGCTACCGCTGCCTGTACCCGGAGCCCCCGCCGCCGGGCATGGTCCCGAGCTGCGCCGAGGGCGGCGTACTGGGCGTGCTCTGCGCGTCCATCGGTTCGATCCAGGTCACCGAGGCCATCAAGGTCCTCACCGGCGTCGGCGAGCCGCTCGTCGGCCGCCTGATGATCTACGACGCCCTGGAGATGCAGTACCGCCAGGTCAAGGTCCGCAAGGACCCCGACTGCGCGGTCTGCGGTCCGAACGCGACCGTCACCGAGCTCATCGACTACGAGGCCTTCTGCGGCGTCGTGTCGGAGGAGGCCCAGGAGGCCGCCGCGGGCTCCACGATCACTCCCAAGCAGCTCAAGGAGTGGATCGACGCGGACGAGAAGATCGAGATCATCGACGTCCGTGAGAAGAACGAGTACGAGATCGTCTCCATCCCCGGCGCGAAGCTGATCCCCAAGGGCGAGTTCCTGATGGGCACCGCCCTCCAGGACCTCCCGCAGGACAAGCGGATCGTCTTGCACTGCAAGACGGGTGTCCGCAGTGCGGAAGTCCTCGCGGTGCTGAAGTCCGCGGGCTTCTCCGACGCGGTGCACGTCGGCGGCGGCGTCATCGGCTGGGTCCACCAGATCGAGCCCGAGAAGCCGGTCTACTAGGACCGGTTGCCGCCGGTCGCCCCGGCAGCTTCCCGGAAAGGGGCCGTACCCGCCCGGCGGGTACGGCCCCTTCCTCATGCCGCCGCGCAGACGGTGCCCGTGCCCGGCACCTTCCCGCCGAGCAGGTACGCGTTCACCGCGCCCTGGACGCACTTGTCGCCGCTGTTGTACGCGCCGTGCCCCTCGCCCTTGTACGTCAGCTCCACGCCCACGCCCTTGCCGAGCCGCTCGGCCATCTTGCGCGCGCCCTCGTACGGGGTCGCCGGGTCACCGGTGTTGCCGATCACCAGGATCGGCGCGGAACCGGGGGCGGAGACGTCCGGGGTCCGCCAGGCACCCGGCACCGGCCAGTCGGTGCAGCTCAGCAGGGCCCAGCCGAGGAAGTCCCCGAAGACGGGCGAGGCCGAACGGAAGCGCGGCAGCCGGGCCTTGGTCTCCTCCAGGGTGTAGCGCTCCTTGGAGTCGGCGCAGTTGATGGCGGTGTTGGCCGCGCCGATGTTGCTGTAACGGCCGTTTTCGTCACGGCCGTTGAGTGCGTCGGACAGGGCCATCAGCAACTGTCCCTGCCCGCCTTCGGCTTCGTCCAGCCCCTGTTCCAGCAGCGGCCACAACTCCTTGGAGTACAGGGCCTGGGCGATGCCGTTGGTCGCCTGCGACTCGGTGAGCTGCCGGCCGCCGATGCCGGGGATCGGCCTGGCGCCCAGGTCCTTCTGCAGCTCGATGACGTTCGCCTCGATCTCCTTGGCGGTGCTGCCCTGGATCCGGCACTGGTCGCCGCGGTCCACGCAGTCCTGGGCGAAGTTGCCGAGGGCCAGCTGGAAGCCCTTCGCCTGGCCGAGAGCGCCCTGTTCGGCGTCCTTGGTGGGGTCCACCACGGCGTCGAAGACGGCCCGGCCGACGTTCTTCGGGAAGAGGTGGGCGTAGACCCCGCCGAGTTCGGTGCCGTAGGAGATCCCGAAGTAGTTCAGTTTCTTGTCGCCGAGGGCCTGGCGGATCCGGTCCAGGTCGCGGGCGGCGTTCTCGGTGCCCACGTACGGGAGCACCTTGCCGGACTTGGCCCGGCAGGCCTCCTGGTACGTGCGGATGCCTTCGACGTAGGCCTTCTCCTCCTGCGGGGTGTCGGGGGAGGAGTCCTGCGCGTAGTAGGCGTCCAGCTGCCTGTCGTCCTCACAGCGGACGGGGGCGCTGCCGCCGACCCCGCGCGGGTCGAAGCTCACCAGGTCGTACCGGGCGCGCAGGGCCTCGTACTCCTTGGCGGCGCCCGGCAGCGTGGAGATCCCGGACCCGCCGGGACCGCCGAAGTTGAACACCAGTGAGCCGAGCCGCTCGGCCTGGCGGCGGGCCTTCGCGCGGATCAGGGCGATGGGGATGGTCTCGCCCTCCGGCTCGGCGTAGTCGAGCGGTACGTCGAGCGTGGCGCACTGCCAGTCCCGGCCGGGCGCCGGCCCGCCGCCCTGGGCGGCCGTGGGGGCGTTGCACTCGCCCCAGGAGAGGGGCTTGACCGGCTCGGCGGCGCCGGACCCGGTTCTCCGGCCGCCGCTGCCGTCGCCGTCGGAACAGGCGCCGGTGGTGAGCAGCGTGGCGGCGAGCGCGGCGGCGGTGGTGGCCCGGAGGACGTTTCTCGGCATGTCCCCATCCTGTGGGCGCGCCCCTGCCCCCGCCCGCGCGCTGACCCGTCCGGGGGACGGGCGGCGACCGTGGCCCGCCGGGGGCGGAGCGCGGCCGGTGGCGAAGGACCGCGGCCGGGGCGGCCGGGGCCGTGGCCGCGGCCTGCCGGAGCGGGGCGTGGCCGGTGGCGAGGAAGGACACTGTGGCCGGGGGGGGTGCTGTTCGCCGACGCCGCCCAACGGGCCCGCGTGCCGGCGACCGCGAGGTCACCGGGTGCCAGAACCCGGCGTACAGGCCGGCTTCACGCCCACGCCCCTCGTCGGCTACCGGCGTACGCGCCCCGCCCGCGGGGGCGCCCGCCGGACCTCGCGCCCCCACTGCGCGGGACCAGGGGGGGCGGGGCCGGCAGGCCATGGCGGGGGGTCCGGGGCGCAGCTCCTGGGGGCACCTCCCAGCGGTAGCCGGGGGAGGAACGGGCGAAGCAGCGGCCGCGTACACGGCCCCGCCCCCCACCGGCCACCCGCGGAGCTAGATGGCTTCCTTGCGGGTCAGGAAGTTGAACGACAGCCACCCCGGCAGCACCGGCAGCCAGAAGGTCATCAGACGGAACAGCAGCACCGCCGAGATCGCGACCTCCTTCTCCAGTCCCGCCGCGATCAGACCCAGCGTCAGGGTGGTCTCCACCGCCCCGATGCCGCCGGGCGTCGGCGCCGCCGAGCCGAGCGCGTTGCCCGCCAGGAACACCACCGCGATGCTCGCGTAGCTGATGGCCTCCCCGCCCCCGAAGGCGCGGATCGAGGCGTCCAGGCACATCACGAAGCAGCCGGTCAGCAGCAGCATGCCGCCGATGCCCGTCATCAGCTTCTGCGGCCGCTGGAGCACGTCCAGCATGCGCGGCACCACACCCGCGAACAGCGCCCGCACCCGCGTCACCACGAACTTCCGCAGGAACGGCACCGCCGTGACGACCAGCACCAGTACCGCCACCGTCAGCAGGCCCGCGATGACCGTCCTCGACGGGGTCATCTCCGGGGTCTTCTCCGTGCCCGTCAGGTAGCCGAAGGCCAGCAGCAGCAGGATGTGGCTGGCCAGCCCGAAGAGCTGCGAAGCGCCGACGCTCGCCACCGCCAGCCCCGGCCGGACGCCCGCCCGTTGCAGGAACCGGGTGTTCAGCGCGACACCGCCCACCGCCGCCGGGGCGACCAGCTTCACGAACGACCCCGCGACCTGCGCGACCACCGTCCGCAGGAAGGACACCCGTTCCGGGACGAAGCCCAGCAGGCTCATCGCCGCCGCGAAGTACGTCAGTGCCGAGAAGGCGAGCGCCGCCCCGACCCAGCCCCACTGCGCCTGACCGACGATGGTCGCGAAGTCCACGTGCGCCAGCTGCGTGAGCAGGAAGTACGCACCGAAGGCACCCGCGATGAAGGACACCAGCGTGCGCGGCCGGATCCGCTCCAGCCGGGCCGGCTCCACCGGCGCCTGCGGGCGGATCAGCAGCACCTGCCGACGGATCTGGCTGAGCAGGTCCTCCTCCCGCGCCCCCTCCAGCGCGTCGTCCAGCGCCCTCTTCTCGGCCTTGCGGTCGGCGGCCGGGCTGGGCGCGGCCGGTGCGGCGCCGTCGCCCGGCTCGCGCGCGGTCTTCGCCGCCCGCGAGGACTCCAGTACGGCTTCCCGCTGCCGGTCGGCCCGCTCCCGGGCCAGCTTGCGCAGGGTCGCCCGGGTGGACCGGCTCAGCGCGATCGGCTGGAGCAGCGGCAGGCAGTCCGCCACCGCGTCCGGGCCGAGCACCGACACCGCCGAGGCCACCGACCGCTCCGCGCCGACCCGCAGGCCGAGCGTGGTCAGCAGCTGTGCGATGTCCATCCGCAGCACCAGGTCGCCGGCCGCGATCTCACCGCCCCGCAGGTCCGTGAGGATCACCTTGCCGGAACGATCCACCACCAGCGCGTCCCCCGTGAGCCGGCGGTGCGCGATCCGGCGCGACTGCAGGGCCCGTACCTGCTCCCACGCGTTGCGGATCAGCTCGTCGGTGATCTCCTCGTCGGCGAGCGCGTCCAGGTTGCGGCCGCCCAGGTGCTCGTAGACGAGCATCACGGCGTCCGGGCCCAGCTCGGAGGTGGCGATCAGCTTCGGCGCGTTCGCACCGGCCGCGATGGCGGCGTACGCGAGCAGGGCCTCCTGCTCCAGCGCCTGGCGCAGGGACTGGATGCTGCGCCGGGTGGTGATCCCGCGCAGGGTCAGCCGCCGCCAGACCCGGTAGAAGAAGCCCTGCGCCTGCTGTTCGCGGTCCACGACGGTGACGTCCAGCGGAGGACCGTCCTCCAATGTGACGTGGTACCGGCGGCCTCGGTCGCCGATCTCCGTGCCGTCCCCGTCCGGGGCCTCCGCGCGCATCGCGCTGACCGGCTGGAAGCCGACGCGGCGCAGCCCGGCGAGGAGGTTCTGCCCGGTGGGCCGGACGTTCGGCGAGCCGACCGCGTACAGGGTTCCGTACGCCACGCTCCAGCCGATCAGCACCGTCAGGATGATCGAGAACGGTGTGGTGTACCCGCTGACCAGCATCGCGAAGGCGTCCAGCAGCAGGACCACCCACAGCGCGACCCGCCAGCGCGGCCGCCGGGTCATCCCGACGGCCGTCATGTACGCGATCACCGGCGCGAGGTACCCGTGCACCGGGTCCGTGGAGGCGCCGGGCGTGCCCGTGGCACGGGTGAGGGCGTCCTGGATGGTCCCGGGGGCGCCCTGGGACACCCACAGGTCGGTGGCCAGGGTCACCCCGTGCGCGAGGACGGCCGCGAGGACGCCGTCGGCGATGCGCAGCCCGTCGCGTTTGATCAGCCGCTCGATGGCGAAGGCCACCGGTACGAGGAGCACGGCGATGCTGGACACCAGCCCCGCGACCTTGATCAGCAGGTCCGGCGCCTGGCCGGTGCCCTGCGTGATGTCCTGCTCCAGGCCCGCGGTGGTGCCGTGGGCGAAGGCGGCGATGCCGAGCACGACGGCGATGCCGAGGATCCCGGCGAGCAGGCGGACCAGGTCCGAGGGCCGGTGCACGCGGGCGGCGAGCAGCGGCTCGTCCACCTCGACGCGGTCGGCCGCCGTCGGCGTGTGGCCGGGCGGGTCGTCGGGGTGCGCCTCGTCCGGGCGCGCGTCATCGCCCCTCGCCGCGCCGTCCGGAGGGCTCACAACCCGCTCCTTCGCCGTCACATCCGTCTCTTCTTGATCACGTATCACCAGTCACCGCCCGGAAGATGGTGGCACGGACCGACGGCCGAGCGGGGCAGCAGGGTGCGCGCCGGTACGGAAGGAAGGCTTCCACCGGGGCGCCCGGAACATCCGGCACCATGTGCCGAATGAGCGAAGAGCTGCCCGCCTACGCGGAGCGGGTACTGGAGGTCGCCGAGCGGATTCCGCCCGGCCGGGTGATGACGTACGGGGACGTCGCCGAGTGGCTCGGCGAGGGAGGACCGCGCCAAGTCGGGCGTGTCATGGCCCTGTACGGAGGAGCCGTGCCCTGGTGGCGCGTGGTGCGGGCGGACGGCGTACCCCTGCCCGGCAGCGAGCGGCGCGCCCTCGGGCACTACCGGTCCGAGGGCACCCCCCTGCGCGAGACCGCCTCCGGCGAGCCGCGGCTGGCGATGCGCAGGGCGCGCTGGGACGGGCGCGAGGAGGGACAGGGGGGCGACGAGGCTCACACCTGACAGCTTCCGGCATACGAGATGCGGACGGAGGGTCGAAGGCCCGTACGGAGGACGAGGCCGAAGGCCTCCCGGGCGACGCCCGGCCCCGGCGGGACGGACTGCGGGGGCCGTCGCGGTTGGCGTAGCGTTGCCTCTTCGGCGTACGCGACCGGGGGCCTCCCGGCCACCGCGGCCGCCGGCCAGACCGCAGCAACCGCAGACCCACCAGGACCGGCACCCCACGTGATCACCTCTTCTCCCGGCCGCTCGGAGCGGCGTACGCGGACACCTGACGCGTACCGCCTGGTGCGGACCGGGCCGCGGCAGGTGGCCGTCCCTGTGCTGGACGCAGCGCAGCGCGCGGTGGTTGATCACACCCGCGGGCCGCTTCTGGTGCTCGCCGGACCGGGCACCGGCAAGACCACCACCCTCGTGGAGGCGGCCGCCGCCCGGGTCGAGGCCGGCACCGACCCCGCCCGCATCCTGATCCTCACCTTCAGCCGGAAGGCGGCCGTGGAGCTGCGCGACCGCGCCGCCCTGCGGCTCGGCGGCGCCCGCGCCCCGCAGGCCACCACCTTCCACTCCTTCTGCTACGGCCTGGTCCGTGCCCACCAGGACCACGAGCTCTTCGCGGACCCGTTGCGGCTGCTGTCCGGCCCGGAGCAGGACGTGATGGTCCGCACCCTGCTGGAGGGCCAGCGGCGGCTGCGGTCCATCCGCTGGCCGGACGACCTGCGGGCCGCGCTGACCACCCGCGGCTTCGCCGACGAGGTCCGCGCCGTCCTGGCCCGCGCCCGCGAGCTCGGCCTGGGCCCGGAGGCACTCGCCACCTTCGCCGAGCGCATCGGGCGCCCCGACTGGAAGGCGGCCGCCGCCTTCCTCTCCGAGTACCTCGACGTCCTCGACCTCCAGGGTTCCCTGGACTACGCGGAACTCCTCCACCGCGCCGTCCTCCTGGCCGAGGGCACCCCGTCGCTGTCCTCCGCCTACGACGTGATCTACGTGGACGAGTACCAGGACACCGACGCCTCCCAGCTGCGGCTGCTGCGCGCGCTGAACGGCCCCGCCGGGACGCTGGTGGCCTTCGGCGACCCCGACCAGTCGATCTACGCCTTCCGGGGCGCCGACATCAACAACGTCCTCGACTTCGACTCGGCCTTCCCCGGCGCGCAGGTCCGGGCGCTGACGGTCGGCCGCCGCTCGGGCTCCGCCCTGCTCGCCGCCACCCGCCTCCTCACCACCCGCATGCCGCTGCCGCGTCTGCCCGCCGCCGCGGTCCGGGCCCACCGCGACCTCGCGCCCGCGCGGGAAGGCGGCCGGGTCGAGGTGTACACCTACCCGACGGCGGGCGCCGAGCTCGACAACATCGCCGACATCCTGCGCCGGGCCCACCTGGAGGACGGCGTGCCCTGGCGGGACATGGCCGTCCTGGTCCGCGCGGGCGGCCGCACCCTCCCGGCGATGCGCCGCGCCCTGATCGCGGCGGGGGTCCCCGCGGAGACCGACGCGGCGTCCACCCCGCTGCGCCACGAACCCGCCGTCGCCCCCCTCCTGACGGCCCTCCGCCTCACCGCCACGGCGGCCGCGGGAACGCTGCCGCTCGACGGCGGGGAGGCCCCGGCGGACCCCGATGCGGCGCCCGCGATGCTGCCGCCGGACGGCGGGGAGACTGCGGTGGACCCGGGTGTCCCCTCCGCGCCGCTGCCGCTCGACGGCGGGGAGGCCCCGGTGGGCCCGGGCGGTGCTGCCACGCCGCTGCCGCTCGACGGCCGGGATGCCTCGGCGGGCCCGGACGCGACCTCGTCTCCGGACGCAGCCCCGGACACGGTGGCGAGCGGGGCCGTGCTGCCGGGTCCCGCTGACGCGGCAGCCGGCGACGGGGACGCCGTCGCCGTGCCGGGTAGCTCCGCCGTGCCGGGCGGCGCCGGACTGCCGGACGCCGCCGCCGTGCCCGGGGCGGAGCCGGACGTCACCGTGTCGGCGGCTGCCCGGCCGGGCAGCGCCACGGTGTCGGCGACCCTGCCGGAGGCCCGCACCCGGGCGGCCGGTGAGCAGGCAGGCGCCGCGCCGGGTGGCGCGGTTGCCGTGCCGGTGCTCGCACCGGACCTGTCGGGGTCCGGCTCCGCCGAGACCGGCCTGCCGGGCCGGCCGGACCCGGCAACCCCTGCCGCCGCTGCCGACTCTGCCGCCCCGGCGGACCCGGGGGCCTCTGCCGACCCGGCAACCCCTGCCGCCCCTGCCGACTCTGCCGCCCCGGCCGACCCGGCGACCCCTGCCGACCCGGCAACCCCTGCCGCCCCGGCCGACCCGGCCCACCCGGGTGCCGGGGAGCGGGAGGCCCCTCCGGGCTTCGGGGCGCGTGGGCGGGACCTTCCCCCCGGCACCGCCGCCGGAGACGAGGGGTGGGTCGGGGTCGAGGGGGCGCTCGCGCTGCTCACCTCGCCGCTCGGCGGGATGGACGCCGCCGACCTGCGCCGGCTGGGGCGGGCGCTGCGCGACGAGGAGCGGGCCGCCGGGGTCGTCGTACCCGCGCCCTCCGACGTGCTGCTGGCCCGCGCCCTCGCCGAGCCCGAGCGGCTCACCGCCCACGACCCCGCCTACGCCCGCGGAGCGCAGCGCCTCGGCCTGCTGCTGCGCAAGACCCGCGAGCTGCTCCAGGGCGGCGGAACCGCCGAGGAGGCCCTGTGGGCCCTCTGGGACGGCACCCCCTGGCCGCAGCGGCTCGAACGCCGGGCCCGCCGCGGCGGCACCGCCGGCCGCAACGCCGACCGTGACCTCGACGCGGTCTGCGCCCTCTTCGACAACGCCGCCCGCGCGGAGGAACGTACCGGAGGCCGCGGCGCGCTCAACTTCCTCGAACAGCTCGAGGCCGAGGACATCGCCGCCGACACCCTCACCGGGCGCGCCGTACGCAGCGACGCGGTACGCCTCATGACCGCGCACCGCTCCAAGGGCCTGGAGTGGGGGCTCGTCGTCGTCGCCGGGGTGCAGGAAGGGCTCTGGCCCGACCTGCGCCGCCGCGGCTCCCTCCTGGAGGCCGACCGCATCGGCCGCGACGGCCTCGCCGAACCCCTCACCCCCGGCGCCCTCCTCGCCGAGGAACGGCGGCTCTTCTACGTCGCCGCCACCCGCGCCCGCCACCGGCTCGTCGTCACCGCCGTCAAGGCCCCCGCCGAGGACGGCGACCAGCCCTCCCGCTTCCTCACCGAACTCGGCGTCACCCCCAAGGACGTCACCGGCCGCCCCCGCCGCCCCCTCGCCGTCCCCGCCCTCGTCGCCGAGCTCCGCGCCACCACCGTCGACCCCGACGCCTCGCCGGCCCTGCGCGACGCCGCCGCCCGCCGCCTGGCCCGTCTCGCCGCGCTCACCGACGACGACGACCGCCCGCTGGTCCCCGCCGCGCACCCGCAGCGCTGGTGGGGCCTGTACGAGCCCACCCGCGCGCCCGCCCCGCTCCGCGACCGGGACCGGCCCGTCGCCCTCTCCGGCAGCGCGCTGGAGCAGCTCGCCACCACCTGCTCCCTCCAGTGGTTCCTGGGCCGCGAGGTCAAGGCCGACGCCCCCTCCACCGCCGCCCAGGGCTTCGGCAACGTCGTCCACGTCCTCGCCGACGAGGTCGCCTCCGGCCGCACCCCCGCCGACCTCGCCGTCCTCATGGAACGCCTCGACTCCGTCTGGGACGCCCTCGCCTTCGACGCCCCCTGGAAGTCCCGCCAGGAGAAGGACAACGCCCGCGCGGCCCTCGAACGCTTCCTGCGCTGGCACACCACCGACCGCGGCGGCCGCACCGCCGTCGCCACCGAGCACGACTTCGACGTCACCCTCGACGCGGGCGAGTACGCCGTACGGATCCGAGGCTCCATGGACCGCGTCGAGACCGACCCGCAGGGCCGCGCGTACGTCGTCGACTTCAAGACCGGCAAGGGCGCCCCGACCAGGGAGGAGGTCGCCCGCCACCCGCAGCTCGCCGTCTACCAGCTGGCCGTCCGCCAGGGAGCCGTCGACGAGGTCTTCGACGGCCGCCGCCCCGAACCGGGCGGCGCCGAACTCGTCCAGCTGCGCCAGGGCGCCGCGAAGCGCGACGGCGGCGACGCGGTCCCCAGGATCCAGGCGCAGGAGCCGCTGTCCGGCGGCAGCTCCGGCGCATGGGTCGGCGACCTGCTGGCCACCGCCGCCGGACGGGTCCTGGACGAACGCTTCGCCCCCGCCACCGGCGAACACTGCACCCGCTGCGCCTTCCGCAGCGCCTGCAGCGCCCTGCCCGAGGGCCGCCAGACCGTGGAATGAGACGGCGGCGGGGAGTGTCGGCGGCTGCGGCTAGCCTTTTGAGGTGACCGCGTACGTGTCCGGGCGCACCCCCGTCCTCGACGATCCCGAGCAGCTCAAGGAGCTCCTCGGGATCCCCTTCACGCCCGAACAGCTGGCCTGCGTCACCGCCCCCGCCGCCCCCCAGGTGATCGTCGCGGGCGCCGGCTCCGGCAAGACCACAGTCATGGCCGCCCGCGTCGTCTGGCTGGTGGGCACCGGCACCGTCGCCCCCGAACAGGTCCTCGGCCTGACCTTCACCAACAAGGCCGCCGGTGAACTGGCCGAGCGCGTACGCAAGGCCCTCGCCCGGGCCGGCATCACCGACCCCGACCCTTCCCCGGCCGACGTCGAGGCCGGGACGGCCGGCGGCGAGCCCCGCATCTCCACCTACCACGCCTTCGCCGGGCAGCTCCTCAAGGACCACGGCCTGCGCATCGGCCTCGAGCCCAGCGCCCGCCTCCTCGCCGACGCCACCCGCTTCCAGCTCGCCGCGAAGGTGCTCCGCGAGGCCCCCGGCCCCTACCCGTCCCTCACCAAGTCCGTGCCCGACCTGGTCAGCGACCTCCTCGCGCTCGACGCGGAACTCTCCGAGCACCTCGTCGAGCCGGCCGCGCTGCGCGCGTACGACACCGCTCTGCTCGACGGGCTCGCCGGCGCCAAGCTCACCAACGACGACCTGCGCAAGGTCCCCGAAGCGGTACGCGGCCGCCTGGAGCTGCTCGAACTGGTCTCCCGCTACCGCGCCGCCAAGCGCTCCCGCGACCTCTTCGACTTCGGCGACCAGATCGCCCTCTCCGCGCGGCTCGCGACCACCCGCCCGGAGGTCGGAGCCCTGCTGCGCGAGGAGTTCCGGGTGGTCCTCCTCGACGAGTACCAGGACACCTCCGTCGCCCAGCGGCTGCTGCTGTCCGGCCTCTTCGGCGCGGGCACCGGGCACGCCGTGACCGCCGTCGGCGACCCCTGCCAGGCCATCTACGGCTGGCGCGGCGCGTCCGTCGCCAACCTCGACGACTTCCCCGAGCACTTCCCGCACGCCGACGGCCGCCCCGCGACCCGGCTCTCCCTCAGCGAGAACCGCCGCAGCGGCGGCCGCCTCCTCGCCCTGGCCAACGGCCTCGCCGCCCCGCTCCGAGCCCTCCACGAGGGCGTCGAGGCGCTGCGCCCCGGCCCCGGCGCCGAGCGCGACGGAGTGGTCCGCTGCGCCCTGCTGAACACCCACGCCGAGGAGCTCGAATGGCTCGGCGACTCCGTCGCGCACCTGGTGCGCACGGGCACCGAGCCGGGCGAGATCGCGGTGCTGTGCCGCTCCGCCGCCGACTTCGCCCGCATCCAGGCGGTCCTGGTCGCCCGGGACGTCCCGGTGGAGGTCGTGGGCCTGTCCGGCCTGCTGCACCTCCCGGAAGTGGCCGACCTCGTCTCCGTCTGCGAGGTGCTCCAGGACCCCGGGGCCAACGCCGCCCTGGTACGCCTGCTCATCGGCCCCCGCTGGCGCGTCGGCGCCCGCGACCTGGCCCTGCTCGGGCGCCTGGCCCGGCAACTGGTGGCCCGGCCCGGCGCCGACCGGGGCCCCGACGGCCGGCTCGCCGCGGCGGTCGAGGGCGTCGACCCGGCGGAGGTCGTCTCCCTGGCCGACGCGCTGGAGACCTTCCTCGACGGCGGGGCCGCCGAGGACCTGCCCTTCTCCGCCGCCGCCCGGGTCCGCTTCGCCCACCTCGCCCAGGAGCTGCGGGACCTGCGCCGCGCCCTCGCCGACCCCCTGATGGACGTCCTGCACCGGGTCCTGGCCACGACGGGCCTCGACGTGGAACTGTCCGCCTCCCCGCACGCCCTGGCCGCCCGCCGGCGCGAGACGCTCTCCGGCTTCCTCGACGTCGCGGCCGGCTTCGCCGCGCTGGACGGCGAGGCGACCCTGCTGGCGTTCCTGGGCTTCCTGCGCACGGCCGCGCAGTACGAGAAGGGCCTCGACCACGCGCTGCCCGGCGGGGAGAACACGGTCAAGGTGCTGACGGCCCACAAGTCCAAGGGCCTGGAGTGGGACGTGGTGGTCGTCCCCGGCCTCTGCGCGGGCTCCTTCCCCAAGGAGAAGGCCCCCGAGGCCTGGACCTCGTACCCGAAGGTCCTCCCGTACGCCCTGCGCGGTGACGCCCCGACCCTGCCCGGGGACCCGGAATGGACCCCGGCGGGCCTGAAGTCCTTCAAAGCGTCCCTGAAGGCCCACAAGCAGACGGAAGAGCTCCGCCTCGGCTACGTGACCTTCACCCGACCCCGCTCCCTCCTGCTGGCCTCCGGCCACTGGTGGGGCCCCACCCAGAAGCGCCGCCGGGGCCCTTCCGCCTTCCTCCAGGCCCTCCACGACCACTGCGCGGCCGGCTTCGGCGAGATCGAAGCCTGGGCGGACGAACCGGCCCCCGACGCCGAGAACCCGGCCCTGGCGGCCGACGCCGACGCCGACCACACCTGGCCCCTGCCCCTGGACCCGGCCTCCCTGGCCCTGCGCCGAGAGGCGGCCGCCCTGGTCGAGGCCCACCTCGCCGCCCCCCGCCCCCAGGCCCCGGCCGAAGAAGACCCCTACCTCTGGCCCCCGCACTGCGAGGACCCGTCCTACGACGACGAACCCCCGCCCGACGCCCCGGCCGCCCCCGCCGAGGACGACCTGTGGGCCGGCGAAGCGGTACCGGCGGACCCGTGGGCTCCGCCGGGGCCCGCCGCCCCGCCGGACGACCTCTGGGCCGGCGAAGCCGCCCGCCCGGTGTCCGCCGCCGATGACCGCCTCCGCGCCGGCGGGGCCGTCGTTCCCCGGCAGGCGGGCCCGGCGCTCCCGTACCCGCACGCCGGCGGCCCGCGGCACCCGGCCGGCGATGGGCTGACCCCCGAGGAGGCCCGGACGGTGGCCTCCTGGGACCGTGACCTCGACGCCCTCGAGGGCGAGCTCCGCCGCGCCCGCGCAGCCGTACGGGACGTCGAGCTGCCCTCCGCCCTGTCCGCGAGCCAGCTCCTGCGCCTCGCCGCCGACGAGCAGGGCTTCGTACGCGATCTCGCCCGCCCCATGCCCAAGCCGCCGCAGCCCGCGGCCCGCCAGGGCACCCGTTTCCACGCCTGGGTCGAGTCCCGCTTCGAGGAACTGCCCCTGCCGCTCCTCGACGACCTCCTCGACCCCGCGACCGACCTCCCCGGCTCCGGCCAGGAGGTCGCCGACGAGGCCGACCTCGCCGCCCTCAAGGCCGCCTTCGAGCGCAGCGAGTACGCCGAGCGCACCCCGTACCGGATGGAGGCCCCGGTCCAGCTCACCCTCGCCGGCCGGGTGATCCGCGGCCGGATCGACGCCGTCTACCGCAACCCGGACGGCTCGTACGAGGTGGTCGACTGGAAGACGGGCCGCACCACCCAGGCCGACCCCCTCCAGCTCGCCGTGTACCGCCTGGCCTGGGCCGAAGCCACCGGCACTCCCCTCGACCGGGTCTCGGCCGCCTTCCTGCACGTCCGCAGCGGCCGGGTGATCCGCCCCCGTGACCTCCCCGGACGGGAGCGTCTTGAGCGGATCCTCCAAGGCGAATCGGGCGCGGACGGTGCCCACCAGGCGGACGGTTAGGCTCGTGGCCATGAGCGAAACCCCGGACAGCGTCGTCCGCACGTACATCGAGACCCACCGCGCCGCCTTCCTCGACGACCTCGCCGAGTGGCTCCGCATCCCCTCCGTCTCGGCCCAGCCCGAGCACGCGGACGACGTACGCCGCAGCGCCGACTGGCTCGCCGCGAAGCTCAAGGAGACCGGCTTCCCCGTCACCGAGGTCTGGGAGACCGCCGGCGCCCCCGCCGTGTTCGCCCACTGGCCGGCCGCCGACCCCGCCGCCCCCACCGTCCTCGTGTACGGGCACCACGACGTCCAGCCCGCCGCCCTCGCCGACGGCTGGCACACCGAGCCCTTCGAGCCGGTCGTCAAGGACGGCCGGATGTACGGGCGGGGCGCGGCCGACGACAAGGGCCAGGTGTTCTTCCACACGCTCGGCGTGCGCGCCCACCTCGCGGCGACCGGCGCCGGGGCCCCCGCCGTGCACCTCAAGCTGCTCATCGAGGGCGAGGAGGAGTCCGGCTCGCCGCACTTCCGCGCCCTCGTCGAGGACCGCGCCGCCGCACTCGCCGCCGACGTCGTGATCGTGTCCGACACCGGCATGTGGTCCGAGACCACCCCCACCGTCTGCACGGGCATGCGCGGCGTCGCCGACTGCGAGATCGACTTCCACGGCCCCGACCAGGACATCCACTCGGGCGCCTTCGGCGGGGCCGTGCCCAACCCGGCCACCGTCGCCGCCCGCGTCGTCGCGGCGCTGCACGACGAGGACGGGCGGGTCATGATCCCCGGCTTCTACGACGACATCGCCGAGCTGACCGACGCCGAGCGCCGGCTGATCTCCGAGCTGCCCTTCGACGAGGCAGAGTGGCTGCGTACGGCCAAGTCCCACGCCGCCGCGGGCGAGGCGGGCTACTCCACCCTGGAGCGGGTCTGGGCCCGCCCGACCGCCGAGGTCAACGGCATCGGCGGCGGCTACCAGGGCCCCGGCGGCAAGACGATCGTGCCCGCCTCCGCCCACCTGAAGCTGTCGTTCCGCCTGGTCTCCGGGCAGGACCCGTACGAGGTCGAGGCGGCCGTCCGGGACTGGGTCGCGGCCCGGGTGCCCGACGGGATCCGGCACAGCATCACCTTCGGCGCGCCCACCCGTCCCTGCCTCACCCCGCTGGACCACCCCGCGCTGCGGTCCGTGGTCCGCGCCATGGGCCGCGCCTTCGGGCAGCAGATCCGCTTCACCCGCGAGGGCGGCTCCGGGCCGGCGGCCGACCTCCAGGACGTGCTGGGCGCCCCGGTGCTGTTCCTGGGGATCTCCGTACCCTCCGACGGCTGGCACTCGCCGAACGAGAAGGTCGAGCTCGACCTCCTCCTCAAGGGCGTGGAGACCACCGCCTACCTGTGGGGCGACCTCGCCGCGAACTGGTCGCCGCGGACGGCCACCGCCGCCACCACCTGACAACCGTTCCGTACGCCTGCCTTGTCCCACCACCGGGGGAGTTGGAAGTACCAGTGAGCACCCATACCGAGCGACCCCTCTCGCTCACCGCGCCCAGCGGGATCGACCGCGCCGCGCACCACCGCCTCGACGAGGCGTGGCTCGCCGCGGCCTGGAGCCACCCGACGACCCGCGTCTTCGTCGTCTCCGGCGGCCAGGTGCTGATCGACGACACCCCCGACGGCGGGACGGGCATCGTGATGACCCCCGCCTTCGAGGCCCCGGTCACCGAGACGCACCGGTACTTCCTGGGCACCGACGAGGACGGCGTACGGTACTTCGCGCTGCAGAAGGACTCCCTGCCGGGCCGCATGGACCAGTCGGCCCGCCCGGCCGGGCTCCGCGAGGCCGGGCTGCTGCTGAACCCGCGCGACGCCGGACTGATGGTGCACGCGGTGGCGCTGGAGAACTGGCAGCGCATGCACCGCTTCTGCTCCCGCTGCGGCGAGCGCACCGTCGTCGCCGCGGCCGGCCACATCCGCCGCTGCCCCGGCTGCGGTGCCGAGCACTACCCGCGCACCGACCCGGCCGTGATCATGCTGGTCACCGACGAGCACGACCGCGCGCTGCTGGGCCGCCAGGTGCACTGGCCGGAGGGCCGCTTCTCCACGCTGGCCGGCTTCGTGGAGCCCGGCGAGTCGATCGAGCAGTCGGTGATCCGCGAGGTGTGGGAGGAGGCGGGGGTGCGCATCGGCGCGGTCGAGTACGTCGCCAGCCAGCCCTGGCCGTTCCCGTACAGCTTGATGCTGGGCTTCAACGCCCGCGCCGTCAGCTCGGAGATCACGGTCGACGGCGAGGAGATCCAGGAGGCCCGGTGGTTCTCCCGCGAGGACTACCGCGCCGCGATCGAGGCCGGCGAGGTCCTGCCCCCGTCGGGCATCTCCATCGCGGCCCGCCTGGTCGAGCTCTGGTACGGCCAGCCGCTCCCCAAGGGGCCGGCCACCGTCTGAGGACGCCGCCCGCGGACGCGGACGGCCCCCGCCGGGGCGGGGGCCGTCCTGGGAGCGGGCGGGTCAGACGGCGAGGGCCTGCTTGACCTGGGCGAGGCTCGGGTTCGTCATGACGGACTCGTTGCCGGCGGAGGACTTCACGAGCACGGTCGGAACCGTCTGGTTGCCGTTGTTGGCCTTCTCCACGAACGCCGCGGACTCCGGGTCGAGCTCGATGTTGATCTCGTTGTACGCGATGCCTTCCCGGTCCAGCTGGGTCTTCAGCCGACGGCAGTAGCCGCACCAGGTGGTGCTGTACATCGTGACGGTGCCCGTGTCCTGCATGCTCGCTCCTCTGTGAGGTCTCGGTGGATCGCGATGCCGGTCGATCCGAGCCGGATGATCCGAGGAGTCGAACGTCCCGCCCCGCCGCGCCATTCCCGCCCCGCCGACCGGTGTGACCGATCCGACTGCCGGCCGGTCCGCTCCCGGGATACCCGCCGGTCCGGCGGTCCCACCGGTATGACGGACCCCACGGCCCTGTGGACGGGTTTCCCGTCCGGCCCACCGGACCTGGCAGCATGGCGGGGTGACAGCAGCAACGCACTCCTCATCCGTACCGGCCGGCGGCGGCGCGCCCGACGTCGACGCCGACGCCGTGCTCCAGGGCCTCGACCCTGAGCAGCGCGAGGTCGCCACGACCCTGCGCGGTCCGGTGTGCGTGCTGGCCGGCGCCGGTACCGGCAAGACCCGGGCGATCACCCACCGCATCGCCTACGGGGTCCGCTCGGGCCAGCTCATGCCGGCCAGCGTGCTGGCCGTCACCTTCACCAACCGCGCCGCCGGAGAGATGCGCGGCCGGCTGCGCGCCCTCGGCGCGGGCGGGGTCCAGGCCCGCACCTTCCACTCCGCCGCCCTCCGCCAGCTCCAGTACTTCTGGCCCCGGGCGATCGGCGGGGAGGTGCCCCGCCTCCTGGAACGCAAGATCCAGTTCGTGGCCGAGGCCGGCGCGCGCTGCCGGGTCCGCCTCGACCGCAACGAGCTGCGCGACGTCACCGGCGAGATCGAGTGGGCCAAGGTCACCCAGACCGTGCCCGCCGACTACCCGGCCGCCGCCCTCAAGGCGGGCCGCGAGGCCCCCCGCGACATGGCGGAGATCGCGCAGATCTACGGCACGTACGAGCAGCTCAAGCGGGACCGCGGCATGATCGACTTCGAGGACGTGCTGCTCCTCACCGTCGGCATCCTCCAGGACCGCCACGACATCGCCGAGCAGATCCGCACCCAGTACCAGCACTTCGTGGTGGACGAGTACCAGGACGTCAGCCCGCTCCAGCAGCGCCTGCTGGAGCTGTGGCTCGGCGACCGCGACAACCTCTGCGTCGTCGGCGACGCCAGCCAGACGATCTACTCCTTCACCGGCGCGACCCCCGACCACCTGCTGAACTTCCGCACCCGCTACCCGCAGGCCACCGTGGTCAAGCTGGTCCGCGACTACCGCTCCACCCCCCAGGTGGTCCACCTCGCCAACGGTCTGCTGAACCAGGCCCGCGGCCGGGCCGCCGAGCACCGGCTGGAGCTCGTCTCCCAGCGCGAACCCGGCCCCGACCCGGTCTACGCCGAGTACCCCGACGAGCCCGCCGAGGCCGAGGGCGTGGCCCGCCGCATCCGCGACCTGATCGCGGCCGGGGTCCCGGCCGGCGAGATCGCCGTCCTCTACCGCATCAACGCCCAGTCCGAGGTGTACGAGCAGGCCCTCGCCGACGCCGGCGTCCCGTACCAGCTGCGCGGGGCGGAGCGCTTCTTCGAGCGCGCCGAGGTGCAGAAGGCGGTCCTCGCGCTGCGCGGCGCCGCCCGCTCCGTGGGCAACGACCCGCTGCTGGACGACGTCGTCGAGCTGGGGGCCCAGGTCCGGGCCGTGCTCAGCTCCACCGGCTGGACCGCCGAGCCGCCCGCCGGCTCCGGCGCGGTGCGCGACCAGTGGGAATCGCTGGCCGCGCTGGTCCGCCTCGCCGAGGACTTCGCCCGCAGCCGCCCCGGCGCCGGGCTGGCCGAGCTCACCGTCGAGCTGGACGAGCGCAAGGCCGCGCAGCACGCGCCGACCGTCCAGGGCGTCAGCCTCGCCTCGCTGCACGCCGCGAAGGGCCTGGAGTGGGACGCCGTGTTCCTGGCCGGCCTCACCGACGGCATGATGCCGATCACGTATGCCAAGACCGACGAACAGGTCGAGGAGGAGCGCCGGCTGCTGTACGTCGGCGTCACCCGGGCCCGGCTCCACCTGACCCTCTCCTGGGCTCTCTCCCGGGCTCCCGGCGGCCGGGCCTCCCGTCGTCCCAGCCGCTTCCTGAACGGGCTGCGGCCGGGCTCCGCGGCTCCCGTGAGCCGGCCGGGCGCCCCGGCCGAGGGCGCACCGCGCAAGCGCGGCCGCCGGGGGCCGGTGCTGTGCCGGGTCTGCGGCAGGACGCTGACCGAGGCCGGGGACATCAAGCTGATGCGCTGCGGGGACTGCCCGTCGGACATGGACGAGGGCCTCTACGAGCGGCTGCGCGAGTGGCGCGCCGGCCAGTCGAAGCTCCAGGGAATGCCCGCGTATTGTGTGTTCACGGACAAAACCCTGATGGCGATCGCCGAGGCGGCACCCTCCGAGCCCGGAGAGCTCGCGATGATCTCCGGGGTGGGCGGCCGCAAGCTCGAGCGCTACGGCGCCGATGTCCTGGCCATCTGTACTGGTCAGGACCCTGAGGGCGGGGATCCTGACGACGCGTAGAAACTCGTCGGAAAAATAGTTTGCACATGCCCGTCGCAGCCCCATAGGTTCTTAGCAACGGAAACGGTGGCTTCTCCGAAGCCCTGGATCCGTGCTGTACTTATCCGAATACATGGGACAGGCCCCCGGGCCCGGTCCCCGAGACGCCGAGAGGAGGCGAGACCAGTGACCAGCTTCATGACCTTCACCAAAATGACCGATCGCTCGGTCGACGCTTCCTGCCTGCTCGGTTCCGTCTCCCTCCGGGGCACCGGTCTGTCCGCGATTTCCGCTGACAGCCCCGCCCTGCTGGCGACCCTTCCGGTCAGCGAGCGCAATGAGCGACCGACCAAGGCACTGGTGGCAGTAGCGGAAGCCCCGCAGGCGCACGGCGCCTATGGCTTCGCGGCCGCGGCCGGTGCCGGAATCCAGACGCAGACGAAGCAGCAGCACCACCTGATGTGGGCCTTCCGTGGGCTCGAACCCTGGAGTGATCCAGCCTGATCGCATGATCAGGCCGGCGCCTTCAGGGCCGCGGAACCCCACCCGGGATCCGCGGCCCTTCTGTTTGTCCCCGAACGGGGACGACGGAGCGAAGGGGCCTCGGGACTGGCAGGACCAGCCGCCACCCGGCCGACCGGCCGGAACGACTAGCCGAACAAGACGAGGAAGAAAACACCGTGCAACTCGAAGCGCACGCCCCGTCCGTACCGCAGACCCAAACGATCTCCCCGCCCGCAGTCCCGGAGGACTCCACCTTGACCCCCCTCACCGCGCTCACCGCGCTCGACGACGCGATCGAGAACCTCGGCGTGCCCGTCCCCTGCCGCACCTTCGACCCCGAGGTCTTCTTCGCCGAGTCCCCGGCCGACGTCGAGTACGCCAAGTCCCTCTGCGGCACCTGCCCGCTGGTCGAGGCCTGCCTCGCCGGCGCCAAGGAGCGCCGCGAGCCCTGGGGCGTATGGGGCGGCGAGCTCTTCGTCCAGGGCGTGGTCGTGGCCCGCAAGCGGCCCCGCGGCCGCCCGCGCAAGAACCCGGTCGCAGCGGCATGACCGCCACCGGAACCATCGACCGCCCCCTCACGCACGACCCCCTGAAGCAGGCCCCCATGTCCCCCTACGCCACCACGAGCGAGCAGCCGCACGGCTCCGCCACCGCAGACTTCATCACCGCCGGTGCGATCACCTCGCGCCAGAACAGGACCCGCGAAATGCAACTCATCCCAGAAGCCCTGGCCCGTGCCCATATGGACGACCGCATGCGCGAGGTGGACGCCGAGCGTCACGCCCTGCGCCTGGTCGCCGCGCGGCGCATGCAGCGAAAGGCCGAGCGCGTCTCCATGCGCGCCCGGCGCGCGCTGGCCATGGCCGTCATGCACTGAGCGCGCGGCGAGCCCACAGGGCTCGGAAGCGGCTTGAAGGCGACTCGAACGCCGCCGGATCCGGCTGAACGCGGCCGGCGGCGGCAGCACCCGGGGGGACCGGTCCGAACGGACCGGTCCCCCCGGTGCGTTGCGGGCCCGGCACGACCCGGCGGGGATATCGTCTGGTGGTGGACCAGCCGACCCCCCACCCCACCCCGCCCGGGCCCGCGGCCCAGCCCGTCGTCTGCGCGCGCTGCGGTGCCCGCTCCCCGGAAGGCGCCCCGCCGCCACCCACCTGGACGTGTTCGGTGGAGAACGGGACCAGACAGTACTTCTGCGTCGACTGCGCGCGCGCCAACCTCAGGGCGATCGAGGGCCGGCTCGACTCCTCCTGGTGGTGACTCCCGGCCGGCCCGCGCCCGGACCCGGCCCGCGCCCGGACCCGGACCGCGCCGGTCAGTCCTCGGGCAGGAACCCCGGCAGCCAGGACTCCAGTTCGTCGCGCAGCCGTACCGTCGCCCCCAGCTGGCACAGGACGCCGATGGTGCTCAGCGACACCCGGTGGATCAGCAGGTAGGACGGCGGCAGGTTGATCTGCCGGCCCAACTGGTGGGCGGGAGAGCGCGGATCGGCGATCCGCGCCGCCTGCCCGCGCAGCCACGGCCGGGTGAAGGTGAACTCCTCGGCCTCGGCGGGCTCGATGATGGGCTTGAGGTAGTCGAGCACCGCGTCCGGGTCCAGTTCGACGCTCTCCCTGACGAACCCCTCCGCGCGCAGGTGCCCGTAGACCCCCTCGGCGTCCCCGTCCAGAGTCATCCGCAGCGACCGGCCGATCGGCTTGGGCCAGCCGCCCGGCAGCCGGTCCACCGTGCCGAAGTCCAGCACGCCCAGCCGCATCCGGCCGTCCGCCCCCGTTATCAGCCGGAAGTTGCCCGGGTGCGGATCGGCGTGCAGCAGCCCGGTGCGCGCGGGCCCGGAGAAGAGGAACCGGGCCAGCAACTGCCCGGCGCGGTCACGCTCCTCCCGCGTCCCGTCGGCTATCACCTCGGACAGCGGGGTGCCCTCCATCCACTCGGTCACCAGCACCTGGTCGCCCTGGTGCACGACGTCCGGGACGACCACGTCCCCGTCATCGTCGAAGGCGTCGGCGTGGGTGCGCTGCGCTTCGGCCTCCAGCTCGTAGTCCAGCTCCTCCGCGACCCGGTCGCGCAGCTCGGTTATCAGCGGCTTGATGTCCATGCCCGGCACCAGCGGACCCAGCAGACCGGCGAACCGGCCCAGCTGCTTGAGGTCCGACAGCAGCGCCTCACCGGCCCCCGGGTACTGGACCTTGACCGCCACCTGCCGCCCGTCGTGCCACACCGCCCGGTGCACCTGCCCGATCGAGGCGGCCGCGGAAGGCTTGTCCTCGAATTCCTCGAACAGCTCCCGCCAGTCGGCGCCGAGCCGCTCCGCCAGCACCTGGTGCACCCGCTCCGCCGGCAGCGGCGGAGCCGCCTCCTGGAGCTTCGTCAGCGCGGCCCGGTAGGGCCCGGCGACCTCCTCGGGAAGCGCCGACTCGAAGACCGAAAGGGCCTGCCCGACCTTCATCGCGCCCCCCTTCAGCTCCCCGAGCGTGCGGAACAACTGCTCGGCGGTGCGCTGCTGGAGCTCGCGCGCCACGATCTCGGCGGACTTGCCGCCGATCCGCTTGCCCAGCCCCCACGTTGCCCGGCCGGCGATGCCGAGCGGGAGCGCGGCCAGCTTGACGGTACGCGTGACCGCCTTCCGGGGAAGATCAGACATGAGTCCCTCCAGTTCCCAGACCGCTCTGCCGCAAGCGGCGGTTCGAGGCGCGGCTCGGCCCCCGTCGCATCCTGCCATGACCCCCCGGGCGCCCGGACCGGGGCACCTGCCCGGGATCCGGCGGGAGTCCGGTGGCTCACGACCGCACCGCCCCGCAGTCCGCCCCCGCGGGCTCCGCCGCCACCCCGCCCGTGAGCCCCGCCGCCGGGTCCGCCGCCGCGCAGGGGCAGTCCGGATGCGGGCGCAGCGCGGACCGCGACCAGTGCAGTGCGGGCAGGGCGGCCTCCCAGCGCGCGGCCGTCGAAGCGGGCAGCTGCCCGTCGAGGAAGGCCAGGGCGTGCGCCGCGGCCAGGCCGGCCACCGCCGTCGACAGCCCCAGGTCGCAGGCCGCCGTCCCGCGGCGGCGGTGTGCCGAGCGCCACTGGACCAGCATCCGGGGCCAGGCCGGATCCCGGTCGACGCGGTCGCGCTCCATGCACCCCGCGCAGGCCGTGGACCCGGGCAGCACCAGGGGCCCGACCAGCCCCGTCCCCTCCAGCACCCCCGCGTACAGGTGCGGGGTGCCCGTCGCCACCCAGTCGGCGGCTGTCGCCGGATCGGGGGCCCAGGCCTGGAGGCCGTCCCGGGGCGCGACCACCACCAGGGCCAGCTCCGGCCCCGGGCCCTCGGGGTCGCCCGCACGCGGGACCCGCCCCGGGGCCGACTCCCGCACCAGCGCTCCCGCGGCCTCGGCCCGCGGCCTGCCCACGCTCCCCGGATCCAGGCCGCCCGGGGCCACGTCGGCTGCTTCCGCCCGGCCCCCGTCGAGCACCTCGACCCGGCCCACCCCGGCCCCCGCCAGTACGGAGGCGATCACCGCTCCCACCCGGCCGCTCCCGCGCACCTGGACCCGTAACGCCCTGCGCGCCGCCACCCCCAGCAGGTCACCGCCCGGCTCCCGGTGCACCAGCGAGAGCGAGCCCAGATCGGGCCCCAGCCGCTCCAGCGCCTCCGGCCTGCGCCGCACGGCCTGCGCCCGAGGCCCGCCGGCGGTCAGGTCGTCGAGCAGCCCGGCCCCGGCGAGGTGCCGGACCAGCCCGTCCACCTGCCCCTCCGGCAGCCCCATCCCGGCGCCCTCGGCCCGCAGCAGCTCCATGCTCCGCGTCCCGTCGATCCGGTCGATGAGCGACCCGGTGGCCGTGTCCAGCGGCCCGAGCACCACCGCGTGGGCGGGCGTCACCCCGAACTGCACCGTCTGCAGATCCCGCCACGCCCGTGCCAGCGCCGGCTTCACCTTCGGATACATCGCGGCCTCCCCGTTCACCGATTTCCCGATCCCACTGACGCGGCCGGTTCTCCCGTGTTCCTCCGCGTCTTCGCCACGATGCCCGACTGCCGGACCGGGTGCGGGAGTTTGTCCACAGGCAGGTGGTATTGGGCATATGAAATGAAGAAAGAGCGTTTGTGTGTCCCCGCCGCGAACCGATCGTGCTCGAACCGCGGACGCGCGGGACTTCCTCCACGGCGACCGGGTACGGTCGTGGCGTGCCAGCCGACCCGCCACAGAGCGCCGTCGAAGTCCGCCGGAGCGCGCGCCGCCGCAGGACCGTGTCCGCCTACCGCGAGGGTGAGCGGACGGTCGTCCTGATCCCCGCCCGGATGTCCGAGGCGGAGGAACGGCGCTGGGTGGGCGTCATGCTCGACAAGCTCGCCGCCCAGGAGAGCAGGCGCACCCTCGGCGACGCGGAACTGATCGCGCGCGCCGAGCGTCTGTCCGAGCAGTACTTCAGCGGCCGCGCGCGGCCCCGTTCGGTCCGCTGGGTCACCAACCAGAACACCCGCTGGGGCTCCTGCACCCCCGCCGAGGGCAGCATCCGGCTGTCCCACCGGATCCAGGGGATGCCGGAGTACGTCGTCGACTACGTGCTGCTGCACGAGCTGGCGCACCTCCTGGTGCCCGGGCACGGCCCCCGCTTCTGGCAGCTGCTGGAGGCGTATCCGAGGACCGAACGGGCCCGCGGTTTCCTCGAAGGAGTGGCCGCGGCGGAGCGCATGCCCCGCGTTCCGGCCGCCCGCGAGGAATGATCTTCCGCCGCGGAAGGAGGTGTGTACCGGGTCGGTGCCGGCTTGGCCGGATGTCGGCAGGAGCCGTTAGCCTGAGCGGCACACATCGGGCGGCGAGCACACGGCGGCCACGGCGTTCGCGGTACGCACGGCGTTCGCGGTACACGCAGCATCCGCAGTACAAGCAGCACTGACAGCACTCACAGCACTCACGCATTCAACCGGGCAGCGCGCATCCAGCGGCGCACGCAGTCGGAGTCGGGACGGGGGACGGTCGGACACATGGCCAGGGAATTCCAACGCGGCCACAAGGCCAAGATCAGTGATCTGACGGCGGGCACCGATCTGTACGTGGGCGTCCAGATCGCCGGGCCCGGACTCACCTTCGACATCAGCTGCTTCGGCCTCGACGCCGACGAGCGGCTGTCGGACGACCGCTACTTCGTCTTCTACAACCAGCCGAAGTCGCCCGAGGAGTCGATCCAGCAGCTCGGCCCGCAGGCCGGGGACACCGAGTCCTTCCGGGTGACCCTGGACCAGGTTCCCGCGTCCATCCACAAGCTGTCCTTCAGCGCCACCCTCGACGGCCCCGGCCAGATGTCGCAGATCGGCCCCGGCTACATCCGGATCGTGGCCGGCGGCGAGGAAGTCGTCCGGTACTCCTTCACCGGTGCGGAGTTCAGCACCGAACGCGCCCTGATGATCGGCGACTTCTACCGCAAGGACGTCTGGCGCTTCGCCGCCGTCGGCCAGGGCTTCGACGGCGGGCTCGCCGCGCTGCTGCAGAACTTCGGCGGCGAGGTCGCCGAGGAGGAGGCGCAGCCCGAGCCGCAGGCCCCGGCCCCGCCGCAGGCCGCCGCGCCCGGATTCGCCCCGCCCCCGCAGGCCGCCGCCCCGGCCCCGCAGGCCCCGGCCCCGTCCTTCGGCGCCCCGGTCCAGCAGCCGCCCGCCCCCGCCCCGTTCGCCCCGCCGCAGCAGCCCCCGGCCCAGCAGCCCCCGCAGCCGCAGCCCCCGGCTCCCGCGCCCGTGCACGCGGCCCCCACCATGGTCGCCCCGCTCGGCGCGCCCGCCCCGGCGGCCCCGTACGGCCAGCCGCCCCACGCGCCGCAGCAGCCCGGCCAGCCCCCGTACGGCCGGCAGCCGCAGCCCTCGTACGGCAGCCAGCTCCCGCCGCAGGCCCCGGCGCCCGCGCCCTACGGCCAGCAGCCGCAGCCCTCGTACGGCCAGGTCCCGGTCCAGCAGCCGGGCGCCCCGCAGGCCCCCTACGGCCAGCAGCCGCCGTACGGCCAGCAGGCCCCCTACGGCCACGCCCCGCAGGCCGCCGCGGCCGGCCCCGGCCTCGCCGCCGCCCTCCAGTTGTACAAGGAGGCCCCCACCGGCGCCCGCTGGACCCCGCAGAACCAGCAGCTCATGCGGGTGGACCTCGCCATGGGCGGTCAGGCCGTCCTCGCCCGCCAGGGCAGCATGGTCCTGTACCAGGGCAAGGTCGACTTCAGCTACAAGGGCGCGGGCTTCGCCGGCCGCATCGTCGGCAACGCCACCGGCCAGGAGATGCAGCTGATGCGCTGCACCGGCCGCGGCCAGGTCTTCCTCGCCGAGAACGGCGCCCACCTGCACGCCATCGAGCTCCAGGGCGACGGCATCTGCGTCTCCGCCGAGAGCGTCCTCGCCTTCGACGAGTCCCTCCAGCACGAGGTCCGCCGCATCGAAGGCCACGGCATCCCCGGCGGCGCCCTGTTCACCATGCTGTTCCAGGGCAGCGGCACGGTCATCGTCAAAACGCACGGCGTGCCCGTCGTCCTGCCCGTGACCCCCACCACCTTCGCGGACAGCAACGCCATCGTCGCCTGGTCGGCCGCCTCACAGGTGATCATTTCCAGCCAGGTCCGGCTGCGCCGCAACGCCTACCCGGGCCACAGCGGGGAGACCGTGAACCTCCAGTTCCGCGGCGCCCCCGGCAACTTCATCGTCGTCCAGCCGTACGAGGTCTGAGGGAGCCCCACATGAACGCCATGAACGCAATGAACCAGCAGCTCGCGGGCTACGCCCCGACCCCCGTCACGGCCCGCATGGAGAACCACGGCCGCGCCATGCTCAAGGTCGCCATGCAGAGCGGCCAGGACCTCTTCGCCCGCACCGGATCGATGGTCGCCTACGAGGGCTTCGTCCAGTACGAGCCCAACCCGCCCGCCGTCCGCCAGATGGCCTCCCAGTGGCTGACCGGCGAGGGCGCGCCCCTGATGAAGTGCACCGGCGACGGCCTCCTCTACCTCGCCGACTACGGCGCCGACGTCGTCTGCATCAACCTCAACAACGAAGCGCTCTCCGTCAACGGCACCAACCTCCTCGCCTTCGACGCCCACCTCCAGTGGGGCGTCGAGCGGGTCAAGGGCATGGCCAAGTTCGCTGGCCAGGGCCTGTTCAACGTCCAGGTCGCCGGCACCGGCTGGGTCGCCGTCACCTCCCGCGGCACCCCGATCGTGGTCGACTGCGGCCGCGGCGACGACGAGACGTACGTCGACCCGGACGCGCTCGTCGCCTGGTCCCCGAACCTCAAGGTCAAGGGGAAGCGCAGCTTCAAGGCCTCGTCGATGATCGGCCGGGGCAGCGGGGAGGCCTACCAGATGGCCTTCTCCGGCCAGGGCATCGTCGTCGTACAGCCCAGCGAGGACAGCACCGACCGGCTCCGGACCCGGGGCTGAGGGGGAGCGGACACATCATGCAGAGCTCACTTTTCGGCCACGCCGAACAGCAGTCCCAGGACCGCTACACCGTCCAGAACCCCCAGCTCCTGAGGGTCACCCTGACCGGCTCCGACGACGTCCTCGCCCGCAAGGGCTCCATGGTCGCCTACCAGGGGATCGTCGACTTCGACGGCGAGTACCAGAGCGGCAACCAGCGGGGCGCCCGCAGCCGCACCGGCGAGGGCCTCGACCTGATGCGCTGCTCCGGCCAGGGCACCGTCTACTTCGCCAACCTCGCCCAGTACGTCCACGTCGTCGACGTCGACCACGACGGCCTCACCGTCGACAGCGCCTACGTCCTCGCCATGGACTCCACCCTGCACACCGAGGTCATCGCCGTCGACAGCCAGTACGGGATCTCCGGCACCGGCAAGTACCAGCTCAACATCTCCGGCCGCGGCAAGGTCGCCCTCATGACCTCCGGGCAGCCGCTGATGATGCAGGTCACCCCGGACAAGTACGTCAACGCCGACGCCGACGCGATCGTCGCCTGGTCCAGCACGCTGCGCGTGCAGATGCAGGCCCAGACCCACTCCACCGGCGTGTGGCGGCGCCGCGGCAACACCGGTGAGGGCTGGGAACTCAGCTTCCTCGGCACCGGCTTCGCCCTGGTGCAGCCCAGCGAGGTGCTGCCCCCGCAGAACGCCCAGCTCGGACAGGGCGTCGCCGCCCAGTACGGCGTGGGCCAGCACGGCGCGCACGCCCAGAACCAGAACAACGCCTGGAACTGACCCGGCCGGCACGGCGGAGGGGGCGGACCCGTACGGATCCGCCCCCTCCGCACACCGTCACGCGCCGAGCCGCGCCCGGGTCGCCTCCAGCAGCCGCACCACCGAGGCGTCGGCCACCGCCGCCACCTCCGCGTACGGGAACCAGCGCAGGTCGAGCGACTCGTCGCTGATCTCCGCCTCCGCGCCGGCCGGAGCCAGCACCGCGTACTGCACGTCCAGGTGCCAGTTGCACGGTGCCGGGATCGGGTGCCGGTCCAGGCGGACCGGCCCGCCCGCCACCAGGGTCAGCCCCGAGCCGATGCCCGACTCCTCCACGGCCTCGCGCATCGCCGCACCGGCGAGGGTGGTGTCGCCGGGCTCGCAGTGCCCGCCCATCTGGAGCCACATGCCGAGCTTCTTGTGCAGGGTCAGCAGCACACGGCCGCCGACGGGGTCGACGACCAGCGCGCTGCCCGTGACGTGCCCGGCCGTGCACGGCTTGTACACCCCGTCCGGGTGGGCGGCCAGGTGCTCCAGGTAGACCCCGCGCAGCTCGTTCTGCTGCGCGTCCTGGCCCTCGTACCCCTTCAGGACCAGGACGGCGTCCTCGTACAGGCTCACTTGTCGTCGTCGCCCTCTTCGTCACGCCGCTCGGCGGCCTCGCCGAGCATCTTGTCGATCTCGGAGAAGTCCAGCTGCTCGCGGTGCACGAACCCGTCCGGGTCGTCCAGGTCGGACGCCGTCGGCAGCATGTCCGGGTGCTCCCACAGCCCGTCACGGCCGTCCACGCCGCGCGCGTCGGTGAGCGAGGCCCACAGCCGCGAGGCGTCGCGCAGCCGCCGCGGACGCAGCTCCAGCCCGATCAGCGTGGCGAAGGTCTGCTCCGCCGGACCGCCCGAGGCACGCCGCCGGCGCATGGTCTCGCGCATCGCGTCGGCCGAGGTCAGACGGGGCTTGGCCGCCTCGTGCACGACCGCGTCCACCCAGCCCTCGACCAGCGCGAGCGCCGTCTCCAGGCGGGCCAGGGCGGCCTTCTGCTCGGGGGTGTCCTGCGGCTGGAACATACCGCCCTGCAGGGCCTCCTGGAGCTGCTCCGGGTTCGTCGGGTCGAGCTGGCCGACCACGTCCTCCAGCTTCGAGGTGTCCACCTTGATGCCCCGCGCGTAACCCTCGACCGCCCCGAACAGGTGCGAGCGCAGCCACGGCACGTGCGCGAACAGGCGGGCGTGGGCCGCCTCGCGCAGCGCCAGGTAGAGCCGTACCTCGTCCGAGGGGACTCCCAGGTCCTTGCCGAAGGCCTCGATGTTCAGCGGCAGCAGCGCCGCCCGCCCGGCCGGGCCCAGCGGCAGCCCGATGTCGGTGGAGCCGACGACCTCGCCCGCGAGGGTGCCCACGGCCTGGCCGATCTGCTGGCCGAACATGGCCCCGCCCATGGAGCGCATCATCCCGAGCAGCGGGCCCGCCATGGCCTGCATCTCCTCAGGCAGCACGCTGCCCATGGCCGCGCCGACGCGCTCGGCGACCGGGTCCACGAGCTCCTTCCACACCGGAAGGGTCGCCTCGACCCACTCGGCGCGGCTCCACGCGACGGCCGCGTTGGCGCCCGACGGCAGGGAGGTCGCACCGTCCAGCCACAGGTCGGCCAGGCGCACGGCCTCCTGGACCGCGGACTTCTCCGCGACGCCGACGCTCGCGTCCTTGACCCCGTCCGCAGTGCCCTGCGCGACGGTCTGGCGGGCGATGTCCTTGGCCATGTCCCAGTTGACGGGTCCGCCCTCGTAGCTCAGCATCTGGCCGAGCTGCTGGAAGGCGGCACCGAGGTCGTTCGGGTTCATCGAGCCGAACATCGCGGCGAACGGATTCTCCGCACCGCCGGGGAAGCCGCCCGGGCCGAACCCGAACGGATCGGCGGGACCGCCCTGGCCGCCCTGGCCGCCCTTCTTGCCCTTGTCGCCGTCCTCCGGCTCCTCCGGCGGAAGGCCGAATCCGAATGGGGTGTCGCTCACGGGTTTCCTCGGCTCGTAGGGCCGCCGGCGGGAGCCGGCGGGCGATGGTCCGACAACACCACCCAGCGTAGACACCACTCCCGCTTCCGGGCTCGGTGCTCCGCCCGGTCCTGGGCTGCGGCAGGATGGACATCACCTGGTGGGTACGCGTCACAGCGCGTCCCCACTGAAGACAACCGCTGGAGACGCCCGGTGAGTTCCCCAGATCCGCAGGCTCGCGCGCCGCACGACGCCGAAAACCGCCCTGAGCACGACGACAGCGCCCCCGGCGTTCGCCAGCCGCGAAACCAGGCCGGCCCCCGCCGGCCCAGCCCCGTGATCGCGGTGACCGGCGCCGCCTCGGGCGTCGGAGCCGCCCTGGTGAGCCGCCTCGCCGCATCCGACGAGGTCAAGCAGGTCGTCGCCATCGACGAGCGGCGCGGGGACTGCGCCGCCGCCCAGTGGCACGTCCTGGACGTACGGGACCCCGCGATCGCCGAGAAGCTGCGCGGCGCGGACGTGGTCGTCCACCTCGCGCTGGACCTCGACCTGGAGACCGACCCGGCGGCGCGCACCGCGTACAACGTGCGCGGGACCCAGACCGTGCTCACGGCCGCGGCCGCCGCCGGCGTCCACCGGGTCGTGCTGTGCACCTCCGCCATGGTCTACGGGGCCCTGCCCGACAACGACATCCCGCTCTCGGAGGACTCCGAGCTGCGCGCCACCGCCGAGGCAACCGGCGTCGGCGACCTGCTGGAGATCGAGCGCCTCGGCCGCCGGGCCCCCCGCGCGCACCCCGGGCTGAACGTGACCGTCCTGCGCCCGGCGGTCCTCGTCGGCGGCACCGACACCGCCCTGACCCGGTACTTCGAGTCGCCCCGCCTGCTCGTGGTGGCCGGATCCCGCCCCACCTGGCAGTTCTGCCACGTGGAGGACCTGGTCAGCGCCCTGGAGTACGCGGCGCTGGAGAAGGTCGAGGGCGAGCTGGCCGTCGGGTGCGAGGGCTGGCTGGAGCAGGAGGAGGTCGAGGAGCTGAGCGGGATCCGCCGCATGGAACTGCCCTCCGCCGTCGCGCTGGGCGCCGCCGCCCGGCTCCACCGCATCGGCCTCACCCCGTCCCCGGCCGGCGACCTCGCGTACACGATGCACCCGTGGGTGGTCAGCGTCAGCGGGCTGCACGCCGCGGGCTGGCGACCCCGCTGGACCAACGAGGAGGTGCTGGCCGAGCTGCTCCAGGAGGTGGCGGGCCGGCACACCGTCGCGGGCCGCCGCCTGGGCCGCAAGGACGCCGCCACGGCCGCCGGCGCCGCGGGCGCGACGGTGGCCCTGCTCGGCGCGGCCGCCGCCGTACGCCGCGCCCGGCGCCGCCGCGGACTCTGAGCCGCGGGGGCGCGGCCCCGGACCGGTCCGGGGCCGGGGCGGGGGCGGTTTCCTGTAGGAGGCTCCCAACCGGGGAGCCGGGCCCCGGGCGAAACGGCTATTCCACCAGGTCCGCGGCTAGGGCACGATGGGGAACATGGCACCGCACTTCGACCACCCCGGCGAGCAGGCCGCTCAGGACCCCGTCCGGCTGCTCGAGATCCGTGAGACCCCGCTCTCCATCGACGAGGTCTTCCAGGCCGTCGGCGACGACGCCACGGGCGGCACCACCCTCTTCGTGGGGACGGTGCGCAACCACGACGGCGGTGCCGACGTCGACTCGCTCGGCTACTCCTGCCACCCGACGGCGGAGGCCGAGATGCGCCGCATCGCGGACCGTGTCGTGGCGAAGTACCCGGTCCGCGCCCTGGCGGCCGTGCACCGCATCGGCGACCTGGCCGTGGGCGACCTGGCCGTGGTCGTGGCCGTCTCCTGCCCGCACCGGGGCGAGGCCTTCGAGGCCTGCCGCATGCTGATCGACGACCTCAAGCACGAGGTGCCGATCTGGAAGCACCAGACCTTCGCCGACGGCACCGAGGAGTGGGTCGGCGCCTGCTGAGGCCGGGGGCCGGGCGCGGGGCCCGTTCCGGCGGGGGTAGCGTCACCCCCGTTCGGCCGCGCAACACGCCCCCGATTTGCGTAACCCCCCTCCGGGCACGAGCGTTGAAGCCACAACGACACGCACTTTCGGGGCAGGGAGGCACCTTCATGGCATCACTGGTGTGGCTGCTGATTCCGCTGTTCGCCGCGATCGGAGCGGCGATATGGGGCAGCTGGGCGGCCCGGGACCGCACCCAGGGCGACATATCCGAACTGGCCGGCTACGCCAGGTTCCGCGAAGCGATGGACAGGGCCGACCGGGCCAGGACGAACGAAAAGGCGCACTCCGGTTCCGACGCCGTCTGACGCGTCCCGTGAGTCCCTTCCCCGTCCCCACGGGCCCCGCCCCCGCCCGTCCCGCACGCCCCCGACCAGGGCCCCGCTGAGCATTCGGCGAGGGTTCCGCCCGCCGGCCCCGTACGGACCGGCCCCACGGGCCGCCCGGGCGGGCCGTCCCGTACTGTCGATCCATGCCACGCCGCACCGCGACGATGCTCGCTTCCTTCCTCGTGCTGTTCGCGCTGCTCTGCGCGGGCGTCTTCATCAAGGTCCCGTACTCCGAGATGAGCCCGGGCCCGACCGTGAACACACTGGGCGACTCGCGCGGCGAGCCGGTGCTGAACATCTCGGGGCGCAAGACGTACCCGACCAGCGGCCACCTGAACATGACCACGGTCCGCGTCACCGGCGCCGACTACGACATGAACCTGCTGGAAGCGGTGTACGGCTGGATGGCCGGCGACAACATCGTCGTACCGCACGAGAACCTGTACCCGAACGGCAAGACGGACAAGGAATCCACGCAGGAGAACGCCGAGGAGTTCAGCCAGTCGCAGGAGAGCGCCAAGGTGGCCGCCCTCAAGCAGCTCGGCATCCCGGTCACCGCCCGCGTCGTCGTCTCCACCGTCGTCAAGGGCAGCCCCTCCGAGGGCAAGCTGCACGCCGGGGACGTGATCAGGGAGGTGGACGGCGCCGCGGTGACCGCCCCGGGGGACGTCGCCAAGCTGGTGACCAAGCACAAGCCCGGAGAGCCGGTCGAGTTCACCATCGTGCCCGCCGCCGAGGCGGCCGAGGCCGAGAAGGCGGGCCGCGAGCCCACCGGCACGTCGAAGGTGACCATCACCGCGGGCAGGGCGGAGGACGACGGCCACGCCATCGTCGGCATCCGGGCCGGTACCGACCACACCTTCCCGTTCTCGATCGACATCAAGCTCGCCGACGTCGGCGGTCCGAGCGCCGGCCTGATGTTCGCCCTCGGCATCGTCGACAAGCTCACCCCCGAGGACCTCACGGGCGGCAGGTTCGTCGCGGGTACCGGCACCATCGACGACGAGGGCAAGGTCGGCCCCATCGGCGGCATCCAGATGAAGACCATCGGCGCCCGCAAGGCCGGGGCCGAATACTTCCTGACCCCGGCCGAGAACTGCGCCTCCGCCGCCCGGCACACCCCCGAGGGCCTCACCCTGGTGAAGGTCTCCACCATCGGCGACGCCACCACGTCACTGGAGAAGATCCGCAAGGGGGACACGGCCGGACTGCCGAAGTGCACCGCGTCCTGACGCCGCCCCGCCCCCGGCCGGGCGGCCGCTAGACGAGGAAGGTCGCCGCCAGCGCGTCGGCCAGGCCCGGCACCAGGCTCGCGCCGGTCAGCACCTCGCTGGAGGAGTCCTTCTCCCGCAGCCGTACGGCCGACTCGCGCGACCCGTCGCGCAGGACGCCCACCGTCAGGCGCACCTCCTGCCGCTCGGGGTGGGCGGCGACCCACTTGGCCAGCTGCTTGTCGTTGAGCCCTTCCGGTACGGAGGCCTCGGCGGACGGCGGGAGCATCAGCCGCTCCACCGTCAGGGCGCACCCGACGACCGCGTCGGGCCAGGCGATGGTGCCCAGGAACTTGTCCAGCGGGGTCCCGGCCGGCACCTCGTCCTGCTCGATCGGGGTCAGCTGGCTCTTCCCGGTGTCGTCCTGGTCCTGGCCGAGCTGACCGGCGAGCCGGGGTTCCTGCCGGCGCAGCCGGGCCGTGTCGACCAGGGCGAACAGCCGGGCCGGCTTGTCCCAGCCGAGGGTGGAGGCGTACTCGTCGATCTCGAGGACGGCGCGGGTCAGCGGGCTGGCCGCCATGGGGGTGCCGGGGGAGGGCGAAAGGTTGGACATGGACAACATCCTGCCTCCTTTCCCCCCGATACCGGGAACTGACTAAAGGCTCAGTAAGTTGCAGGGGTGGGCCCTACGATCGTGGGCCCAGGACCAGACACAGCGACTTTCGAGGTGCGCACCTTGGCTTTCCAGATGCCGGACCGCGGCGGAGGCCCCTCCGGGCCACGGATGAGAGTCGGCCGCCCCTCCCGGCGTGCCCGGACTCTTCTGACGACATTGGGCGTCCTAGCCGTCCTGGCCATGGCGTTCATCATGTTCGCCGGGTTCTGGACGGACTGGCTCTGGTTCCGCTCCGTCAAGTACTCCTCCGTCTTCACCACCACCCTGTGGACCAAGATCGGCCTCTTCGCCGTCTTCGGCCTGCTGATGGCGGGTGCCGTCGGGCTGAATATCTGGCTGGCGTACCGGCTGCGGCCGCCGCTCAGCGCGATGTCGATGGAGCAGCAGAGCCTCGACCGCTACCGGATGAGCGTCGCCCCGTACAAGAGGTGGCTGCTCCTGGCCGTCGCGGCGATCGTCGGGCTGATCGCGGGCGCCTCGGCGGCGGGCCAGTGGAAGACCTGGCTGATGTACGTCAACGGGGTGCCCTTCGGCCGCAAGGACCCCCAGTTCCACCTGGACGTGTCGTTCTACACCTTCGACCTGCCCTGGTACCGCTTCCTGCTCGGCTTCGGCTTCGCCGCGGTCGTGCTCTCGGTGATCGCCGCCGTCGTCGTGCACTACCTGTACGGCGGACTGCGCGTGACCAGCCCGGGCGCCCGGGCCACCGCCGCCGCGACCGGGCACCTGTCGGTGCTGCTCGGCCTCTTCGTCACCTTCAAGGCGGTCGCGTACTGGCTCGACCGGTACGGCCTCGCCGTGAAGTCCAGCGACTTCAAGGCCGCCGACAACTGGGCCGGCCTGCGCTACGTCGACGCCAACGCCTACCTGCCGGCGAAGACGATCCTCGTCGCCATCGCCGCGATCTGCGCGGTGCTGTTCTTCGCCACCCTGTGGCGGCGCACCTGGCAGCTGCCGGTCATCGGCTTCGGCCTGATGGTGCTCTCGGCGATCCTGATCGGCGGGCTGTACCCGGCGATCGTGCAGAAGTTCCAGGTCCAGCCGAACGAGCAGGCCAAGGAATCCCCGTACGTCGAGAAGAACATCAAGGCCACGCGCGACGCCTACGGGATCGACGAGGCCGACGTCAAGGACTACCCGGGCGTCCCGCAGACCGAGGACCGCACCAAGCTGCGGTCGGTGGCGGACACCACCGCCAGCCTGCGCCTCCTCGACCCGAACATCGTCTCGCCGGCCTTCCAGCAGCTCCAGCAGGTCAAGGGCTACTACGGCTTCCCGTCCACCCTGGCGGTCGACCGGTACGCGGGCCAGGACACGGTCATCGGGCTGCGCGAGCTGAACATCGGCGGCATCCCGAAGAACAACTGGATCAACGACCACTTCAAGTACACGCACGGCTACGGCGTGGTCGCGGCCAAGGGCACCACCGTCAAGGACGGCGCTCCCGACTTCACGCAGTCCGACCTGCCCTCCAAGGGGATGTTCGGCACGGACTTCGAGCAGCGCATCTACTACGGCGAGCAGACGAAGCAGTACTCGATCGTCGGCGGTCCGCAGAAGGAGCTCGACTACTCGGACGACAAGGGCGAGAAGGAGACCAGCTACCGGGGCGACTCCGGGGTCAACCTGGACAACCCGGTCAACCGGGCCGCGTACGCGCTCGCGTTCAGCGAGCCGCAGATCCTGTACTCCGGGGCCATCGGCGAGGGCTCGCGGATCCTGTACAACCGCACGCCCAAGGACCGCGTCGAGGCCGTCGCGCCCTGGCTGACCATCGACGGGGCCCCGTACCCGGCCGTCATCGAGGGCCGGATCAAGTGGATCGTCGACGCCTACACGACGACGAACGGCTACCCGTACGCCTCGCGCACCACGCTGGGCCAGAGCACCGCGGACTCGCTGACCAACAGCCAGCGCGCGGTGGTCGCCCAGGAGAACCAGGTCAACTACATCCGCAACTCGGTGAAGGCGACCGTCGACGCGTACGACGGCACGGTGGACCTGTACCAGTGGGACACCAAGGACCCGGTCCTGAAGACCTGGATGAAGGCCTTCCCCGGCACGGTGAAGCCCAAGGGCGAGATCTCCAAGCCGCTCATGGACCACCTGCGCTACCCGCAGGACCTGTTCAAGGTCCAGCGCGAGCTGCTGACCCGGTACCACGTCACGGACCCGCAGACCTTCCTCAGCGGCAGTGAGGCGTGGGCCGTCCCGGACGACCCGACGACCAAGGCCGGCACGGCGGTCCCGCCGTACTACCTGTCGATGAAGATGCCGGGCCAGCCGGAGAAGGACCAGGTCTTCTCGCTCACGACGACCTTCACGCCGAACGAGCGGCCCAACCTCAGCGCCTTCATGGCGGTGAACGCCGATCCCGGGACCCGGGACTACGGCAAGATCCGAATCCTGAAGATGCCGACCAGCAAGCCGCCGGACGGCCCCGGCCAGGTCCAGAGCAAGTTCCAGTCGGAGCCCAAGATCGCCGAGTCGATCCGGCTGCTGCGCGGCGGTGACTCGGAGATCGAGTACGGCAACCTGCTCGCGGTCCCGATGGACGGCGGAATGCTCTACGTGGAGCCGGTGTACGTGCGCAGCTCCGGGCTGAAGTACCCGCTGCTGCGCAAGGTGCTGGTGACCTACGGCGGCCAGACGGCCTTCGAGGACACCCTGGAGAAGGCGCTGAACGTGGTCTTCGGAGCCGAGGCCCCGACCACGCCCACCACGCCGACCCCGCCCACCACGCCGACGAACCCGAACACCCCGCCGACCGCGCAGGACCCCACGGTCAAGGCGGCCCTCGCCGACGCCCAGAAGGCCGTCGAGGAGGCCGACAAGGCCATGAAGGCGGGCGACTGGGCCGCGTACGGCAAGGCGCAGAGCGACCTCCAGGCGGCGCTGAAGCGGGCGATCGACGCGGAGGCGAAGCTGACGGCGCCCAAGCCGGGCGGCTAGGCGGTGCGCAAAAGCCGGTAATGGCTCCGTCCCGCGTCGTGATACTGTGGTTTCACCGACGCGGGGTGGAGCAGCTCGGTAGCTCGCTGGGCTCATAACCCAGAGGTCGCAGGTTCAAATCCTGTCCCCGCTACTGAAGACGAAGGCCCGGATCCAATGGGATCCGGGCCTTCGTCATGCCCGGACCGCTCTCGAGGACGAGCGGCCGAAAGGGCCGCTGGGAGACACGGGGTCACTGGGGCGGGTGAGTTGGGGTGGGAACGTGTTTGACTTGTCTCTCTGTGGGCATGTCGACAAAACGCTGTAGTGACCTCACTGGCTGCGACATACCAGGTGTACGCGGGTAGCAGGTGATGCGACGATGGGATTTATGGGGGACAGGTCAACTCTGCTGGAGACAGGGCGGTTTGTGAGGGCGGAGGCCGAGCCGGGCGTGGGAACGGGCGAGGCCGCTCCGACTGTTAACGCGCAGACCGCACTGACCGATGCGGATTTCGCGGCAGAAGCCTTCGGGGACGCCGAGGGTGCCACCGACGCCGAGCTGGAGGCCCGCCACCGAGTGGCCGCCGACAAAGGTGACCCGGGCGCCATGAGCGTGCTCGGCGCCCTGCTGCTGCGCCGCGGCGACCTGGCCGGGGCGGAGCCCTACCTGCGCGGAGCCACCGGCGCCGGCGACCGCGCCGCCGCCAACAACCTCGGCGTCCTGCTCCTCCAGCGCGGCTACCCCGACGAGGCCGCCGGCTGGTGGCGGGTCGCCGCCGTCGCCGGGTCCGCCCCCGCCGCGCACGCCCTGGGCCGCCACTACCGCGAGCGCGGGGACGAGCCCGCCGCCGAGTACTGGCTGCGCCAGGCGGCGGAGTCCGGACACGCCCTGGGCGCGTACGCCCTGGCCGACCTGCTGGAACACCGGGGGGACAAGGGCATCGAGCGCTGGTTCCGGGCCGCCGCCGAACAGGGGCACCGCGAGGCCGCGTACCGCCTGGCCCGTCACCTGCGCAAGGGCGACCCCGCCGAGGCCGAGCAGTGGTACCGCCAGGCCGCCGCGCGCGGACACCGGCGCGCCGGGCTGCACCTGGGCGCCCTGCTGGAAGCCCGCGGCGAGCTGAAGGAGGCCGGCCGCTGGTACCTGAGCTCCGCCAAGCAGGGCGAGGCCCGTGCCGCGTGCGCCCTCGGCTTCCTGCTGCGCGACGCCGGTGACGAGGACAGCGCGGCCGCGTGGTGGCACCGGGCCGCCCAGGACGGCGACGGCAACGCGGCGAACGCCCTGGGCGCGCTGCACGCCGCCCGGGGCGAGACCCAGACCGCCGAGAAGTGGTACCGGGCGGCGATGGACGCCGGCGACCAGAACGGCGCCTACAACCTCGCCCTGCTCTGCGCCGCGCAGGAACGGACCGCGCAGGCCGAGCAGTGGTACCGCCGGGCGGCGTACGCCGGGCACCGCGAGGCCGCCAACGCGCTGGCGATCATGCTGCTCCAGGCCGGCGATGCGGCCGGTGCCGAGCCGTGGTTCTCCAAGGCGGCGGAGGCCGGCAGTGTCGACGCCGCCTTCAACCTCGGGATCCTCTTCGCCAGCCGGGACGAGGACCGCGCCGCCCTGAAGTGGTACGAGCGGGCCGCCGCCGCCGGGCACACCGACGCGGCGCTCCAGGTCGGGATCGCCCTCGTGCGCGACGGCGAGGAACGGGCCGCCGAGCGGCACCTGCGGTGCGCGGCGGGCGGCGGCAGCGCCGAGGCGGCCTTCCGGCTGGCCTCCCTGCTGGAGTCGCTGGCCCCGCCGCCGGAGCCGGTGGCCCTCGGCGAGCCCGCGGGCGGCGCCGCCCGCACCGAGAGCGAGGAGTGGTACGCCCGCGCCGCCGAGCAGGGCCACCGGCGGGCGCAGGTGCGGGTCGGGATGCTCGCCGCCGCCCGGGGCGACCTCACGGTGGCCGCGCGGTGGTACCGGGAGGCGGCGGAGGCCGGCTCGCGCAACGGCGCCTTCAACCTCGGGCTGCTGCTGGCCCGCGAGGGCAACGAACCCGAGGCGGCCCTGTGGTGGACCCGCGCGGCGGTCGCCGGGCACGGCCGGGCGGCCCTGCGGCTCGGGCTGCTCGCGGCCCGGCACGGCGACCTGGCCGAGGGGCAGAAGTGGTGCGTACGGGCCATGGAGCTGGGTCCGGCCGAGGTGTCCGAGCGCGCCGCTCGGCTGCGCGACGCGCTGGCGGAGGAGCTCTCCGCCTAGAGGCCTCCTCCGCGCGACTGATTTGCATCTGCCGGGTGGCTTCCCGTAGAGTCAGGTTTACCGACGCGGGGTGGAGCAGCTCGGTAGCTCGCTGGGCTCATAACCCAGAGGTCGCAGGTTCAAATCCTGTCCCCGCTACTGAAGGCCCGAGGCCCGGATCCCATGGATCCGGGCCTCGAGTCGTTTCCGAACGCGAAACGGGAACGCCCCAGGGGCGCGACGAGAGAGCCCGGCGAACGCGAAGAGGTCATGCGAAAGGGCCGGGGGTTCCTGCCCCCCGGCCCTTTCGTGCGTCCGTCAGGCGCCCGCGCAGTTCGGGCACACCCCGCGGTACGTCACCTCGACCGCCGAGACCACGAAGCCGAAGCGCTCGCCGTCGGGCAGGTCGGCCAGCGGGTCGCCCGCCGGGTGGACGTCGCGGATGGCGCCGCACTGGGCGCAGACCAGGTGGTGATGGGGGCGGTGGGCGTTCGGGTCGTACCGCTTGGCCCGCCGGTCCGTCGAGACTTCCAGCACCTCACCGAGCGAAACGAGCTCGCCCAAGGTGTTGTAGACCGTCGCTCGAGAAATCTCGGGCAGTTTGGTCACAGCGCGTGCGTGCACCTCGTCTGCCGTCAGGTGAACGTGGTCACCGTCGAGCACCTCGGCCACGACGCGGCGCTGGGCCGTCATGCGCCAGCCGCGTCCGCGAAGTCGTTCCAGCAGGTCACTCATACACGCCAGCCTAACAGTGGCGATTCGGTGCAGATCCCGAACCCATATGGACTTGGATCGTTGCTTGACTTAGACAAAGTCCATTGTAGGATCGGTTACGGCAAACGCCGAGGACAGGACATGCAGGAATGACGCAGGAGGCGCACGTGACGCAGGGACCGCTCACCACGGAGGCCGGGGCTCCGGTCGCCGACAACCAGAACAGCGAGACGGCCGGCGTCGGTGGCCCCGTTCTGGTCCAGGACCAGCTCCTGCTGGAGAAGCTCGCGCACTTCAACCGCGAGCGCATCCCGGAGCGCGTGGTGCACGCCCGTGGCGCCGGTGCCTACGGCACCTTCACGGTGACGGCGGACGTCACCCGGTACACCCGTGCCAAGTTCCTTTCCGAGGTCGGCAAGAAGACCGAAACGTTCCTTCGCTTCTCCACCGTCGCGGACAGCCTCGGCGGCGCCGACGCGCGCCGTGACCCGCGCGGCTGGGCGCTGAAGTTCTACACCGAAGAGGGCAACTACGACCTCGTCGGCAACAACACCCCGGTCTTCTTCATCCGGGACGCCATCAAGTTCCCCGACTTCATCCACACCCAGAAGCGCGACCCGTACACCGGCTCGCAGGAGGCGGACAACGTCTGGGACTTCTGGGGCTTGTCGCCCGAGTCGACCCACCAGGTGACCTGGCTGTTCGGTGACCGGGGCATACCGGCGTCCTACCGCCACATGAACGGCTACGGCTCGCACACGTTCCAGTGGAACAACGAGGCCGGCGAGGTCTTCTGGGTCAAGTACCACTTCAAGACCGACCAGGGCATCAAGAACCTCACCCAGGCCGAGGCCAACCGGCTCGCCGGCGAGGACCCGGACTCGCACCAGCGCGACCTGCGCGAGTCCATCGAGCGCGGCGACTTCCCGAGCTGGACCGTGCAGGTCCAGATCATGCCGGCGGCCGAGGCGGAGAGCTACCGCTTCAACCCGTTCGACCTCACCAAGGTGTGGCCGCACGCCGACTACCCGCCGATCGAGATCGGCAAGCTGGAGCTCAACCGCAACCCGGAGAACATCTTCGCCGAGGTCGAGCAGTCCATCTTCTCCCCGGCGCACTTCGTCCCCGGCATCGGTCCCTCCCCGGACAAGATGCTCCAGGGCCGTCTCTTCGCGTACGGCGACGCCCACCGCTACCGCGTCGGCATCAACGCCGACCACCTGCCGGTGAACCGCCCGCACGCCGCCGAGGCGCGCACCCACTCCCGTGACGGCTACCTGTACGACGGCCGCCACAAGGGCGCCAAGAACTACGAGCCGAACAGCTTCGGCGGCCCCTTCCAGACGGACCGCCCGCTGTGGCAGTCCACCCCCGTCACCGGCGGCACGGGCAACCACGCCACCCCCTCGCACGCCGAGGACGACGACTTCGTGCAGGCGGGCGACCTCTACCGGCTCTTCTCCGAGGACGAGAAGTCCCGTCTGATCGAGAACCTGTCCGGCTTCATCGCCAAGGTCTCCCGTGACGACATCATCGAGCGCGCGATCGACAACTTCCGCCGGGCGGACGAGGACTTCGGCAAGCGGCTCGACGCCGCGGTCCAGGCCCTTCGCGGCTGATCCGGACCGCTTGCCGTAGCGGGACGGCGGGCCGGAACCCCTTCGCCGGGGTTCCGGCCCGCCGTCGTCCGTCGTGCCGGGCGGTTACGCGGGCACGGCCCGGCGGGCCGGTACCCAGCAGCGGATGACGTCGCGGACGGAGACGATGCCGACCGGGCCGCCGTCCTCCAGCACGATCAGGTGCCGGAACCCGCCGTGGACCATGGCCTCGGCGGCCTCCTGCACGGTCGCCTCGGGGGTGCAGAAGACGACGTTGTTCGTGGTGTGGGCGCCCACCGACTCCCGGTCGGGGTCGTGACCGGCGCCGATCGAGTTCAGTATGTCGCGCTCGGTCAGGATGCCGATGCCGCTGTGGTCGGGGTCGAGGACGACGGCCGCGCCCACGCGCCGGCCGGACATCAGGCAGGCCGCCTGGCGGAGGGAGTGGGCGGGTCCGAGGGTGAGGATCACGGTGCTCATGGCGTCACGGACGAGCATGAAGGGAGCCACCTCCTGGGGTGAGCCCCCGCCCGGGTGGGTGCGGTGGGTGAAGGGCCTCGCCTTAGAGAAGCCATTCACAAGCGCACAAGCGGGGGGGATCCTCAGAGTCCCACGCACACGCAAAGTCATCAAGGGGGTACGCACGGCGCGCACGGGCGCCGCGCCCCGCGGGTTTTCAGACGGCGCGGTCGAGGTACCCCAGCATTTCCTCGTGCAGCAGGCCGTTCGAGGCCGCGGCATTGCCGCCGTCCACACCGTCCACCCCGTCCAGGCTGGTGAAGCGGCCCCCCGCCTCCTGGACCACGACCGCGATGGCCGCCATGTCCCACAGGTTCAGCTCCGGCTCGGCGCACAGGTCCAGCGAGCCCTCCGCGACCATCATGTACGGCCAGAAGTCGCCGTACGCCCGCGTGCGCCAGCACGCGCGGGTCAGGTCCAGGAAGCCCGGCAGGCGGCCCTGCTCCTCCCAGCCGCTCAGCGAGGAGTACGCGAACGAGGCGTCGGCCAGGGAGGCCACCCTCGACACGGCGATCGGCCCGGCCGGCTCGCCCAGCGCACCGCCCGCGAAGGCGCCCCCGCCCTGCGAGGCCCACCAGCGGCGGCCCAGCGCCGGGGCGGAGACCACGCCGACGACCGGACGGAACACCCCGTCCCCGCCCTCCTCCATGAGGGAGATCAGCGTCGCCCAGACGGGGACGCCGCGCACGTAGTTCTTCGTACCGTCGATCGGGTCCACGACCCAGCGGCGAGGGCCACCGCCCATGAGCCCGTACTCCTCGCCCAGGATCGCGTCGTCGGGCCGCGCGGCCAGGATCCCCGCCCGGACGACCTCCTCGGCGGCCTTGTCGGCCTCGCTCACCGGGGTCATGTCCGGCTTGGTCTCGACCTGGAGGTCGAGGGCGCGGAAACGGCGCATCGTGGTGGCGTCCGCGGCGTCGGCGAGTTCGAGGGCGAGGCGCAGGTCATCGGCATACGTGGACATGGCCGAACAGTATCGAGACTCGCCGGGCCCGGCGAACGAGGTCCACAGTGCGGCCGGGACGCGCCCTTGACGGGATCTGGCGGCCCGTCAACTCTGGTGGCTGGAGCCCGGCCGGTGGACCAGGGGGGAGGGGGCGATGCCGACGGCCCGAGAGTCCCTGCTGCAAGCGGCCGAGGCCGCGCTCGCCTCCCGGCCCTGGCCGGCCGTACGGATGGTCGAGGTCGCGGCCGCCGCCGGGGTGTCGCGCCAGACCCTCTACAACGAGTTCGGCGGCAAGGCGGGCCTGGGCCGCGCCCTCGTGCGCCGCGCGGCCGACTGGTACCTGGACGGGGTGGAGCGGGCGCTGGCCGCGCCGGACGCCCGCGGCTCCGCCGAGCGGCTCGCCGCCGTCGCCGAGTGGACCGTACGGGCGGCCCGCGCCCGGGTCCTCGTACGGGCCCTGCTGACCGGTTCCTGGGGGCCGGGGCTGCCGACGCCGCCCCCCGCCGGGAGCCGGCAGGCGCTCGGGCCGGGGGAGCTGACCCGGGCGGCCCGCGACCGGGCCGCCGCCGCGCTGCCGCAGGAGCCGCCCCGCCGCTGCGAGCTCGCCGTACGGCTCGCGCTGTCCTACGTGGTCGCGCCGGGGACGCCGGACCAGGACCCGGCGGCGGTGGAACTGCTGCGGCTGCTCAGTGCGCCGAACCGGAGAGCTGGAGGCCGATGACCCCGATGATCACCAGCGTGATCGAGACGAGCTTGAGGGTGGAGACCAGGTCGCCGAGGAAGACCATGCCGTAAATGGCCGTCCCGGCCGCCCCGATGCCCGTCCACACCGCGTACGCCGGTCCCACGTCCAGCTTCTTCAGCGCGAGGGTCAGCAGCCCGAAACTGCCGAGCGCGAAGCACGCGAAGGCGATCGTCGGCCACAGCCGGGTGAACCCGTGCGACAGCTTGAGGCACACCGCGAAACCCGTCTCCAGGATCCCGGCGACCACGACCAGCAGCCACGCCATGGCGTACGCCTCCCCGCATCAGGTGACCCGGCGTCACGTGATGCGATTATGCATTCACCGGACAGGGGCGGCGGCAAACCCCACCGGACGGTCAACCTGCCGCCGGCCCGCGGTCAGTCGCCCTCGCGGCGCTCGCGGGTCTGGAGCAGCCGCCGCAGCGAATACAGCCGCGCGGGGTCCGCGTGACCTTCCTCCACCCACCGGTCCAACGCGCAGTCCGGCTCGTCGTGACTGCACGCGCGCGGGCACTCCTCGGTCCCCGGCACCAGGTCGGGGAAGGCCAGCACCACCCGGGACGGGTCCACGTGGTGCAGGCCGAAGGAGCGCACGCCCGGGGTGTCGATGACCCAGCCGTCGCCGGAGGGCAGCGGCAGCGCGAGCGCGGAGGTGGTGGTGTGCCGGCCGCGGCCGGTGACGGCGTTGACATGACCGGTGGCCCGCTGGCGGCCCTCGGCCACCAGCGAGTTGACCAGGGTGGTCTTGCCGACGCCGGAGTGGCCGACGAAGGCGGTGATCCGGCCCTCCAGGAGCTCGCGCACCCGCTCGGCCGCGTCGCCCGTCGCCAGTTCCTCGCGGTTGGTGACCACGTACTTCAGGCCGAAGGTCGAGTAGACCTCCAGGATCTTGTCCGCCGAGGTCAGGTCGGACTTCGTCAGCACCAGCAGCGGCTCCAGCCCGGCGTCGTACGCCGCCACCAGGCAGCGGTCGATCATCCGGGGCCGGGGCTCCGGGTCGGCCAGGGCCGTGACGATGGCCAGCTGGTCGGCGTTGGCGACGACCACCCGCTCGTACGGGTCGTCGTCGTCCGCGGTGCGCCGCAGGACGGACTTGCGCTCCTGGATCCGCACGATCCGCGCGAGGGTGTCCTTCTTGCCGGACATGTCACCGACGAGCGACACCCGGTCGCCGACCACCGCCGCCTTGCGTCCGAGCTCACGGGCCTTCATGGCGGTGACCTTGCGGTCCTCGACCAGGCAGGTCAGCCGGCCGCGGTCCACGGTGAGGACGAAGCCGTCGGCGGCGTCCTCGTGCTTGGGCCGGATGCTGGTCCTGGCCCGGTTGCCCTTGGGGTTCGGGCGCTGGCGGATGTCGTCCTCGTCGGTGTGCTTGCCGTACCTGCGCATGACGGGCCCCTACGCTCCCGCTCCCGTCGTTCCTCGCGGAGCTTGACCGAGCATGTCGGCCCACATCCTGGGGAAGTCCGGCAGGGTCTTCGCGGTCGTCGCCACGTTCTCGATCTCCACGCCCGCCACGGCCAGGCCGATCACCGCTCCCGCGGTGGCCATGCGGTGGTCGTCGTAGGTGTGGAACACGCCCCCGTGCAGGGTGCGCGGGCGAATGCGCAGGCCGTCCTCGGTCTCCGTGACGTCACCGCCGAGACCGTTGATCTCCGCGGTCAGCGCCGCCAGCCGGTCCGTCTCGTGCAGCCGCAGGTGCGCCACCCCCCGCAGGACCGACTCCGAGTCGGCCAGGGCCGCGACGGCCGCGATGCCGGGGGTCAGCTCGCCGACCTCGCTCAGGTCCACGTCGATGCCGTGGATCTTGCCGGTGCCGGTGAAGACCAGACCGGCCTCGGTCAGCTCGCAGGAGCCGCCCATCGCGGTGAAGATCTCGCGCAGCGCGTCACCGGGCTGCGTGGTGCGCGCGGGCCAGTCCGGGATGGTGACCGTACCGCCGGTGATCAGCGCCGCGGCCATGAAGGGCTGGGCGTTGGAGAGGTCGGGCTCGACGACCATGTCCCGGCCGAGCAGCGCGCCGGGCGTCACCCGCCACACGTCCTTCTCGCCGCCGGCCTCCGGGGTGTCGACCTGGGCGCCCGCCGCGCGCAGCATGTCCACGGTCATCCGGATGTGCGGCATGGACGGCAGCTTGCCGCCCACGTGCCGGACCTCGACGCCCTGGTTGAAGCGCGGCGCCGACAGCAGCAGCGCGGAGACGAACTGGGAGGAGTTGGAGGCGTCGATCTCGACCGTGCCGCCCTCCAGGGCCCCGCCGCCCTGGACGGTCATGGGCAGTGCGCCCCGGCCGTCGTCGTCGATCCGGGCGCCGAGGGTGCGCAGGGCCGTGATGACCTGGCCGAGCGGCCGCTCGTAGGAGCGCGGGTCGCCGTCGAAGCGGATGTCGCCGTCGGCCAGGGTGGCCACGGGCGGCAGGAAGCGCATGACGGTGCCCGCGTTGCCGACGTCGACGGTGGCCGGGCCGTGCAGGGCGGCCGGGATGATCCGCCAGGCCTCGCCGCTGTCGCCGTCGGCGGAGCTGGAGGAGACGGTCTCCTCGATGCCGACGCCCAGCGCCCGCAGGGCGTCCGACATCAGCTGGGAGTCGCGCGAGCGCAGCGGGCGGCGCACCCAGCCCGGCTCGGCCGCGAGGGCGGCGAGCACGAGTGCGCGGTTGGTGACCGATTTGGACCCCGGCACGGTGACGGTGGCGTGGACGGCCCCGTCCGCGAACGGAGCGGGCCAGAGGTCGGGAAGCGCGGGGGTGTCGGTCATGGCCCTTACTTTAGTGGCTCCCCACGGCCCCGGATCTGGATCGCTGCCCCGTCTCAGAGGGCGAGCAGCCAGCGCCCGCCGCCGATGAGGCAGCACAGGGTGACCGTGTGGAACAGGAGCAGCCAGGCGACGGGGTGCACGTGCGTGAGCCGGCCCAGCTGGTCGGCGTCGGACTCCGGCGCCCCGCCGTCGCGGCGCTGGGCCTGGAGCTCGAACACCGGTCGCACCGCGCCGAGCAGCGCGAACCACACCACCGCGTACGCGAACGCCGCCTGCACCGCTTCGGGGGCCTTCCACGACACCAGCAGGAAGGCTCCGCCGGTCAGGACGACCGTCAGCAGCCCGTACGCGTTGCGGACCATCACCAGCATCACCAGCAGCAGCGCGGTCGCCACCCACAGCAGCAGCGTGATCCGGTGTGCCGCCAGCAGGGCCGCGCCGCCCAGGCCCAGCAGCGCGGGCGCCGTGTAGCCGGCGGCGAGCATCAGGACCATGCCGATCCCGGTCGGCTTGCCCCAGCTGAGGGTGAGGCCGCTGGTGTCGGAGTGCAGCCGGATCCCGGTGAGCCGGCGTCCGGTCAGCAGGGCGAGCAGCCCGTGGCCGCCCTCGTGCGCGATGGTGATCGCGTTGCGGGAGAGCAGCCACACCGGCCGCGGCGCGACGACGGCGAGCGCGGCCAGTCCCGTCGCCACCACCAGCCACCACGGGGGCGAGGTCTGTATTCCGGTGAGCCGGTCCCAGAGGCCGGCCGTCGTGCTGCTGTCCATGGAGTGGCGGACTCCTTGCGGTCGGGTATCGGTGCCATGGCAGTGTGTCAGCCATGTGCGGAAGGTTTGCGGCGAGTCGGACGCCCCTGGAACTGGCGGGGATATTCGGGATCGAGCGGTGGGAGCCGAGCGAGACCCTGGCCCCCGACTGGAACGTGGCGCCGACGAAGGAGGTCCACGTCGTCCTCGACCGCCCCCTGAAGGACGCGCGGGACCCGCGTCCGGTTCGCCAGCTGCGGGTGCTGAAGTGGGGCCTGGTCCCGTCCTGGGCGCAGAACCCGGAGGGCGCGGCCCGGATGATCAACGCCCGGTCCGAGACCCTGCACGAGAAGCCCTCCTTCCGCCGGGCCTTCGCGCAGCGCCGCTGCATCGTCCCCGCCGACGGGTACTACGAGTGGGTCACCGCGCACGACGAGCGGCAGCTGGAGGTCGAGGGGAAGAAGAAGCGGGCCCGCAAACAGCCCTACTTCGTGCTCCCCGCCGACGGCTCGGTCTTCGCGATGGCCGGGATCTACGAGTTCTGGCGCGACGCGGCCCTGCCCCCCGACCACCCCCGGGCCTGGTGGGCCACCTGCTCGGTGATCACCACCGAGGCCGAGGCCGCACCCCTGGGGGTGGCGCCCGCCGAGGGACCGCGCTCGCTCTCCGAGATCCACCCCCGCATGCCGCTGATGCTGACCCCGGACCGCTGGGACGCCTGGCTGGACCCCGCCCGCACCGACGAGAACGGTCTGCGGGACCTGCTGGCGGCCCCGCCCGGCGGGCTGATGCGGGCGTACCCGGTGGCCACGGCTGTGAGCAACGTACGCAACAACGGGCCCGAACTCCTCGGGGAGCTGGAGGCGCCGGAGGAGGCCACCCTGTTCTAGGCCGCGTCGCCAGGACCCCGCCCGGCCCGGCGCTCCTGCCACGACACGCCCCCACCCGTGTCCCACCCGGCGGGGGAGGCCGCCCCCGCCCGGCAGGATGGGCCCATGAGCACGCGTACCGAGAGCGTCGGCACCCCGGCCGGCGAGGCCCGGATCACCTGGCACACCGCCCGCGCCGCCCGGCTGGTGCTGGCCCTGGGCCACGGCGCGGGCGGCGGCATCGAGGCCCGCGACCTCCAGGCCCTGGCCGCCGCCCTCCCCGCCCGGGGCGTCACCGTGGCCCTGGTCGAGCAGCCCTGGCGGGTCGCCGGGAAGAAGGTCGCCGCCGCGCCCAAGGTGCTGGACGAGGGCTGGCGGGCCCTGTGGCCGGCCCTGGAGCGGCCCGGGCTGCCCGTGGTGGCCGGCGGGCGCAGCGCGGGGGCCCGGGTGGCCTGCCGCACCGCCGCGGGCCTGGGTGCGGCCGGCGTGCTCGCGCTGGCCTTCCCGCTGCACCCGCCCGGCAAGCCGGAGAAGTCCCGCGCTGAGGAGCTGCTGGGCGCCGGACGGCCCGCGCTGGTGGTGCAGGGCGGCCGGGACCCCTTCGGACGGCCCGAGGAGTTCCCGCCGCCGGGCGCGGGGGACCCGTACGAGCTGGTGGAGGTGGCCTCCGGCGACCACGGTTTCGCCGTGCCGAAGAAGGGCGGCCCGACCCAGGAGGAGGCCCTGGAAGTGATCACCGGAGCGGTGGCCGCGTGGCTCGCCCGGCTCATCGGCTGAGCCCCGTTCCCGACCCGGGGGAGCGCGGCTGCGGTCCGGACCTGACAGATTCCGGGGTGACCCCGCTCACCCGGCCCCGGGCGGACCCCGCCGCATGCCGGAAACCCTTGGCGCACCAGGGAATGCCCTGCCCGGGCCGCCTGTTGTGGGGAGTGTCGGAACGCAGGGGAAAGACGTCGGAGGAGAGGGAGCGCATGACCCAGGTCATCAGCCAGAACCGTCCGCAGGCCGCTGACCTGGACTGGACGGTGCTGCCCGCCCCCAAGCGCGGCTCGCTTCGGGCGGCGGAGGGCCGGGATGGTCGACTATTCTCCGATTCGAGCGGATCCGCTTTCGGAGCCGCCACGCTGTCGGAGGAGGTGGGTCCTGTCGCTGGGACCGACGAAGGCCAGGCACAGGAGACGACCGCGGAGCGCAACGCGCGCTTCGAGCGGGACGCCCTCGGCTACCTCGACCAGATGTACTCCGCCGCACTGCGCATGACGCGCAACCCGGCCGACGCCGAGGACCTGGTCCAGGAGACCTACGCGAAGGCGTACGCGTCCTTCCACCAGTTCCGCGAGGGCACCAACCTCAAGGCGTGGCTCTACCGCATCCTGACCAACACGTTCATCAACTCCTACCGCAAGAAGCAGCGCGAGCCGCAGCGCAGTGCCGCCGAGGAGATCGAGGACTGGCAGCTCGCGCGTGCCGAGTCGCACATGTCGACCGGTTTGCGTTCCGCCGAATCGCAGGCGCTCGACCACCTGCCCGATTCGGACGTGAAGGAAGCGCTCCAGGCCATTCCGGAGGAGTTCCGCATCGCGGTCTATCTTGCCGACGTAGAGGGCTTTGCGTACAAGGAGATCGCGGACATCATGGGTACACCCATCGGAACGGTCATGTCGCGGCTGCACCGTGGGCGCCGTCAACTCCGCGGAATGCTGGAGGACTATGCCCGTGAGCGCGGGCTGGTTCCCGCCGGCGCGGGAGAGTCGAACGACCTGAAAGGCTCGGGCTCATGAGCTGCGGAGAGCCGCACGAGACGGAGTGCGCCGAGGTCCTGGACCATCTGTACGAGTTCCTGGACCACGAGATGCCCGACAGTGACTGCACGAAGTTCGAGACGCACTTCGGCGAATGCAATCCCTGTCTCGAGAAGTACGGCCTGGAGCAGGCCGTGAAGAAGCTGGTCAAGCGCTGCTGCGGATCGGACGACGTGCCGACCGACCTCCGCTCCAAGGTCATGGGACGGATCGAACTGATCCGTTCGGGCCAGGCCGTGCCCGAAGGCGACATCACCGCCGGACCCGCGACCGGCTGAACGGCCGGCATCCTTGCGCTGAACCGCCGCCCCCGGAACTCCACTTCGTTCACTCGAAGGGGCTAATCCGGGGGCGCCCGTACGGCGCGATACGAAAAGGGGCCCCGCTCGGTTCCGGGGCCGCCCTATTCTCCCCTCGCGGTACCGCTCCTGTCCGGTACCCGGTTTTCCCGGCCCCCGGGGGAGGAGAGCGCCATGCGGGTACTGCCCCCGGCGGCGCGCGCCTGCGTCCTGGCCGCCGTTCTCGCCGCCGCGGCCTGCGCCGCCCCCGCCCTCCTCGCGGGGGCCTCGACACCCTGGCCCGCCGTGGCCCTGCTGGCCCTCCTCTCCGTCGGCTGCGAGGGGGCGCGGGGCCTCCCCGTCCTGGGCCGCCGGGTCCCCGAGGGCATCGGCTCCTTCCTCCCGGTGGTGATGGCCGCCGTCTTCCTGCTGCCGCCCCCGGCCGCCGCGCTCGTCGCCCTGCCGGGCGGACTCGCCCAGAGCGTCGTCCAGCGGCCCGCCCGGGTGCGCCGGATCTGGCACGCCGCGCAGCAGGCGACGGCGGCGTGGGCGGCCGGGCAGGCCTACGGGCTCCTCGGCGGCCCGCAGGCCCTCACCGGCCGGGGCGGCGCGGGCGCCGGACCGCCCGGGGCGAACGGCCGGGACGCCGGCCCCACCGCCTGGGTGGTGGCCGACTTCCCGTACGTGTTGCTCCCCGCGGCCGTCGCGGCCGTCGTCTTCTGCCTGGTGCTCACCGCCCTCGACGGGGCCGTCCTGGCCGCCGCCGAACACCGGCCCGCCGCCACCGCCTGGCGCGGCACCGCCGCCTCCCTGGCCCCGTACTGCGTGCACGGGCTGGCCGGACTGATGATGGCGGTCATGTGGCGCAGCCCGTACGGGGTTCCGGCCGCGCTGCTCGTCCTGCTGCCGATGTACATCTCCTGCTGGGTCTTCGCCCAGTACCACCGCGAGAGCGCCGCGCACCGGGCCACGATCCGCGCCCTCGTCCAGGCCGTCGACATCAAGGACCGCTACACGCGCGGGCACAGCGAACGGGTCGGCCAGGCCTCCGCCATGATCGCCCGCGAGCTCGGCATGGGCGACGACCGCCTCGAGGTGGTGCGGATCGCCGGGATCCTGCACGACGTCGGCAAGCTGGGCGTGCCCACCCGGCTGCTGCGCAAGGACGGGCCCCTGACCCCGGAGGAGCGCAGGATCATCGAACTGCATCCCGAGTACGGACACGAGATGGTGCGGGGCATCGGATTCCTCGGGGAGGCCCGGTCCGCGATCCTGCACCACCACGAGCGGGTCGACGGCCGCGGGTACCCGTACGGGCTGAGCGGGGAGCAGATCCCGGTCCTGGCCCGCGTGGTGGCGGTGGCCGACTCCTTCGACGCGATGACCTCCACCCGCTCCTACAGCCGGGCCCGGCCGGTGGAGACCGCCCTGGCGGAGCTGGAGCGCTGCGCGGGCGCGCAGTTCGACCCGGCGATGGTGCGGGCCCTGGTCGCCGCCATCGGCCGGCACGGCTGGCACCCCGTCGTCACCTCGGACGCGGACCTCCAGGTCATCCCCGCCGCACCGGGCCCGCCACCGCCGGGGCCGGGCGGCACGCCGGCCTCGGGCGGTGCGCCGGCCGGGGATCCGCGGGCCGCCGATCCGGCCGGGCGGGCCGGGGGCGGCCGGTGAGGGCCCTCGCCGTCTGGGCGGTACGCGCCGCCGCCGGGCTGCTCGCGGCCGCCGGGCTGGGCCACACCCTGTGGACCGGTGTCGTCGAGCCCGGTACCGCCCTCGCCTTCGGCACGCTGGTCGCCCTCGGCGAACTCGCCCGACGCGACCCCCGCCCGGGCTCCGCGGGCCCCCCCACCGGGGGCGCCGGGCCCGCCGGGCCCCGACAGCCCGCACCGCTCGGCTCCGCCGGAGCCCTCGCGTACGCCCTGCTCGGACAGAACGCCGGGCACCCCACCCACCACGGGGTGCTCCAGACCGTCGCCGTCGTCGTCGCGGCCGCCCTCGCCGGGATCGTCCCGCACGTCGCCCGGGGCCACGGCCCGGCCCTGGACCACGTCGCCCGCCGGGTCCTCACCGTCGCCTTCGCCGCCGCCTGCTTCCAGCCGCTCCACCACTCCGGGCGGCTCGGCGACCGCCTGGGGCAGGGCCCGTACCTCGTCCTGTTCCTGCTGCTCCTGCTGGGCCTCACCGCCCTGTGCGACGCCGTGCTCGCCGCCGTGCCGGCCGGGGCCCGCACCGGGTGGCCGTACGGGCCCCTGCTCCGCGACGAGCTGCGCGCCCTGCCCGGCACCGGCTCGGCGATCTGCGCCACCGGGGTCGTGATGGCCCTCGGGGTGGCCGTGGCGGGCCTGTGGGCCCTGCCGGTCTTCTGCGTGCCGCTGCTGCTGACCCAGATGTCCCTCCACCGGATCACCGCCGTCCGCACCACCTACCGCCAGACCATCACCTCCCTCGCCCGGGCCACCGAGATCGCCGGGTACACCGCCCCCGGGCACGCCCGCCGGGTCGCCGCCCTGAGCTGCGAGGTCGGCCGCGAGCTGGGCCTGTCGGAACGGGAGCTCACGGTGCTGGAGTACGCCGCGCTGATGCACGACATCGGCCAGCTCTCGCTCGTCGACCCGGTCCCCGCCGGAGCCACCGCGGACCTGCCCGCCGCCGAAGCCCGCCGGATCGCCGAGCTGGGCGGTGAGGTGGCGCGCCAGACCGGGGTGCCGGCCGAGGTCGCGGTGATCGTGGAACGCCAGGCGGATCCGTACCGTGAGCAGCCCTTCGCCGCCCGGATCGTGCGCGCGGTCAACGCGTACGACGACCTCGCGGGCGGGAACCGTCACCCGGGCGGCTCACTGGCCGCCCTCGAACAGCTGCGCCTGGGCACCGGACGCGACTACCAGCCGGAGGTCGTGGAGTCCCTGGCGAGGGTTCTGGCCAGGGGAGGACGCGGCAGAGTCGTAGCCGTTCCGCCGGGGTAACCCATGGGTAATGAGCGGCTGTCCGAGCGGGCATGGTTGGATGCAGTAGGAGTGTCCGTGAGGGTGTGCGCAAGGCTGCACCTGTCCCCCAGCCACCGCTGGGGGTGCCCCCAAGCAGGCGGGAATCGTGAGGATCTTCGGGAAGGTACGGCATCGGCCCTCCGCTTCGTGGCGGCAGGCCACCGACCGCGCGTTCACGCTGATCGGCGACGGTCGGTACGAGGACGCGGGCGCGCTGCTGACCAGGGCTGCGGACCTGGAGCCCTGGCTGTCCGAGTCCTGGTTCAACCTGGCCCTGCTCCACAAGTTCCGGCACGACTGGGAGCAGGCCAGGGCGGCGGGGCTGCGCGCGGTGGCCCTGCTCGACCGGGAGACCGGCGCCCCGGACTGGTGGAACGTCGGGATCGCCGCGACCGCGCTCCAGGACTGGCCGCTGGCCCGCCGGGCCTGGCAGGCGTACGGCCTGAAGGTGCCCGGCGACCCGCACAGCACGGCGGGGACGGGCGAGCCGGTGGGCATGGAGCTCGGCAGCGCCGCCGTACGGCTGTCCCCCGAGGGCGAGGCCGAGGTCGTCTGGGGCCGCAGGCTCGATCCAGCCCGCATGGAGGTCCTGTCCATCCCGCTGCCCTCCTCCGGGCGGCGCTGGGGCGAGGTCGTCCTGCACGACGGGGTGCCGCACGGCGAGCGGGTCACCGCGGCCGGCCCCTCGTACCCGGTCTTCGACGAGATCGAGCTGTGGGCCCCCTCGCCGGTGCCCACCTGGGTGGTGCTGCTGGAGGCGGCCACCGAGGCCGACCGGGACGCCCTGGAGCAGCTGGCCTCGGACGCCGGCTTCGCCGCCGAGGACTGGTCCTCCTCGGTGCGGCTGCTGTGCCGGACCTGTTCGGAGAGCGAGATGCCGAGCGGCGAGGACAACGGCGACCACCTGGACCCGCACGACCACAGCGAACCGGGCCACCCCGGCCCGCTCGGCCACCGCACGGCCGGATCCGGCTCCCTGTGGGTCCCCGAGCGCGAATGCGGCATCGCGGCGCCGGCGGGCCTGGTGCGCGGGCTGCTCGACGGCTGGGTCGCCGACAGTCCGGACAGCCGGGAGTGGCGGGATCTCGAGGAAGTCTGCTGACCCAGGGCCGTAGGCTGTACGGGCACACCACGGACTTGAGGGAAGGCGTACGGCGGACATGGCGCAGCAGGAGAACCAGGTGACCCCGATCGACGACGAGGGCTACGTCGTGGACACCGAGGACTGTGAGGCGCGCGAGCTCGCCTACCGCGAGCGCGGTACGTCCCGCCCGATCACGGTGGTCGGCAACCCGGTGCTGCACCGCGAGTGCAAGGACGTCACGGAGTTCGGCGACGAGCTGGCGCAGCTGATCGACGACATGTTCGCCAGCCAGAAGACCGCCGAGGGCGTGGGCCTGGCCGCCAACCAGATCGGCGTCGACGCCAAGGTCTTCGTCTACGACTGCCCGGACGACGACGGCGTGCGCCACACCGGCGTGGTGGTCAACCCGAAGCTCGTCGAACTGCCGGCCGGCTCCCGCGTGCTGGACGACTCGAACGAGGGCTGCCTGTCGGTCCCGACCGCGTACGCCTCGCTGGCCCGCCCGGACTACGCCGAGGTCACCGGCCAGGACGCCCAGGGCAACCCGATCAAGGTCCGCGGCACGGGCTACTTCGCGCGCTGCCTCCAGCACGAGACCGACCACCTGTACGGGTACCTGTACATCGACCGCCTCTCGAAGCGCGACCGCAAGGACGCGCTGCGCCAGATGGCGGAGAACACCCCGCGCTATGAGATCGTCCCGAACGACTGATCCCGGCCGCGCGCCGCACACGGACGAAGGCCCCGCTCCGGTTCCGGAGCGGGGCCTTCGTGTGTGGGGGGTGCGGGGCGCGGCCGGCGTAACCGGATGACATCACCGCCGGCGGAGCGCGGCCAGAGCCGCGCCTCCGGAATGTCAAGTCATGAGCTATTACCGGCCGTTGGGCTGCGGTCAGGCCGCGGTGCGAGGCCCCCGGAAGGCGCGGCGGAAGGTGTTCGGGGTGGTGCCCAGGGTCCGCAGGAAGTGGTGGCGCAGGGCCGCCGCGGTTCCGAAGCCGCTGCGGCCCGCGATGGCGTCCACCGTGTCGTCCGTGGCCTCCAGCAACTCCTGCGCCAGCAGCACCCGCTGGCGCAGCACCCACTGGTAGGGGGTGGTCCCCGTCTCCTGGAGGAAGCGCCGGGCGAAGGTCCGGGGTGACATGCGGGCCCGCTCCGCCAGCCGCTCGACGGTGATCTCCTCGTCCAGGTGGCGGGCCATCCACCCGATCACCTCGCCGACCGTGTCGCAGGTGGTGCGGGGGAGCGGCCGCTGGATGAACTGGGCCTGGCCGCCGTCGCGGTGGGGCGGTACGACCATCCGCCGGGCGATGGCGTTGGCCACCTCGGCCCCGTGCTCCTGGCGGACCACGTGCAGGCAGGCGTCGATGCCCGAGGCGGTGCCGGCGGCGGTGATCACCGCCCCCTCGTCCACGTAGAGCACGTCCGGGTCGACCCGGGCCGCCGGGTAGCGGCGGACCAGCGCCGGGGCGTGCAACCAATGGGTGGTGCAGCGCCGCCCGTCCAGCAGCCCGGCCGCACCGAGCACGAAGGCGCCGCTGCACACGCTGAGCACCCGCGCCCCCCGGTCCACGGCCCGGCGCAGGGCGTCGAGGAAGGGCTCGGGGTAGTCCCGTACGGGCGCCCGCCGGTCGGCGGGCAGGCAGATCAGATCGGCCTCCTCCAGCCGCTCCAGCCCGTGCGCCGGTGCGATGGTGAAACCGACGTCCGCCATGGTCAGCGGCCCTTCCTCGGCCGCGCACACCGCGAAGTCGTACACGGGCAGTCCCTGCTCGCTCCGGTCGATCCCGAAGACCTCGCAGAAGATCCCGAACTCGAAGGGCGTCACTCCGTCGACGAGGGCCACCGCCACGTTCTTCAGCATGCACCCAGTGTGGCAGTAATTCGCTCTTCCATGACAGTCCTGCCACTGTCCGGCTCCGGCGATACCGACGATCTTTGAGCCATGAACACGTTCCTCGACTACCTGACCGTCCTCGCCGTGGCCGCCCTGCTCCTCGCCCCCGCCCTGTACGGGGCGCTGCACGAGCGCCGGACCGACCGGCAGCTCGCCGCGGCGGCCCGCCGGGATCCGGCGCCGCGCCGGGCGGCGTCCGGTCCCCGCCGGGCCGGAAACCGGGCCGGCACCCGCTCCGCCGCGTGGCGCCGGGGCACCGTCGCCCACTGAGCCCGGGCCCGCCCGCGCAGTCGGGGGGCCGCGTTCGACAGGGTCTCCCGGGCGGGCCAGCATGGAAGTGACGCACGCCGCGAACACGCCCAAGGGGAGGTAGGCGGAAGGATCCATCATGAAGCGCCGTATGCGCGTGGCCGCCGCCCTTCCCATGGCCTTCCCGCTGGCCTTGGTGTGCGCCCCAGGAGCCGTGGCGGACGGCGATGTCTCGATCACCTCCGCCGAGGCCTCCGGCACCATGACACCCGGTTCCAGGGGCAGCGTGAAGGTCGTCGTGATGAACACCAAGGCCCCTGGCGGCCAGGAGTCGTGCACGGAGATCAAGCTGGAGGGCGGGGGCGGCGGCGGCACCAGCTGCTTCAACCTCGGAATGCCCGGCACCTCCGTGACCCACGACGCCTTCGTCCAGGTCGAGAAGGACGCCAAGCCCGGCGCCAGGACGCTCACCGTGAGACTCCTGCCCCGCGCCGTCGGCGGGCTGGGCAGGGACATGAAGACCATCTCCGCCACCGTGGCGGCCGCGAAGCCCTCCTGTGACGCGGTCAAACTGCACGGCGCCGCCTTCCGGGTGGGCCATGCCGAGGGCCTCAAGGACGGCCGGGCCGACGGCTTCGCGGACTCGTACCGCCAGACCTACGACGACGCGTTCAAGAAGAAGCCGGGCCTCACGGCCGACCAGTGCCAGGAACTGGAGCTCAAGGCCTTCCAGGACGGATACGGCAAGGGCTACGAGGCCGGCTTCAAGGAGGGGCAGGTCAAGGGCGGCAAGGCGGGCGAGAAGGAGGGCGAGGAGGACCGCCGGAAGGGCAACGCCTCCCGCAACGTCACCATCCGCGACCTGGACGTCACGGCCACTCCGGCGAGCGGCGAGGCCGACTGCGCCCAGGGCGTCAAGTTCACCGCGATCCTGGTGGGCTTCGGCAGCGGCACCGTCCAGTACCACTGGGAGCGGGCCTCCGGAAAGGTGCCGGGGACCATCGAGTTCTCCGTCCCGCAGGGCGAGATCAAGAACGTGACCGACCAGGCGGCCGTTCCGGCCGGTGCGGCGACGGCCACCGTCACCTAGAAGATCGTGATCGACAACGGCCCCTCGCAGGGCAAGACCGCGCAGGCGACCGCCAATCTGACCTGCAAGGAGTAAGCGGGCCACCCCTCCGCCGGACAGCACGGCGGCCCCGCCGTGGAACCACGGGCGGGGCCGCCGCGGGCCGCGACCGCGGCCTAGAAGTCCTCGTCCAGGTCGACGGTGCCCTCCACCGCGACCTGGTAGGCCGACGGGCGGCGCTCGAAGAAGTTGGTCAGCTCCTGGACGCCCTGGAGCTCCATGAAGGAGAACGGGTTCTGCGAGCCGTACACCGGCGGGAAGCCGAGGCGGACCAGGCGCTGGTCGGCGACGCACTCCAGGTACTCGCGCATCGATTCGGTGTTCATGCCCGGCAGGCCGTCACCGCACAGGTCCCGGCCGAACTGCAGCTCCGCCTCGACGGCCTCCTTCAGCATGTCGGTGACCTGCTGCTGGAGGGCGTCGTCGAAGAGCTCCGGCTCCTCCTTGCGGACCGTGTCGATCACCTCGAAGGCGAAGCCCATGTGGGCGCTTTCATCACGGAACACCCAGTTGGTGCCCGTCGCCAGACCGTGCAGCAGGCCGCGCGAACGGAACCAGTACACGTACGCGAAGGCGCCGTAGAAGAACAGGCCCTCGATGCACGCGGCGAAGCAGATCAGGTTCAGCAGGAAACGGCGCCGGTCGGCGGCCGTCTCCAGCCGGTCGATCTTCTCGACCGAGTCCATCCACTTGAAGCAGAACTGCGCCTTCTCACGGATGGAGGGGATGTTCTCCACCGCGTCGAAGGCCGCCGCGCGGTCGTCGGGGTCGGGCAGGTAGGTGTCGAGCAGCGTCAGGTAGAACTGGACGTGCACGGCCTCCTCGAACAGCTGGCGCGACAGGTACAGGCGCGCCTCCGGGGAGTTGATGTGCTTGTACAGCGTCAGCACCAGGTTGTTCGCGACGATCGAGTCGCCCGTCGCGAAGAACGCCACCAGACGGCCGATCATGTGCTGCTCGGACGGCGTCAGCTTCGCCAGGTCGGCGACGTCGGAGTGGAGGTCGACCTCCTCCACCGTCCAGGTGTTCTTGATCGCGTCCCGGTAGCGCTCGTAGAAGTCCGGGTAGCGCATCGGACGCAGGGTCAGTTCGAAGCCCGGGTCGAGAAGGTTCTTCTGGTCGTTGGAGCTCATTACTGGCAGGCCTCGCAGGACTCGGGGTTCTCAAGGGAGCAGGCCAGCGCCTCGGCGTCGACGGCCTGCGGGAGGGGAGTGGCGGCGGCCGGGACGGCGGCGGCGCCGGACGCGGCGCGGGCGATCTTCGTCGCCGGGCGGGAGCGCAGGTAGTACGTGGTCTTCAGGCCCTGCTTCCAGGCGTACGCGTACATCGAGCTGAGCTTGCCGATGGTGGGCGTCTCCAGGAACAGGTTGAGCGACTGGCTCTGGTCCAGGTACGGGGTACGGGCCGCCGCCATGTCGATCAGGCCGCGCTGCGGGATCTCCCACGCCGTGCGGTACAGCTCGCGGATCTCCGCCGGGATCCAGCCGAAGCCCTGGACGGAGCCGGAGGAGTCGCGCAGCGCCTCCCGGGTCTGCGCGTCCCACACCCCGAGCTCCTTGAGGTCCTCCACCAGGTAGGCGTTGACCTGGAGGAACTCACCGCTGAGCGTCTCGCGCTTGAAGAGGTTGGAGACCTGCGGCTCGATGCACTCGTACACGCCCGCGATCGAGGCGATGGTGGCCGTCGGGGCGATGGCGAGGAGCAGCGAGTTGCGCATGCCGGTCTTCGCGATCCGGGCGCGCAGGGCGTCCCAGCGCTCGGGCCAGGTGGGCTCGACGTCGTAGTGGTCGGGGTGCAGGACGCCCTGCGCGGTACGGGTCTCGGCCCAGGCCGGGAGCGGGCCGCTGCGCTCGGCGAGGTCGCAGGAGGCCTCGTACGCGGCCAGCATGATCCGCTCGGAGATCCGTGTGGACAGGGCCTTCGCCTCGGCGGAGTCGAAGGGCAGGCGCAGCTTGAAGAAGACGTCCTGGAGGCCCATCGCGCCCAGGCCCACCGGACGCCACCTGGCGTTGGACCGGCCGGCCTGCTCGGTCGGGTAGAAGTTGATGTCGACGACGCGGTCGAGGAAGGTCACGGCCGTGCGGACGGTCTCGTCCAGGCGCTCCCAGTCCATCCGGCCGTCGACGACGAACGCGCCGAGGTTGACCGAGCCGAGGTTGCAGACGGCGGTCTCGCCGTCGTTGGTGACCTCGATGATCTCGGTGCAGAGGTTGGAGGAGTGGACGACGGTGCCGGGGAGCGCGGTCTGGTTCGCGGTCCGGTTCGAGGCGTCCTTGAAGGTCATCCAGCCCTGGCCGGTCTGCGCGAGGGTGCGCATCATGCGGCCGTACAGGTCGCGGGCCGGCATGGTCTTCTTCGCGAGGCCCGCCGCCTCCGCCTTGAGGTAGGCGGCGTCGAACTCCTCGCCGTACAGGTCCACCAGCTCGGGGACGTCGGCCGGGGAGAACAGCGACCAGTCGGCGTCGGCGTTCACACGGCGCATGAACTCGTCCGGGATCCAGTGCGCCAGGTTGAGGTTGTGCGTGCGGCGCTGGTCCTCGCCGGTGTTGTCGCGCAGCTCCAGGAACTCCTCGATGTCCGCGTGCCAGGTCTCCAGGTAGACGGCCGCGGCACCCTTGCGGCGCCCGCCCTGGTTCACGGCGGCGACGGAGGCGTCGAGGGTCTTCAGGAACGGCACGATGCCGTTGGAGTGGCCGTTGGTGCCGCGGATCAGCGAACCGCGGGCGCGGATGCGGGAGTACGAGAGGCCGATGCCGCCGGCGTGCTTGGAGAGGCGGGCCACCTGGTGGTAGCGGTCGTAGATCGAGTCCAGCTCGTCCAGCGGGGAGTCCAGCAGGTAGCAGGAGGACATCTGCGGGTGGCGGGTGCCGGAGTTGAAGAGCGTGGGGGAGGACGGCAGGTAGTCGAGGCGGCTCATCAGCCGGTAGAGCGAGGCCACTTCCTCGACGGCCTGGACGCTCTCGTCCTCCGCGAGACCGCAGGCCACGCGCAGCATGAAGTACTGCGGGGTCTCGATCACCTGGCGGGTGTGCGGGTGCCGCAGCAGGTAGCGGCTGTGCAGGGTGCGCAGGCCGAAGAAGCCGAAGCGGTCGTCCGCGCCCTCGGCGAGCGCGTGCTCGACCAGCGCGTTCAGCCGGCCGGCGTGGGCGGCGACGAACGCGGCGGTCCGGTCGGCGATCAGGCCCTCGCGGTGGCCGACGGCGACCGACTCGGCGAAGGAGGTGGCGCCCTGGCCGGCGGCCTCGTCGGCCACGGCCAGCGTCAGCAGGCGGGCGGCGAGGCGGGAGTAGGCCGGGTCCTCGGAGATCAGGCCCGCCGCGGCCTCGGTGGCCAGCCCGCGCAGCTCGGCCTCGTCGGCCGCGGAGCTGCGTCCGCGCAGCGCGGCGGCGGCGACCCGGCCGGGGTCGGTGTCGGGGAGGTCGGCGGTCAGCTCGGTGAGAGTACGCAGCAGCGCGGCCCCCGGGCCTTCGGTGGTGTCGCCAGAAACGGACTCGGCGCGCGGTGCGGAAGGCGCGATGGTCACGGCGGGAGCTCTCCCTCGCTCGGCCCGGTCGTCGGCGGATCGGGGCAGGGGGAGGCGCGTGCGGGCGCGACGGGATCGCGTACTCACCGCACGGCGTCCACCGGCCCAACCGCGAAGCCCGGACGTGTCGGCACCCGGTTCGGTCGACCCGGGCGCACTGTCGGCAGGTCCTCGGACTGCGGTGACACCAATGGGTGCACTTCATACCGTTGCGGGACAGTTCCGGATTCGCACCGGATTCCCCTGCGACGACAGCGAGCACGAGCATACATGTGGGGGGCCATCCTTGCGCGACCCCCCACATGTTGTGTCGGTATGGCTACAGCTCCAGACGGTAGGTCAGCAGCTTCAGGGCCGGGATCGGCGACCAGTCGAGATCCGGAGTGCGTACGAAACCCAGCCGTTCGTAGATCCGCTGGGCGCCTGTCATCGCCGGCTGGGTGGACAGGACCAGGGCCGTGACCCCCTCCAGGGCCCGCGCCCGCTCCGCGCAGGCCCGTACGAGGGCCTCCCCGACGCCCTTCCCGCGCGCCTCGGGAGCCACCGCGAGCATGCGGAACTCGGCCTCGTGCGGCCCGGCCACGTCCGCGAGCCGGCTCCCGGGTGCGGCGAAGGTCACGCCGCCGAGCACCCGGCCGTCCTGCGCGGCGACGAGCACATCGCCCTCGCCCGCCCGGCCGGCGACGTCGCGCAGGACGTTGAGGTAGGTGTCGTCGTCGTTCAGGTCCAGCAGCCCGTCACCGGTGTAGGCCAGCCCTGTGATCTCCCCGAGCCGCTCGTACTCGTCGGTGCGTGCCGTTCTGATCTCCAAGTCCATGCCATCGAGTGTGCGCGACCCGCGCCGGTGCGCCGAAGGGCCCACACGTCGAAGGGCCCCGCCGGTGGGGCGGGGCCCTTCGTGCCCGCGGTACGGGCTCAGCAGCAGCGGAAGCCCTCGCGCGGGTCCGCCTCGCGGGCGTCGGTACGGGCCCGCTCGAAGGCGCGCCGGGTCAGGACCTCGGCGTCCGGGTCGTGCGAGCGGGCGTGCGCGACGTAGCGGTCGTACGCGGCCTCGCCGGAGAACTCCCGTACGAAGAACCGCGCCTTCGCCAGCGCCCCGCGCACCCGGCTCACGCGACCGGTTCCTTGGCCGGGCTGCCGCGCCCGTCGAGGCCGGCGGCCGCGAGCTCGGCCTTCTCCTCGGCCGTGGCGATGAGCCCGGCCGGGGCGATGATCTTCGACTCGCTCCACGGCACCTCGGAGAGGCGGACGGACTCGGGGTGGGCGATGGCCTTGAGGCAGGTCCGGGCCGCGTCCGCCAGCACGATGATGATCAGGACCGCGAACAGCGCCGACAGGACCCCGTCGACCGTCGCGTTGGTGACCACGGTGTGCATGTCGTCCATGTTCTTGGCCGGCGGGAGCACCTTCCCGGCGTCGATGCCGGTCTGGTACTTGTCGCGCTGCGCGAAGAAACCGACCTTCACGTCGTCGGAGAAGACCTTCTGGTAGCTCGCCGTGAGGGTGACGGCCACGTCCCAGGCCAGCGGAACGGCGGTGACCCAGGCCCACTTGAGCCGCCCGGACTTGACCAGCAGCGTGGTGCAGACGGCCAGCGCGACCGCCGCGAGCAGCTGGTTCGCGATGCCGAACAGCGGGAAGAGCTGGTTGATGCCGCCCAGCGGGTCCTTCACGCCGACCCACAGGAAGTAGCCCCAGCCGCCGACCACGACGGCGCTCGCGAGCCACACGCCCGGCTTCCAGCTGACGTTCTTGAAGGACTTGTGGACGTTGCCGAGGGTGTCCTGGAGCATGAACCGGCCGACGCGGGTGCCCGCGTCGACGGTGGTCAGGATGAACAGGGCCTCGAACATGATGGCGAAGTGGTACCAGAAGGCCTTCATCGCGGTGCCGCCGACCACCGCCGAGAAGATCTCCGACATGCCGAGCGCGAAGGTCGGCGCACCGCCCGTACGGGACAGCAGGCTGGCCTCCTCCACGTCCTTCGCGGCCTGAGCGAGGGCGTCCGGGCTGATGGCGAAGCCGAGGTTGGTCACCGCCTCCGAGGCGCTCTGGACGGTGGTGCCGACCACGCCGCCGGGGGAGTTGACCGCGAAGAACAGGCCGGGCTCGATGATGCACGCCGCGATCACCGCCATGACGGCGACGAAGGACTCGGTCAGCATGGCGCCGTAGCCGATGATCCGGACCTGGGTCTCCTTCTGGATCATCTTCGGGGTGGTGCCCGAGGCGACCAGCGAGTGGAACCCGGACAGGGCCCCGCAGGCGATGGTGATGAAGACGAAGGGGAACATCGCCCCGGCGAAGACCGGGCCGTCGCCGCGCGAGGCGAAGTCGGTGACCGAGGGCATCTTCAGCGTCGGCATCGCGAGGACCACGCCGATCGCCATCAGCGCGATGGTGCCCACCTTCATGAAGGTGGACAGGTAGTCGCGGGGCGCGAGCAGCAGCCACACCGGCAGCACCGAGGCGACGAAGCCGTACACGACCATCCAGATGACCAGCGTCTCCTTCTCCAGGGTGAAGGTGTCCGCCCAGGAGGACTCGGCGACCCAGCCGCCGGCGACGATCGCGAGCAGCAGCAGCGCGACGCCGATGAAGGAGACCTCGGTGACCCGGCCCGGGCGCAGGACGCGCAGGTAGACGCCCATGAAGAGGGCGATCGGGATGGTCATGCCGATGGAGAAGACACCCCAGGGGGAGTGCGCCAGCGCGTTGACGATGACCAGCGCGAGCACCGCCAGCAGGATGACCATGATGACGAACACGGCTATCAGGGCGGCGGCCCCGCCGACGGGGCCGATCTCGTCCCGGGCCATCTGGCCGAGCGAACGGCCGTCGCGCCGCGTGGAGAAGAACAGGGTCACCATGTCCTGGACGGCGCCGGCGAAGATGACGCCCGCGACGATCCAGATGGTGCCCGGCAGGTAGCCCATCTGCGCGGCGAGGACCGGGCCGACCAGGGGGCCGGCGCCGGCGACGGCGGCGAAGTGGTGGCCGAAGAGCACGCGCCGGTCGGTGGGATGGAAGTCGACACCGTTGTCGAGGCGTTCGGCGGGGGTGGCCCGCGTCTTGTCGACCTTCAGTACGCGGTCGGCGATGAACCGCGCGTAGAAGCGGTAGGCGATGGCGTACGAGCCCAGCGCGGCGGCGAGCAGCCAGGCGGCGGAGATCTCCTCACCCCGGGAGAGCGCCAGCACGCCCCACCCGAGGGCGCCGACGAGGGCCACGCCCACCCAGATCGCCACGGACCGCGGAGAGGGCCTTCCCGAGGGCGAGGGCGAGCCCGTGCCGGGGCCCGGACCCGCCGCTCCTCCCGCTGTCGGAGCCCCGTCCGTACCTGTTGCTTCCGGTTCCGGCATGATCCTCGTCCCCTCGTTGATCATCTGCGTGAGCGCAGGGAATCTACGGGGGTCCCACCCGTGGATGTAAGCCCCCGTCCGCATAGCGGTACGAGCGTCCACCCCAGGTGGAAGGGCAGTCAACCAGTGATCACGTGACAGGTCGCTGGAGACGGGCAACGAACTTGTAACGGTCGCCGCGATATACCGATCGCACCCATTCGACCGGTTCTCCGTCGGCGTCGAGGGAGTGGCGCGAGAGCATCAGCATCGGCAGGCCCACGTCCGTGCCGAGCAGTCCCGCCTCGCGCGGGGTCGCCAGGGAGGTCTCGATGGTCTCCTCGGCTTCCGCGAGGCGGACGTCGTACACCTCCGCGAGGGCGGTGTAGAGCGAGGTGTACTTGGCGAGGGAACGGCGCAGCGCCGGGAAGCGCTTGGCCGACAGGTGGGTGGTCTCGATGGCCATCGGCTCGCCGCTCGCCAGGCGCAGCCGCTCGATGCGCAGCACGCGTCCGCCGGTGGTGATCTTCAGCAGGCCCGCGAGGGTGTCGTCGGCGGTGACGTACCCGATGTCCAGGAGCTGCGAGGTGGGTTCCAGCCCCTGGGCCCGCATGTCCTCGGTGTAGGAGGAGAGTTGGAGCGGCTGTGAGACCTTGGGCTTGGCGACGAAGGTGCCCTTGCCCTGGATGCGCTCCAGCCGGCCCTCGACGACGAGCTCCTGCAGGGCCTGCCGGACGGTGGTGCGGGAGGTGTCGAACTCGGCCGCGAGCGTGCGCTCCGGCGGCACCGGAGTCCCGGGGGGCAGCGTTTCGGTCATGTCGAGCAAGTGCCGCTTGAGTCGGTAGTACTTGGGCACACGCGCCGTTCGAGTGGCCGGCCCGCCTTCCGGCTCCGTGGTCGCCCCTTCGGTGGCCATCGCCGCCCGCCTTCCCGACTCCAGTTTCGCTGCCGTCACCGGCTCCTCCGATATGTGCGGTCACATGGTGACACGGGTGGGAGGGCAGGCCTCCTCCCCGCCCCGAGGTGTCGGTCCGATAACGGACCGAGCACCCGCTCATTAGACCCTTGACACCCCTAAAGGTCTAGGCCAAGCTCCCGGTACTGGTCTAAACCAATATGGATCAGATCCCGGCCCCACGGCAGTACTTGGTACGTACGTCACCGCGGCGGGCGAGGGAAGGTGCAGCAGCATCCCTGAGGAGGGTGGCGTGAAGCGCAAGCTCATTGCGGCGGTCGGTGTCGTGGGCATGATGGTCGGAGTCGCGGCGTGCGGCAATGGCGGCGACGACAAGCCGAACGCCGACGCGTCGGGTGGCGCCAAGGAGATCACCGTCTGGGTGATGGACGGCTCCGCACCCAAGGCGTGGATCGAGCAGGTCAACAAGGAGTTCTCGGCCAAGCACCCCGGTGTCACGGTCAAGGTCGAGGAGCAGAAGTGGACGGGCATCCAGGAGAAGGTCACCACGGCCCTCTCCGAGAACACCCCTCCGGACGTCCTTGAGCTCGGCAACACCCAGACCGCCGGCTACGCGGTCACCGGCGGCCTCGCCGACCTGACGAAGGACAAGGCCAAGCTCGGCGCCGACGCCTGGCAGAAGAGCATGCTCGCCTCCGCCGAGGTCGACGGCAAGCTCTACTCCGCCCCCTGGTACGCCGCCAGCCGCGTCGTCGTCTACGACAAGAAGGCCTACGAGAAGGCCGGCGTCACCCCGCCGAAGACCCGCGACGAGTGGATCGCCGGTCTGGAGAAGCTGAAGGCGTCCGACCCCTCCGCGCAGCCGATCTACCTCCCCGGCCAGAGCTGGTACGTCCTCGCCGGCTTCATCTGGGACGAGGGCGGCGACCTCGCCGTCAAGGACGGCGCCAAGTGGAAGGGCCAGCTGGGCACCCCGCAGGCCGCCTCCGCGATGGACTTCTACAAGAAGCTCCAGTCCTTCTCCACCGCCCCCAAGGACAAGGACGAGGCCACCCCGCAGCAGTCCACCGACATCGTCCCCAAGGGCGGCGTCTCCTCCTGGATCGGCCTCGGCTGGGAGGCCGGCGGTGCCGAGAAGGCCCTGAAGGACGCGGGCAAGGAAGCCGACTTCGGCTACTTCCCGATCCCGGGCAAGACGGCCGACAAGTCCGGCACCGTCTTCCTCGGCGGCTCGAACCTCGCCGTGGCCGAGCGCTCCAAGAACAAGGAGCTCGCCAAGGAGTGGCTGGCCCTCGCCACCGGCAAGGACCAGATGACCAAGTACGCGGCCGAGGTCAAGGGCGCGCTGCTGCCGAACCAGGTCGGCGCGAACTTCACCCCGGCCGCCGGCTCCTTCGCCGAGGCCATGGCCAAGGCCGGCCTCAACGGCAAGATCACCCCGGTGACCGCGGGCTGGGCCAACGTCGAGACCGAGCCGAACCCGATCAAGGAGTTCATGACCAAGGTCCTGAAGGGTGAGGACGCCGCCAAGGCGGGCGCGGACGCGGACAAGGAAATCGCGAACCGCATCAACAAGTAACAACGGCCCCACCCGGCAGTACCCGCACAGCCCAGCAGTGTGAACGCACCGGGGGGGGGGGGGGGGGGGGGGGGGGGGGGGGGGGGGGGGGGGGGGGGGGGGGGGGGGGGGGGGGGGGGGGGGGGGGGGGGGGGGGGGGG